>CAZKRC010000062.1:0-12251 GCA_964555105.1 uncultured Bifidobacterium sp. | reverse complement strand
TGACCACGCCCGCGGCGGCGAGCGCGCGGAATCCCGGGCGGTCCGTATCCACGGCTTGTCCCGAAGCGTCGCGATAAAACACCCGGGAGCCTCCCACCCATTCCACCCCCAAACGCGTTCCCGCGTCCTTCAGGAAGAACAACAGCGAATCGCGCGAACAACCGGCGATGTCGTGTGGACGATGGGCCACCACGAGAAAACGGTTCTCCAGCACAAGGCCGGCACCATCCACGGGAGAGCCGTGGCTGGCCCATCCCGCGAGAAACTCCCGCAGGCTGGTGGTCAGGTCACGGGCCTCTTCGGGAGAGAGAGGCCGGGACGTCGGGTACACCATGCAGGGAAAGTCGGCGTACTCCGCGAAAACGGAACGGAGATCGGTGGGGGAGATCGTCGTGTTCATAGGTCATGGTCCAGGGTGAAAGGTCAAGGTGGTCAACAGGCTCAAGGTGTTCAACCGGGGCGCGCACCTCATCCGCGGCATCGCGTCCGGGACATGGCAGGCCGATGTTCGATGAGCGCTTTGCGGATCCTTCGCTTCGCGCCCCTTGCGCCCCTTGCGCCCCTTCGGCCCCCCTTCACGCCCCTCAAGAGCCTTCGCGCCCTCGCGGTGCCGGGAAACGGAAACGGGGTGCCCCGCGTTGTCCGGGTTCACGGCGCCAGCAGCGTCCGCACCAAGGTGCCGGTCCCGGCGTCACTGGCGTAATCGGCCCACAATGATTGATGTCTGACAAGGCCCGTACGTCCCATCCAGGTCGTGCCCGTGCCGAGCAGGACGGCAGGTGTTCCGGCCTCCCCCGCCCACCAGGTGCTTTCCGCGAAGGCCCAGGTCTCGTGCCGCACGCCCGACTGCGTGATGACTTCGATGCGGTTGAGCAGGCGCACGAAGCGCAGGTCGTTCACGGTCGTGTCCATCCGCCATCCTGGCACGGGAACTTCCGGGAACGGAGAGGTCGGGCCGGGGTCGGGAACGCGCGCGGCCTCGACGTGCACGCGATCCGGGCGTACCCCGAGGCGTGTGAGAAAGGATGTCGGCGCCGGGTGAGTCGCCGTGAAGGATGCAGAGACGTCGAAGAACGGACGCAACGTTCCCGACACGATCGTATCGCCCGTGTACGCGATGCGGAAGGAACCCAGCCCCAGGATCGAATCCTGGGGCATGCCGTCGCGACGAAGCTCTTCCAGCCATGTGTAGGTGCGTTCGTTCCTCTCCCGGAACATGTCGGCTTCCGGCATCAGTGTGGACGGACGCGGAATGACGGAGGGCGATTTACCGCCGTCGAACAGGTCGCAGGCGGACAGCAACAGCACGGCAGCCGGAATCCACAGACACGACACGACCCGCAGGATCCGCAAAGGGCGTCCCCCACATCGGGAGCGCGGGAGCGGCAATAGGTGCGCGCGGGTACCGGAAACATGCGGTGAGGAAGCCACACCTCCAATATACATGGACGACATGGTGGCCGAGCCGTCATACAGGGCCCAAACCCTCCTTCATGCCCCGTGTCTGCGTATCTTTCCGGTCATGAATCCACTGGACACATTGCAAAAACTCGGGCACACCCTTCCCGCATCTCCCCGGCCGCAAGGCTGGTACGTTCCGGTGGCGCGCACCGGGAACCTGGTCTTCGTCTCGGGACAGCTTCCCATGGAGGAGGGGGGGGTGAAGCACCGTGGAACGGTGGGTGAAGCGGTTTCCCTGGAAACCGCCCGCGAAGCGGCACGCCTCTGCCTTCTCAACATTCTGGCCGCCCTCGAAGGCAACGGCGTGCCGCTCGCGTCGGTGCGTCGCGTCGTGAAGCTCACGGGGTTCGTGCAATCCGCCGCGACGTTCCATGACCAGCCCCAGGTTCTGAACGCCGCGTCCGAACTGCTCACGGACGTCTTCGGGGACGCCGGACGCCACGCGCGTGCGGCCGTCGGCGTCAATGCCCTGCCGCTGGACGCGGCGGTGGAAATCGAAGCGGTGTTCGAGGTGGATCCGGCGATCAACGCGTGACGCGTGCGGTTCAGCGGTTCAGCAATGCGCGTTGAGGGCGTCCGCGAGGTCGCGGCCGATCTGCTGCGCATCGCGGCCGGAGATCTGGTAGCGCTCCAGCATGAAGACCACGTCTCCGTCCTTCAACAACGCGATCGAAGGGGACGAGGGCTGATACCCGACGAAGTGCGTGCGCGCCGCCGCCGTGGCTTCGCGATCATTGCCCGCAAAAACCGTGATGGCGTGGTCGGGCTTTTTGGTCGCCTTGCGGAAGGCTTCCGCCACACCGGGACGGGCCTGCGCGGCCGCGCATCCGCACACGGAGTTCACGACCACCAGGGTCGTGCCCTTGGCGGCGATCACCGCCTCCACCTCGTGGGGAGTGCGGGTTTCCCGAATACCCAATGCGGTCAATTCCTCACGCATGGGAGCGATCATCTCTTCATCATACATCATGGCGAACCTCCGTTGATTCGAAACTTCGCGGATTGCGAGTCGTGTTGGTCATGTGTTGGAGATAAAAATAGGAAAACGGCACGGGCACGTCCGGTGGCCCCGCAGCGCAGGAAAAGCGCGGGAAAGCTTCGGAAACGTGGAGAGATTGTTCGAAAACGGAACGCGACGTTCGGGACGCCGGAGGCTCAGCCGGAAACGGTCGTCGACGACATCGGGCTGAATCCTTCCCACGCGTTCACGCACGCCTCGATTTGCCGCTCCTTGCGCTCTTTCTTTTTCCATGCGGCTTCGGAAGGAAGCAGGCCGAAGTTGAAGTTCATGGGTTGAAAGTCGGGGTTGGGACTGGTGAGGTGTTCGGTGAGCGCGGCGACGCAGGTGCCGTGCGGCCAGCGGAAATCCCCGCGTTCCTCAAGGGTCGCGTGCAGCATCGACGCGGCGTAAAGTCCGGTGGCCACGGCTTCGGTGTAGCCCTCCGCACCGGTGATCTGGCCCGCGCAGAAGATCCTCGTGCCGCGCAGACGCAAGTTGGGTTCCAGCACCTTGGGCGCGTCCAGGAAGGTGTTGCGGTGCATCGCGCCGAAGCGCGCGAACTGCGCGGTGCGCAGGCCGGGGATCTTCGTGAGAATGTCCTTTTGCGTGCCCCACTTCAGCCGCGTCTGGAAGCCGACGAGGTTGTACAGGCTGCGCTGCGCGTTTTCCGCCCGCAGCTGGATCACCGCGTAAGGACGCTTGTCCGTGCGGGGATCGTGCAGGCCGATGGGACGCATGGGGCCGTACCGCAGGGTTTCCCGCCCGCGCCGGGCCATCTCCTCGATGGGCAGGCACCCTTCGAAAAGCTGTCCCTTTTCAAAGGGCTTGGCCTCCACCGTGTCGGCCTCCACCAGCGCCTCGACGAAGGCGTAGTACTGTTCCTTGTCGAGGGGAACGTTGAGGAAGTCGGGACGCTCGCCCTTGTCCCAGCGGTTTTTGGCGAAGATGTGTTCGTCCTCGAGGGAGTCGGCCATGATCACGGGGGCGATGGAGTCGAAGAAAAACAGGCGCTTCGCGTCCGGGCTGCCGTGGGCTTCCCCGATCGCGGCCACGCGGGAGAACAAATCCTGCGCGAGCGTTTCCGATGTGAGCGGGCCCGTGGCGAGGATGGTCCACCGGTCGGGATCGAGGGTCCGCACCTCCTCGCGCACGACGCGGATGTTGGGACGCGCGGCGATGGCCGCATTCACCGCCGCGGAAAAGGCTTCGCGGTCGATGGCGAGGCTTTCACCGGCGGGTACGCGGGCCTCGAATGCCAGTGGCAGCAGCTTCGAGCCGTACCGCGTCAACTCCTCCTTCATCAACCCGTGAGCGGAAGTGAGGGCGAGGCCCTTGAAGGAGTTGGAGCACACCAGTTCCGCGAACCCGTCGGTTTTGTGGGCGGGTGTCGAAACCTGCGGGCGCATTTCGTGGAGTTCGACGGCATGGCCCGCGTCGGCCAGCTGGAGAGCGGCTTCGCAGCCCGAGAGGCCGCCACCGATGACATGAACGGAGGTCAATAGAGGTGTCCTTCGGAAAATCGGAAATCAGAAATCAGAATGCAGAAAGAACACCAGCCAGGTGGAGAAGACCCTGCGATGTGCGGCCACGTCATCGAGTCCTCTCCCTTCATATTTCCGATTTCTGCTTTCTGATTTTTCTTCAGTGTCTAAAGTGCCTCGTGCCCGTGAGTGTCAGCGAGATGCCCAGCTTGTCGGCGGTCGCGATGACCTCCGCGTCGCGGAGCGACCCGCCCGGTTGCACGATGTGCCTGATGCCGCCCTCGTGGGCCGCCAGCACGTTGTCGTCGAAGGGGAAGAAAGCGTCGGAGGCGAGCACGCAATGCGCGAGCGCCTGCTTCACGAAGGCGTCCGCCTCCGCGCCGCTCAACCCCTGTTCCGTCGCGATGCGGGCGAGGTTTTCGCGCGCGCGCGGCTGGGCCAGCTTGAGGTTGGAATCGATGCGGTTGGGCTGGCCGGGGCCCATGCCCACCAGCGTGTAGCCGCCGGGCGCATACTCGTAACCGAGCACGATCGCGTTGGACTTCACGTGCTTGCAGGCCTTCCAGGTGAACTCGGCGAGGGAGCGCATGGTCTCCGGCATTTTCGCCGAAGTCACCGTCTCCCATTTGCGGTTCAGGTCCACGTCGCGGTCCTGTTCCAGCATGCCGCCCAGGATGTGCTTGTAAACCTTGCGTTGCTTGGGCTGTACCATGGTGCCGATGTCGAGGAGGCGGATGTCCTTGCTCTTCTTCTGCAGGAACTCGAGCGCGTCGGCGTCGAATCCGGGAGCGATGAGCAACTCCACGAAGCGGCCCTTGAGGCGCTCTGCCGTGGCGAGGTCGACCTTGCGGGACACCGCGATCACGGAACCGAAGGCCGATACCGGGTCGCCCTGCCAGGCCGCTTCGAATGCCTGCTCGAGGGATTGACCCGTGGCGTAGCCGCAGGGGTTCATGTGCTTGATGATGGCGACGGCGGCATCACCCTGAAGGTCGCGCACCGCTTCGAGGGCGGCATCCGCATCCACCAGGTTGTTGTAGCTCAGTTCCTTGCCGTGCAGCTGCTTCGCGCCGCCCAGATTCGATTCGCCCAGGGTGGCGGATTCGAATTCGGGGTAGAAGCTGGCCTTTTGGTGGTCGTTCTCGCCGTAGCGCAGCGTCGAACCCGGGCGAAAGCCCAGGCGGAGAACCTGCTCGCCGAGCAGGGCCTTCGACAGGTGCGCGTCGATGGCGGAGTCGTAGTCGGCGGTGTGGCGGAAGGCCGTCACCGCGAGGCGGCGGCGCGTTTCCAAGGTGGTCGCGCCCGAGGCCTGCAGCTCGGCGAGCACCACCGCATAGTCGTCGGGGTTGCAGATGACCGTCACGTCGTTGTGATTCTTGGCCGAGGAGCGCAGCATGCTGGGCCCGCCGATGTCGATGTTCTCGATGGCGTCCTCAAGCGTCACGCCCTCTTTCGCCACCGTCTCGCGGAACGGATACAGGTTCACCGCGACGAGGTCGATGGCGGCGATGCCGTGTTCGTTCATCTGGGCGACGTGGGCGGCGTCGTCGCGGCGGGCGAGGATGCCGCCGTGGATCTTCGGATGCAGGGTCTTGACGCGGCCATCGAGGATCTCGGGAGAACCCGTGTGATCGGACACCTGCACGGCGGGAACACCGTTGTCGTTCAGGAACTTGAGCGTGCCGCCCGTGCTGAGGATGCGCCAGCCGAGGGCATGCAGGCCTTGTGCGAACGGGAGAAGCCCTCGTTTGTCGGAGACGCTGACGAGCGCGTGTTTCGGCGTCATGCCGGCGGATGCGGTATGGGACGGGCTAGACAACTTTGAATTCCTTTCCGGTCAGAAGGCTGTAGGCCTCGAGATATTTGTTGCGCGTGTTTTCGACCACGTCGGGGGGGAGCTCGGGGCCGGGGGCCTGCTTGTCCCACGTGAGGGTTTCGAGCCAGTCGCGCAGGTATTGTTTGTCGAAGCTTTTCTGGTCGCGACCGGGAGCGTAATCGTCCGCAGGCCAGAAGCGCGAGGAGTCGGGCGTGAGCACTTCGTCGATCAGGATGATTTCACCCTCTCCGCCGCGTGAAGCGGGGAGGCGCCCGAATTCGAACTTGGTATCCGCCAGGATCACGCCGCAGACCTTGGCGTAGTCGCGGGCGCGCTGGTAAATCTTGATGCTGCGCTCTTCCAGTTCTTCGGCGACTTCCTCGCCGGTGATCTCGATCATTTCCTCGAAGGAAATGTTCTCGTCATGCCCGATGTCGTTCTTGGCCGCAGGCGTGAAGATCGGTTGCGGGAGTTTGGCGCTGTGCTCGAGGTCGAAGGGAAGCGGAATCCCGCACACCATTCCGGTTTTCTGGTATTCCTTCCAGCCCGAGCCGGCGAGGTAGCCCCGCACGACGCACTCGACGTCGAAACGTTCGGCCTTTTTGACCAGCATCGAGCGGCCCCGCAGCCACTCGCGATGTTTGCGCAACGGCGCGGGGAAAAGGTCCACATCCGCGGTCACCAGATGGTTCGGTTCCTTGAGGAAATCGAACCAGAACAGCGAAAGCTGGGTGAGGATTCGCCCCTTGTCCGGGATCGGCGTGGGCAACACCACGTCAAACGCGGAAATCCGGTCGGAAGCGACGATGAGAAGGTGCTCCCCGAGGTCGTACACGTCGCGCACCTTGCCGCGACGGTAAAGGGGAAATTCGGTGATCTGGGGTTCGGACGATGTGTGGTTTGGCACGGTGGCCAAGGTAGAAAACGGTGCCAAGGCCGTGCCGGTGCGTGTAAGGCGCGTCATGCCGTATTTGACGGAGTCTTTTGCAGGGTATTTTGGGGGTGTAACGGCGTATCCTGCGGATCCGCCGGGTGGTTCCGGGGGAGGCTCCCGGGCCCGGTGGCCACGCCCGGAACCCCGCTTCGCGCCCATGCGTCGCCCGTATGGGGCCATCCACGCCACCCCCGGCATCTTGCCCGGCTTTCGGGCCTGGACTACCTTCTGACGTTCCCCGCAGGAGGATCCATGCCTGTTACCGAAGAAGCGCGTTTCATCACCCTGGGCCCCGAGATCGGTTCGCGGATCCAGTCCCGCGAGCTGGTGTTGCTGTCGTACATGGCCCTTTCCGGCACGTTGTTGTCCGCGGCGCTGACCGGGGCGAACCGCTCCGAGTTCGCGCTGGCCATTCCGTATCTGGCGTTGGCGAGCTCGCTGATCGGCATGCATCACGACCTGATCATCGGCGTGCTGTCCGACTTCCTGCGCGACTTGTCGCGTGATGCGCCGGATCCGCGCTGGCATTACGGGCCGCGCTATCTGCAGCGTGCGCTGAAGTACCGTACCATCCGCGACATCGGCGTGGCGTTCTTCATGGTGTTCAGCGTGGCGGCGTCGTTGTTCGCCTCGTATCCGGGAGGGGAGGGGATCACCACGTGGACCTTGCTGTCGCTGTTGTGGTGGGGCGGACTCGTGTGCGGCGTGGGCGTCCTGTTCGTGATCGTCATTTCATGGGGCGTTCGCAACGAGAAGGAATTCGCGCGCCGGCTGTGGGACTTTTGAGGGGCGCCCTTGCAAGGCGCGTCTTGTCGGTCCCGCGTGGCCCCGCGTGGTGGCCACGCCTTGAGGGACGGCCGTTGAGGTTGAAGGGCGGCCGTTGAGGACGGCATTGAAGAGGGGCATTGAAGATTGAAGAAGGGCATTGAAGACGGCCGCATGGAAAAAGCGGCCGCATGAAAAAAAGCGGAGGGCAAGGCCCTCCGCTTTTTGGTTCGACGTGTGCGCGCGGCGCGCGCGCCGCTCAGACCTTCCGGTTCGTGTAGTCGCTGAAGTCCGCCACGCGCCGCGGGTAGATCTCGTCCATCAGCGGCGAGGAGATCAGAAAGTCCGCGGAGGAGCGGTTGCAGGCGACCGGGATGTTCCACACCACCGCGAGGCGCAGCAGCGCCTTCACGTCGGGGTCGTGGGGCGCCTGCGCCAGCGGATCCCAGAAAAAGATGAGGAAGTCGATCTCGCCGTCCACGATCTTGGAGCCGATCTGCTGGTCGCCTCCCAGCGGGCCGCTCTGGAACTTGTGCACGGGAAAACCCAGCACCTCCTCGACCAGCTTGCCGGTGGTGCCGGTGGCGTAGATCTTGTGGTGGGACAGCAATACCTTGTTGAACTTCACCCACTCGACCAGATCGCGCTTGAGGTGGTCGTGCGCGACCAAGGCGATGCTTTTGTCTTTGTGCAGCGGGATGGTGTTGATTTTTTTCATGAGGCCTCGGGGAAAATCGGAAATCCGGACGGAAATATGAATAAACGTGCGGCGAACCGGGAGGCGGGCGTGTGCGTATGGAACATCCGCCCGTCGCAGCGCCGCTACGCGGCCGGCGCTTCGGGGGCCGCTTCGGGAAACAGCGACATGATCTCCACGGGGGGGCGCAACGGTTTGCCCGCGGGGCTGACGAAGGCGTGTTCGGTGTAACCGGTGGCGAGCGCCGGGCCTTCGGCCCCGGAGGCCTCCACGCGGTGCAGGGAGTAGTCGAAGCGGATGCGGGCGCGGCCCAGGCGCGTCCTGTCGCTGTGCACGACCAGCGTGTCGCCATAGCGCGCGGGGCCGTGGTATTCGCAATGCGCGCGGAGGACGGGGATCAGGATCCCGTTTCGTTCCATCTCCCAGTAGGGGTGGCCGAGCTCCGCGAGCGCGGTGGTGCGCGCGACTTCGAAGTACACGAAGTAGTTGGCGTAGTAGACCACCCCCATCGCGTCGGTGTCCGCATACCGCGGTTGCAGCGTGAGTGCGGAACGCGACGAGGGGTGGGCGGCGGTCATGTCGTGGGGACGGAGGCGGGCACGGAAGGCACCGCGGTGCCCTTCTCGAGGCGCCGCACGGTGAGCGTGATCCAGAGGACGGCCACGGTGGAGCTGAGCACCGCCGCCAGCAGCGGGGCGTAGTGGAAGGCGCGCTCGCCGTGGAAGGTCGAGAGGTACCAGGCCGCGGGCGCGGAGAGCAGGACCAGGCGGAGGATCGTCAACGTCAGGAACGGCGTGCCGCGGCCGAGGCCCTGGAACGCGCCGCTCGCCACGATGCCCATGCCGACGAAGGCGTAGCCCAGGGAGATCGTCCCGATGAAGTGGCGGGCCGAGGCGAGCGTGGCCGCGTCGGGCTGGAACAGCCCGATGATCGGGTCGCGCAGGAGGTGGACGACGATGCCGACCGCGAACAGCGAGATCGCGGTGGCGAGCAGGCCGGTGCGCACGCCCGCGCGCACGCGGTCGATGCGGCCCGCGCCGAAGTTCTGGCCCGTGAAGGACAGCACCGCGACCATGAGGGCGAGCGAGGGGAACACCGAGATGATGTCGAGGCGCAGGCCGATGCCGATGGCGGCCACGCCGTGCTCGCCGAAGCGGGCGGCGAGGTGGGTCATGATGGCGAGGTTGACGCCGATCAGGCCTTGCGACAGGATGGAGGGAAGGCCCACCGTGAAGGTTTCGCGAACGCCGGAAAGGTCGGCCCAGCCGGGCAGCCAGCGGAAGCGGATGCGCGTGCCCCCGCGGAAGTAGATCGAGCCGATGTACAGCGCCATGAGCACACCGCCCAGGGATGTCGCCAGACCCGCGCCCGTGACGCCGAGCCCGAATCCGGTCCACTGGATGCCGGCGAAGCGGAACGAGCCGAAAATCAGGAAAGGCGCGGAGAGAACGTTCGTCAGCGTGCTCAGCATCATCCCGTTCATGAGCGTGCGCGTGTTGCCTTCGGCGCGGAGCCCGGCGCCCCACACCAGCGCCAGGGCGGTGAAGGGGAAGCCCAGGAACAGCGCGTTGAGGTATTTCCACGTCAACGCGGCGGATTCGGGCGACGCGCCCTGCGTCTCCAGATACCAGGGCAGGACGAAAGGATAGAGGATGCCGGCGGTCAACACGATGCCCAGGTTGATCCAGGCGATCTGTCCGATCGCATCGGCCGCGCGGTGATCCTGACGGGCGCCCAGGAAGCGGGACAGGATCGAGGTCGCGCCCGTGCTCAGGCCGTTCATGACCGCAAAAATCAGGTAAAAGAACGGAAAACCGTAATTCAGAACCGCCATGCTCTCATGAATGCCCAGACGTCCGGCGAGCACGCCGTCATAGATGTTCTGGAACATGTGGGCGGTCATCCCGATCATCATGGGCAACGCCATGCGGATGAGGTGGCCCAGAACCGGGCCTTGGGTCAGGTCTTTGGTTGGTTTTTTCAAGGGGCGCTCAAGATAGCAAGCCCCGTGCGCGAAAGGGAACGGAAAGGGAACGCATCGGTGAACACACCGGTTCCCGGGGAGGTTTGCGGGGCGGATTCCGGACGATTTCAGGCCCCGCCCACGGTCTTCGTGTGTTCATTTATCGTACCTTTTCGGCGAATGCCGGAAGTTTCAAGAAATGTGCCAACGGGTTCGCGCGGCGCCGTCGCTTCACGACTCCCGCGTTTTTTTGCGCACATCGCGTCCCGTGTGAGATATTGCGGGACGCTCACGCGCGCGTTGGCCGCGTTTACTCTGGTCGGCGCCGCGCTGGCGCTTCCCGGCTGCTCCAAACCCGACGTGGCCACGGTCGAGACCGAAGGCACGGAGCTGCCGCTGACCGAATACCGCGACACCACGGTCCTGGACATGCATGACGGTTCGCGCCTCAGCTGGCGTCTGAAAACCACGCGCCTCGTACGCTGGCCGGGAAGCGAACTGGTCCATGCCACGCCGGTGCATCTGACCGTGTTCGACAGCAGTGGAAACTTTTTATTGCGCGTCACGGCAGATTCCGGTGCGGTGGATGAAGCCGTCAACTTCCTGCTCGCGCGCGGCAACGTGCACGGCGTCTCCGCCAAGGGCATGGAGCTCACCACCGATTCGTTGCGATGGAGCAAATCGTTGAACCAGGTCACCACGGAAGCGCGGGTACGCGTCGTTTCCGAAAGCGGCGACATCCTCACCGGACGCGGGTTCGTCTCGGACGCCAATCTCGAACACTGGCAAATCCTTTCCGATGTCCAGGGCGTCTTCCAGCAAGCCGGGGAAAGGGCCGGGGGGTTATGAGCGCCGCGCGGCTCCGTCTGCGGAAACCCTCGTGGCCGTGGGCGCTGGCGGGAGTGGTGGCACTGGGGTGCGCGGCGGGGGTGTCGGTCGCGGCCGCTCCCTCTCCGCCGCTGGTCATGGAACACGCCGACAAACTCGAAGGCGTGCGTTCCACGGGGGAATACGTTCTCTCCGGCAACGTCAGGTTCCGCCATGGTGACCTCCGTCTCGAGACGCAGCGCGCCTTGTGGTTGCGTGAGCAAAACCGCGTCATCAGCGAGGCGGCCATGCGCATCACCAACCGCGGCGCGCTGTTGACCGCAGATCGTGGCGCGTACGACCGCAACGCCGACCGCGCCGAGGCGGTGGGCCGCGTGTTCATGCGCGACTCGGCCGGCGAGGTCGAAGCGCGCAGCCAGCGTCTCGATTACGATCGCGTCCGCCGCGTCGCGGTGCTGTCGGGAAACCCGGTGGCCCGCCGCTTTTACCCCGCGCGGTCCGCGGAACCCGGGCGCGGCGCCGCGCGTTCAACCCCCGCCGACACCTTGTCCATACGGGCCTTGCGCTTGCAGTACAACGATTCTCTCGGCATCGCCGTGGCCGAAGGCGACGTGGTCATCACGCGCCGGGACTTGCACATCACCTGCGGGCGCGCCGAATACCGCCAGAAGGAGGACTCGCTCATCCTGTACGAACAGCCGGTCGCCAAGGTGGAGGGCAGCGAGATCCGCGGCGCGATCATCCGCCTCGGGCTCGCCGGCGAAGAGCTCCGGGGGTTGCGCGTGCGTGGCCAGGCCGAGGCGTTGTCGTACGAGAAGGCCACGGACAGCAGCGACGCGCGCCGGTCGCGGGTCACGGGCGACTCCCTGTTCATGGCCTTCCTCGACGGCGCGATCGACAGCATCGAAGTGTTCACGCAGGCCGAAGGCGCCTATTGGGAAGTGGAAAAACCCGAGTACGTCAACCGCATGAACGGCGACTACATGGTGATGCGCTTCCGCGACCGTGAAGCCCGTGAGGCGCGCGTGCTCGGCGCGGCCCGCAGCACGTACTATCATTTCGAAGGGGACACCCTGAAGGGACGCAACCGCGCCGATGGCGACACCATCGCGTTGCAGTTCGAAAGCGGGAAAATCGGCGAGGTGCTGGTGCAGGGCCGCGCCAGCGGCGTGTACGAAGGCGCTTCGCTGGGCGGAACGTCTTCCGCAAGCGCGACGGAACCCCCGCCGGACGGGGATACGGAGAACGGAACACCATGAAGCGGATCAGCGCGGAAAACCTGGTGAAAACCTACGGCGGTCGCCGG
>CAZKRC010000061.1:0-12294 GCA_964555105.1 uncultured Bifidobacterium sp. | reverse complement strand
TGAGCGCGCTCAAGATCTTCCAGGAACCCGCGGTCATCCACCTCACCGGCATCAACCAGCCGAACGTCATCCTCGCGCTGGTGCCGGGCGCGTCCACGCTCGACAAGGGCCGCTTCTGCGACGAGGAGGTTCTCTTCCTCCCCGAGAAAAATCCCGAACGCGAATTCTGGGACGGCGTCCGTTTCGGCATCCCCTCAGGACTGTCCACGGCCTCAGCGATGTCGGCGATGTCGGCAGCGTCCTCGGCCATGCGCAAGACCGCAGGCAAAGGCACCGGAAGGACGGGGGGGCGAGCCGCCGCAGGCGGGGCGACATACGGTGACCTCCGGGGACTCCGGAACGCGCCCTCCGACCTTCGCGACCTGCGCCTGCTCACCGGCATCCGCGACGTCCGGGCGCTGGGCGACTTCGAAGAATGGTTCGAGGCGCTGGTGCGCCTCGCGAAAAAACCGCAGGGACACGCGTTCTGGCATCGCTACGTCGACGACAAGGGCAAGGTGCGCGAGACGCGCACCGACCACAACTTCGCCTTCAAGCAAAAGGTGGAGAAGCTCGCGCGCGGCGTACGCAAGGACTTCGTGCTGGAAACGTGCGCGCCGCTTCACTACCGCCTGCGTCTGCCGCTTGACCGTGACCAGGTCAAGGACGTGGGCAAGGCCGTCGCCGTGACACGCGCGGCATTCCTCGACACCCTCGCCGAAGTCGCGCCGTCCCCACCTGCGGCGCGCACGCCGCGTACGATCCCTGCGGCGCGCACGCCGCGTGCGATCCGCACCGAGACCGAACTCGAAGCCCACCTGCAGTACGGCATGCTGCGCCGCAGCCCGTACGGCCTCGCGTTCCCGTCCATTATCGCCGGCGGGCGCAACGCCACCGTCCTGCACTACCTGAAGAACGACGAGCCGTTGCCCGCCAACGGCCTCGTGCTCATGGATTTCGGGGCACGCTGGGGCACCATGCACGCCGACATCACGCGGGTGTTCCCGTTGTCGGGACGTTTCAACCCGCTGCAGGCGCTGATTTACGGCATCGTGCTCGATGCCGCAAAACTCAATCAACGCAACGCCAAACCGGGCATCACCATCCGCGAACTGAACGACCGGGTGTGGGCCTTCGTCGAGGCCGCGCTCACGGAACGCTTCCTCGACAAGGGCGGCAAGGCCGAGCGCGCGTATACGGGCCGCCCTCACGGCGTGTCCCACCTCATGGGCGAGCAGGAGCACGACGGCGACCCCCATCGCATCTACCAGGACCACCCGCTGCAGCCCGGCTGGCAGATCTCGAACGAACCCGGCCTGTACGGCCACTTCACGATCACCCTCGGCGGCAAACGCTACTCCGAGTGGATCGGCATCCGCATCGAAGACGATCTGCTGATCACCACAACGGGCTGCCGGAACCTGTCCGCCTCGATCCCGAAAGAAATCCACGAGATCGAGGCCTTGCTCACGCCGCGGCGCTGACGACACCCGGAGGCCACCCGGAAACCCGTCCCTCCCCGTCGTCCCCCCTACACCCCGGCCCGGCCCCGAAGCATTCGCAAGCGGTTTCGCGGCGAGACTTGCCGGAAGATCGCCGCCGGGTACCGGCCGATGCGAGGGCCGGGCCGGTTCACCCCCCGAAACCTTCCCCCCTTTTCTAACATTCGTGGCAGGGAGAGGTCCATTTCCGTATCGGGAGGTCCTGGTGGCCACGAAGAAGAAGGTGACCAAATCCGCGACCAAAACCGCGGAAAAGGCGAAGACCCCTGCCCCGAAAAAAACCGGGAACTCCGGAACGAGTGCGAGGACGAAGGCGAAAGCGGCGGCTGCGAAAACCGCGCGCCCCGCACCGAGCCCTGCACCCAAGGCCGCGAAAGCGAAAGCCTCCGGGCCGGAACCCGTGAAAACCAAGGCGACGTCTCCCGCCGCGAAGCCGCGTACACGGCCCGCCGCGAAAGCCGCCGCCCGCACTGTCGTCAAACCAACCAAGGCGACTTCCGCCTCCAAGGCCCCTGCCGTGGCCGTGAAAGTGACTCCCTCCGTGACCGCCAAAAAGAACGCCGAAACGTCCGCCAAGACCACCGCCGACACCGCCCTCGAGGGGAAACCCGTCGACACCAAGGCCAAGCCGGCACCCGCGGCTGCCGCAGCGCCCGCCAACAAGCCCAAATCCCCCCGCACCACACTGGATGACCTCGCCCTCGACGTCGAGGAAAAGGACCAGTTGCTTGAGGAAGAGAAGCGCGATCTGGCCAAGGCCCTGCGCGAGGACGACGACGAGCCGCTGGAGACCGCCTTCGTGCCCACGGACACGTCGGAGCGCATCATCCTGGTGGTGGACGAGGACGGCCAGCGCCGCACGGAGACCGTCAGCATCGTGCAGCAGATCTTGCCCAACGCCGTGATCGAGCTGGCCGACGATCCCGAGGAAGCCCTCGAAGTGATGGAAGAGGCGGAGTTCGACACCTACGTGGTGAACTTCCTGATGCCGGGGTTCAGCGCGTCGCCGTTCGTGAAGGCCGTGACCAACCATCCCGACCGTCCGCTGTTGATCGGCTTCGCGGCCGACAAGATTTCGGACGCGCTCGATCAGCGCAAAGGCCTCAAGATCATTCCGCTCAAGCGTTTGTTCGACCTCGATCCTCAGCCCGACGCGGCCAAGGACAAGGCCGCGGAAGACTAGCAGCCGGACCGGGGGCGATGCGACCAAGAAACCCAAGCCTCTGTAAAATAAAGACTTATACGCGCAGTCAGATCCACTGCGCGAGGTTTGCGGCATAACGACCTGATTTCCGCAAACTTAGGGGCACCGCAACCCCCGAAATCCCCTATGTTGAAAACCGGGACGCCCCCGCCTAACCCCTTGTCAGGAGGGGAAATGGAGTGACATTCGTTGTCGCTGCGGAATATGGGACCGGAGACCTTCCGGAGGTGTTCCGGAACGTCCGCCGTATTGAAGCCCTAAGCGCTAGCGCGCCTCGGCGGCCTCCAGGGCGGCCACCCCTGCCTCACGCTCGCTTTCGGGAGCGACGGACAGCCACAGCTCGACCACGCGCACGGACTGCCGCTTGATTTCGGCCGCCAGGGACGCGAGGTTTTCACCGGGCATGATCGGCCCCGCCTCGAGCACGGCCCCGTAATACCGCATGCCGTCCTCGAGGTTTTCCTTGAAGACCCGCAACGAATCGGTGGAGGGCTCCCCGTACATCCGGTGCTTGCCCACCAGACGCTCGTAGTAATCCACGTACAGGCGCAGATCCTTGGCGAACATGTGGGGACGATCGGCGGGGACCAGCGAGGGGCCGCGGCCGTAGATGTGATCGATCATTTCCGTCATGCCGTATTGACGATCGAAGTAGGCGATGTTGGGGCCGGGGCACACCGAGACCGGCTGCGTGGCCCTGACCTCGTCCATTTCGATCAACGCGCCATTCCCCAGCTGGTCGCAGATGCACTGCTTGGCGTACACGTATTTGAGCTTGTCGTCGGCCCCTTCAAGCGGGGGCACGGCGTCGTACCCCATGGCCTTGAGTTTAAGATCCTGGTACTGCTTGGAGGCCGTGCAGATGGGCTTCTCGGTGAACTCGGTGTTCGAGACGAGATACCCCTTGGGGCACGGTGAGCCCGGCCGGCCTTTCTCGATCTGCTGGTGCGTCCACACTTCGGAGGAGGAGCCGCGCAGGTTGTTGAACAGAATGCCGAGAGGCGAAGCGTCGCTCTGATAGAGATCCTCTTCGCGGGCGGCCGCGAGCTGGTCACGCGTGTGCGCGTCGAGCGAGGTGACCTCGGGAACGAGCAGGAACGGGCTCCCCCATCCCACGCCGTCGAGGCCGTATCCTTCGCTGTCGTCCAGCAGGCGGCGCATCTCGCTCTGGTTCCCGATGCCGCCCTGGGCCGTCACCTCGATGCGGCGGCCTTTGCGCGACGCCGGATACTCGCGTCCCTTCTTGCGGAAGGAGGTTTCGATCAAGGGTTCGAACATCTCCGGGAACTTGTCGCGGTTGTCCGCGAACTCCTGCACGATGGGTCCGATCAGGAAGCCGTCCGAGGCGAACGCATGGCCGCCGCAGTTCAGCGCCGACTCGATGCGGAACTCGCGGACCTCGATGCCCTTCTTCGCGAGGAAGCGGCCCTGGATCATGCTCGAGCGATAATCGGTCACCTTCAGGATGATCCCCTTCTTCGGGGCCTCGACGCCTTCCGCGGTGACGGTGGGGTAAAAGTCGGGGTAATGCTCCAGCGTGCCGTACAGCGTGGGGTTGATGCCCGCGCTGAACACCATGTTTCCGCGCGCGCGGGATTTCGCGAAGCCGCGCAGCGCCGCCTTGGCGTCGCTGAACTCGCCGGGCAGCGGCAATCCGTCGCGGCCGTACGGCAGGCGATCCAGCTTGGTCATGATGTTCACGTCCACCATGCCGGGCAGGATGCTGTCGTTCAGGGCGGCCTCAAGCGCGGGCTTCTCGGCCGCAGTGGCGGCCTCCCAACGACGATACAGTTGCTTCACGGGAGACATTTCCGGCAAGTAACCGAAATACAAGGACTTGTCGTTCTCCTCACCAAACGGCAACGCCTTGATGGCGGCGACTTGTTCATCGACCTTGTCCTGAACCAGATTCAGGTACGCCTCGATGCGCGCCGCGCGGGCATCCGGATGGCTTTGCACGATCACTTCGTACGGCAGGCCGTACACCTTGCAGTAGTGTTTGCGGATCCGTTCGATCAGCATGTCATCCACCAGCGAAATCACCGAGCTGATCCCGAAACGCGCCACCCGCAGCGGGGTGTCGATGGTGAACCCTGTGCCCATGACCGGGATGTGGAACCGGTGGTGGGTCTGATAAAGCGAGGCTGATTGATTCATGGGTATAGTGTACTTTCACACACCCGTAAAACCCCCGTTTTTCTTGTAAAATCCTGTCATAAACCCGCCAAAATGGGGTTTTCAGGTGATTTCGAAGCCACGAGGAACCGGAGTCGGAACGCAGGAAAACAGGAGTTTTTTGGGGGTAAGCGCGTGCGGCTCCCGGCTGTACCCCGCGCCCTGACCGGGAGATTCCGGCCCCGTGTCCCTGTCACGCGGGAGCCGCACGCGGGCGGGGAGCCGGAGGGAGAGCCCCTGGCCTCCGGGTCTCGCGTCTCCCGGGCTCCTCTCTCCCTCCTCGTCCTCTTCTCCTTCCCTCCTCTTCTCCCGGGAGGCTAAAGTCCGGCCGCGGCCGCCAGCGTCCGCGACACGAACCCCTGCGTGGTCCTCACGCGCAGCACATGCACCCCCGTCCCCAAGGTGGGCACGGTGTAGGTCTTGTGCCCTTCACCGCGGAAGGTGTGCAAGGTACGGCCGCTCAGGTCCACGATGGTGGCTTCGTGAAGGCCGGGCGCGGTGATGGAGAACGTGGTCGCGCCCACACGCAGCCAGAGGGCCGACGCGCTCCGCGACACCGACTGCCCGGCCGCGAGCGACACCGGCACGAGGCCGGGATCCTGGCAGGTCCCCTTGTAACGAAGCTTCGCCACGCCCTCGGTGTTGTTCAGCCCGCGCGTCCCGCAGCAGTTTTCACTTTGATCCACGACGTACAGGACGCCGTCCGGTCCCTGCACCGTTTCGGAGGAGTTGCGCAGGCTGGGCTGCCCACTGGTCTTGCTCATGGTGAACACCGAGGTCGCAGTGCCGGGCGTGGTCCCGGTCGTCGTGTCGATCTTGATGGCATGCCACGTCGTGCTTCCCGCGGACTGGGTCGAACTTACGATCACGTTGTCGAGATGCGGGGGCAATTTGTCGGGGTTGTTGATGCGCCCGTCGTACCGGATAATGGGACCGCCCATGGCACAACCGTTCGTCACCACATGGTACGGGACGTGCATGGGGGGCAACGTGTCATGGCCGCCGATGGGCATCCAGTTGTTGACGGGAACATCCGGCGACATCGACGGGGGATTGAACGCGGTCCACTCCGTGGCGCCTTTAGGCTCGTTGGGCTCGTCATAACCACTCGCGTAGCCGCTTTGACGAATGCCGTCGCCCACCCAGAACGGCCACCCGCTGAAGGCGGGAGTCGTCGTAAAGTTGTGCTCTTCACCGCGCTCACCGCCACGGTCCGGTCCGCATTCCGCCCACGCCACCCAACCCGGGCGATGGGGGTCGACGCCGAAGGAGTACGGGTTGCGGGATCCCTTCACGTAAATCTCGGGTTTCACAATGGCCGTATCACGGTATGCGGACGCGCGGTCCGTCCATCCGGAATCCTCCCACACGTCGGCCCAGTAGTCACCGAAGTTGCCTTCGGGAATGGTATAGCCACGCGCATTCGTACTGTCGGGCTTGATGCGCAGAATGCCTCCGCGCAAGTCCGCGGTATTGGCGGGCCCCATCGCGGTGGCTTCGTTGTCGCCCATGCCGATGTACAGGTTCCCGAAATTATCGAAGCGCATCGACGTGCCGGTGTGCCAGCGATCGGCATTGCCCGCGGGAATGTGCATCAGGATTTTTTCGGACGCCATGTCCATCATCCGCGTCGTGGGATGCGTCCTGAAGCGCGAGACGCGCCAGCCGGTGACGTCGCTCGCTGTGTCCGCGTCGCCCGAGGCATAGATGACGTAGAGGAAGTGGTCATCGTCGAAGGTCTGGGGATTGATCGCCAGCCCCCAGACTCCCGCTTCGGAAAAGTTGGTGAACGCCTGGGGGAACTCGCCGATCACCGTGAGCGTCGGGTTGGGTGTCGCACTGGCGTTGTAGTAAAGGATGCGCGCCGGGGACGGTGAGTTCGTCGACGAGTTGCCGCGCTCTCCCACGAAGATGTCCGCCTTGTGCGTTTCGGGATTCAACCAGAAGGCGAGCTTGGTGATGCGGGCCGGTTGCGGATTGGTGAACAACGTCCGGCTGATGATCGGCTCGATCTCAAACTGGCTGGTGTCGTTCAGCGCGGCCGGCAGCTCCGCGCAATTGCCCGTCGCCGTCGAAGACGCATAGGCCGAAGTCCACGACTGGGCGAACGGCACGCTCGCCGTCATGGCAACGCATAGTGTTGTGGCGGAAATCAGACTCCTGGGTTTCATCGTGAACTCCTCGTGGATGAACCTCCGACGGACCTGTCCGGAGTGGGGTGGAACGGAAGCCGCGCGCCCCATCTCCATGGATGCGGACGCGTGCCCTGTTCAAGCAACATAAGGGGGTTCCCGGTCCGGGGAAAGAATGCGGGGGTACATCTTTGTGTCAAATGGGAGTTATTACAGACAGGGGTGTTCGACTTGTACCCGTAGAGCCCGCTCAAGGCGGCCGGAACAGGTCGGAGTAACGGAAAGCCCACCCAAGACACACAAAAAAAAGCGCACAAAAAAAGCCGCCGGGTGGGAAACCCGGCGGCTTGATGGGGGCTCACCGCGACCTATGGTCACGATGAGATGTCCGCGAGAGAACTAGAGACCGGCCGACAACGGACGAGCCACGATGCCTTCCACGGTCTTGACGCGCAAAACGTGCACACCCTTGCCGAGGGCCGGCAGCGTGTAGTTCTTCGGCCCGTCGCCACGGAACGTGTGCAGCGTACGGCCGGACACGTCGAGGATGGAAGCCTCATGCGGGCCCTGCGCGAAGACGGAGAACAGCGTTCCACCCACCTTCAGCCAGGAGGCATCCTGCAGGGGACGCACCGTCTGACGGGCGATGGAAGTCGGAACCAAACCCGGATCCTGGCAGGTACCGGTGTAACGCACCTTCACGACGCCTTCGCTGCTGTTGGCACCACGATCACCATTGCAGCAACCCGCACCCCAGTCGACGCCGTACAGAACGCCGTCGGGACCTTGGGCGAACTCGACCAGGTTGCGCATGCTGGGCTGAGCACTGGTCTTGGACATCGTGAACACGGTTGCCGCATCTCCGATGGCGGTTCCGGAATCGGGATTCACCTTCTGCGCGTAGAAACCACCGCTCACGAAGTTATGGGAGAGCACCACGTTGTCGAGGTGCGGTGGCACTTTGTCGTTGTTGTTCACGGCACCATTGTAGCGGACGATCGGGCCACCCATGGCGCAACCGGTCGTCTGCGACGTATACGGCTTGTGCATCGGCGGAAGCGTGTCGTAGCCGGTCGCCTGCGCCCAGTTGTTCACGGGAACATCCGTGGTCATGCTGGTGGGGTTGAACAGGTTCCAGTCGCTGGAGGAGGTCGGCTCGGGACGTTCGTCATACGACGCGGCGTAACCGCCCTGACGGACGCCATCACCCACCCAGAACGGCCAGCCGCTGAACGCGGGAGCCACCGCATAGTTGTGCTCCTCGGCGCGCTCGCCACCACGGTCGGGTCCGCATTCGGACCAGGCAATACGGCCTTCGCGATAGGGATCGATACCGAAGACGTACGGATTACGGCTGCCCTTCACGTAGATTTCCGGCTTCACGATCTCATGATTGCGATAGGCGGTCGCGCGGGCAGCGAGGCCCTGACTTTCCCACTTGGTCGCCCAGTAATCGCCGAAGTTGCCGGCCGGGATCGAGTAGCCTTTTTCCGAGTTGTCGGGCTTGATGCGCAGGATACCGCCGCGCAGGTCGGCCGTGTTGGCGGGGCCCATGGCGGTCGCTTCGTTGTCACCCGTCGCGATGTACAGGTTGCCGTGATTATCGAAACGCAACGAACCACCCGTATGCCAACGACCCGAAGTTGCGGCCGGGACGTGCAGGATGATCTTTTCCGAACCCAAGTCCATCATACGCGTGGTGGGGTTCAGCGTGAAGCGGGACACACGCCAGCCATTGGTAGCGCTGGCGGTGGACGCCGTACCCGTTGCGTACATCACGTACAGGTAATTATCCTGTGCGAAAGTCTTGGGATTCACCGCAAGACCAAAGATGCCGGACTCGTTGAAGCCGATGTAAACGTTCGGAATCGTGCCGATCGCGGTCAGCGTCGCGGGATTCGCGTTCGCGTTGTAATAGAGGATGCGGCCCGCCGTGCTGGAGCCGCCCTTTTCCGAAAGGATCAGGTCGGCCTTGCCGGTCGTCTCGTTCATGACGAACGCCATCTTGAGGATACGGACCGGCGCCACGTCGGGGAACAGGGCACGGCTGATCACCGGTTCGATCGTAAACTCGGTGCTGAGGTTGGCGGAGAGCTCCGCGCAGTTGCCTGTCGCCGTCGAAGACGTGTAGGCGCTGGTCCAGGATTGGGCTCCCGCATTCACGGCGAACACCGCTGCAAGCGCCAAACCGCCGCTCAGTGAGGTAAGGTGTTTTTTGATGTGCATAGGGTACTCCGGGTTGGTAGAACCTTGTCTGGGAAACTGTAAAAAAATATCCGCGTGACGAACCCCGCGCGCTTAAAGCGCGCTCAGGGTCCGGACCGCGATGCCCGTGCTGGTCTTGACGCGAACGATATGCACACCCTTCGCGTTCAAGGCCGGCACCTGGTAATTACGGGCACCTTCGCCGCGGAAAACATGCAGCGAGCGTCCCGTCACGTCATGAATGGTGGCTTCGTGAACACCCTGGGCCGTGATGGTGATCGTACGTCCGTTCACCTTCAGCCAGTCCACAGGGCCGCGCACCACCTCGTTGGCGATCGACGTCGCGCTGGGGAACAAGGCGGGATCCTGGCAGTTGCCGCTGTACGTGATGCGCACGATACCGGCGGAGTTGGACTGTCCGCCGGTGTTGCCGTTGCAGCAGCCCGCACCGTGGTTGAGCACGTACAGCGAGCCATCAGGCCCCTGCTGCCAGTCGATGTGGCGGCCGATCGCCACCGCCTGGGTGGTACGGGGGTAATCCGCGGAGGTGAAGACCTGGACGTTTTCGCCCGTGGGAGCACCCGTGACCGGATCCAGCTTGCGCAGGAAATAGGTCTGGCCCATGAAGTCGCCCCAGAGCATGGTGTTGTCCAGGTGCGGTGGCATCTTGCCGGGGTTCGCGAGACGGCCATCGTAACGGATGATCGGTCCACCCATGGCGCAGGTGTTCCCGTTGCCGCTGCCGGCCGGCGGTGACTGATGCCAGTTCGCGACAGGCACGTGCATCGGGGGCAGGGTGTCCACACCCTTGCGGGTGATGCCGTCCGAACCGGGCCAGGTGTTGACGGGCTTCTCGCGGCTCATGCCGGCGGGATTGTACTGCCCGTACAGGGCGGTGGAGTTGATGTCGCCCACCTCATTGTAGGTGTTGTCAAAGCGGGACTGACGCGTGGTGTCGCCCACCCAGAAGGGGAAGCCGCTGAACGCGGGCGCGGAGCTCACGTTGGCTTCTTCGCGACGGTCGCTGTCGGGTCCGCATTCGGCCCAGGAAATGCGACCCTGGACGTTGGGGTCAAGACCGAAGACGTAGGGGTTGCGGTTGCCCTTGATGTAGATCTCCGCCTTGACTTTCGAAGTGTCCTTGTACTGGTTGGAAAGAGTCGCACGCCCCTGGGAGTTGAACTGGGCGGACCAGTATTCGCCGAAGTTGCCGCTGGGGATGGTGTAGCTGCCGTTCGCGGCGGGCTTGATGCGCAGGATGCTGCCACGCAGGTCGGCGGTGTTGCCCGGCCCCATGAACAACGACTCGTTGTCGCCCACGCTGATGTACAGGTTTCCGAAATTGTCGAAGCGCAGCGAACCGCCCGTGTGGTAGCGTTCACCCATGGCCGCCGGGATGTGCAGCACCACCACCTGCGAGGCGGGGTCGAGCATCTTGGTGGTGGGGTTCAACGTGAAGCGCGACACGCGCAGGCCGACATCGGCCGACGGGTTGGACTGCGAAGCGGCTTGTGCCGGCGTGCTGGTCTCGCCGTTGCGGTACGAGAAGGAGACGTAGATGTAGTTGTTGGTCTTGAAGTTGGGGTCGAGCGCGATGCCGCCCAAGCCGTCTTCCTGGAACGTACGCCACACGCCCGGCACCGTGCCGATGTTGGTCAGCGTCTTTGTGTCGCTATTGTAGTACTGGATTTCGCCGTACTTCTGCGAGATGTAAATGTCGGCCAACCCCGAAGTCGGGTTCAGGTCGAAGGCCATCTTCATGGGGCGCGCCAAATCATTTCCGTGCAGGGCACGGCTGACCACCGGGGTCACCGTGAAGTTGCCACCCAGTGAAGGCGAAAGCGCGGAGCATTCTCCGGTGGCGGTCGCGGACGTGTAGGCGGAGGCCCAGGACTGGGCGACGGCGTCATGAGCAGCGAAAGCCGTGACGATGCCAAGCACGGAAAAAAGACGCTTATGAGTTGATGAACACAGCATGGCCATAGGGGGCTCCCGCAGAGTGATTTGAAGACGACGGACTGAGCCCTAATCTACTGCCACCGGTAAATTCCCGAATGCTGTTTTTCATCTTATTCGGGCTTTTTTCTGGTATTTTACGCGCAATCTCTGCACCAATCCTTCTGGAGAGAGTTCTAACACATCGATTTTCAAGCACTTAGACGTCCCCAAAATTGGACGCCAACACATCATCTGCGGGCGACACCCCGCGCCATCACTGGTAGTTTAAAAACAGGCTATGGCCGTTTGCTCGCACCACCGGTCTTTGGGTAACACCGAACTCGACCAAATCCCCCCGCAGGCCACGCCCCGCACGTGAGGACACCCCTTGTCGCGGGGCGCCCCCCTGCGGCAAACACGGGAACCGCGCGGTTGGTGGACGGAGCATGGCCTCCGCGCCTTTACCCCACCCGAAACTTGTCGAAGCGCAGTTTGGGATAATTCTTTTCCACCGTCTGCAGCCGGAATTCATTGGGGCACAGGTACACGAGATTCCCGGTCTTGTCGGTGGAAAGGTCGAACATGTGTTCGGCACGGAAGGCCGCGAGGTCCGCGGCGGATTCCGCATCCTCGTCCGCCGTCACCCACCGCGCCTGCCAGATGTTCGCGCCCTCGAAACGGCACTTCGCACCGTACTCCTCCTCGATGCGGAACTTGATCACATCGAACTGCAGTACGCCCACCACGCCCAGAACGGGAATGGGACCACTGACGGGATGGAACAATTGCGTCGCGCCTTCTTCGGAGAGTTGGCGCAAACCCTGCTGGAGCTGCTTGCTCTTGAGCGGGTCGGTGAGATAGACCTTGGCGAAGTGCTCGGGCGCGAAGTCGGGAATGCCTTCGAAGTTGATCATTTCGCTTTCGGACAGCGTATCGCTGATGCTGTACAGGCCGGGGTCATGAATGCCGATGATGTCGCCCGCGTATGCCGTCTCCAGAACTTCGCGATCGTTGGCCATCATCGAGGTGGGTGCCGCCAGACGCACCGGGCGCCCCGTGCGCACGTGCGTGACGCGTCCGCCGCGCTCGAACTTGCCCGAGCAGATGCGGATGAACGCGATGCGGTCGCGATGCTTGGGATCGGTGTTGGCCTGGATCT
>CAZKRC010000060.1:0-12297 GCA_964555105.1 uncultured Bifidobacterium sp. | reverse complement strand
CACTTCCGTAAGAGGAACTTTCATGTTCAGCTGGAAGGTGCACGTCGTACGTGCGTTCTTCAGGCATCGCCCGTTTGCTCCTGTCCTTTCCTATTTCTGATTTCATATTTCTGATTTTTGTCCTCCCCCTCTCTGCCCAACCCCTCTCCGTCGTCCCGCCCGACCAGGACGAACCCAAAACGATGGAGATCACGCCTGCGCTGCGGGATTACTGCAAGCTCCTGTACGCCTGCGGGCTCAAGATGCCGCCGGGAACCTGCCCGGCCCCGCGCGAACTGGGAGCCCCGGCTCCCTTCGGTCCCACCAGTGCGCGATGCCGGGAGGCGCAGGAACTGGAGGCGCGGGGCCTTCGCACCACCCATCCTGAATACGGCTTCCGGTTGTACCGTTTTCTCGGTTTCGAATACCGGGTGGACTACGCCATCTCCGACACGTTGCCGATTTCCCGCGCGCGCTTCGAATACCTGCTGAACGACATTCCGCTCGCGGCCCGGCTGGTCGCGCACTACCGGAAGACGCCCTACGAGGCCGCGTACACCAACCCTCAGCGCACGCACTTCAAGGGGTCCAAAGGGCCGCGCTTGCGGGGCGAGGCGCGTCTGATCTCCGGATCCTTTCCGGAAGGCCGCCTGATCTACCTCGGCAGCGGCGTGGCGGAGGTGGCCTTCTGGACGCTGGTCGGCCCGGCCATGATGGACTTCCGCTACCGGGAGCTACCGGCCACGGCCGGAACGGACGAGAGACTCGTGTACGACCTCAAGGTGGTGGTGTTTCCGGGCAACGGTGTCATCAATTCCATCATGAACATGGGGATCTTCCGCAACGTGGTCACGGGCAAGGTGCAGGATGTGCTCACGGACATCACCGAAACCGCGCGTTTGCTGGAAGCGGACCAGGGGAAACAGCTCACCGGGAATCCGCAGTGGTCGGCCACGGAACGGAAGAAGATCGAGGTCTTGCTGCAGTTGAAATGACGGAGCCCAAGGTCTCCCTGTTCTATTGTTCTATTTTTGCGGGATTCCAATGATGATTTTCATTGAGACGCGCCCGACCCTCGAGACCGCAAAGCCCCTTTATGTCTTCCACTCCCCTTCTCCCTGAAGCGTCCGAGGTTGCGGACGAACGCGTTCGTGCCGCCATCCAGTCGTACGGCTCCAAGCTGACCGAAGGCCGCCGCCAGCTGTTGCAGCGCATCGTGGCGGCGCGTACACGGCATTTCGCCATGGTGATGGAGGATCTCAAGGATCCGCACAACATCAGCGCGGTGATCCGCACCAGCGAGGTGTTCGGCCTGCAGGACGTGCACGTGATCAACGAGGTCAATCCCTACCGCGTGACCAAGTCGGTGCTCAAGGGCAGCTACAAGTGGCTCGACATCCACTGCCACGCCCGGCGCATGGGGTGCTTCGACATGCTCAAGCAAAAAGGTTACCGGATCGCGGTGGCTTCCACCAACCACAGCCAGTCGCTGTTCGACCTCGACCTGTCGATCCCCACCGCGTTCTATCTCGGATCGGAAGTGATGGGCAATCACCCCGACACGTTGGCGCGTGCCGACGTGAATTTCATCATCCCGCAGCACGGGCTGACGGAAAGCCTCAACGTGTCCGTGTGCGCGGGCGTGATCCTCGCGACCATCGACCGCTTTCTGCGCGAGAACGGGCGTGACCGTTACACGCTTCCCGCCGCGGAACGCGCCGCGCTTCTCGCCACGTATTACGAGCGCAGCGGCGCGGGCATCGACCGCAACTCCCCGGTCCATTACTGGGACTGACCGACCGGGCTCGGGATCGCCCCCGGCACGGTCATCCGCCCGCGAGCAACGGCCCGCTGGCCCCGGGCTTGCGCGACACCGGCCTCGTCGTGCCCGGGTTCTCCACCAGAGGTTGCCCGCGTTGGGCATACCATTCCAGGATCGCCTCCCACGCTTCCCGGGCCGACTCGGCGTAACGGAACAGATCGAGATCCGCGGGATCGATCATGCCGTCCTCCACCAGGGTTTCGAGATTGAAGAGACGGTTCCAGAACTTTTTCCCCACCAGCACGATGGGCCGCGCGCGCGTCCGCCGGGTTTGCACCAGCGTCAACAGTTCGAACAGTTCGTCGAGCGTTCCATAGCCTCCCGGGAACGCCACCAGCGCCTTCGCGCGCAACAGGAAGTGCAGTTTGCGAATGGCGAAGTAGTGGAAATTGAAACACAACGCGGGCGTGATGTAGGGGTTCGGATACTGCTCGTGGGGCAGGGTGATGTTGAGCCCCACGCTGGGGGCCTTCACGTCGTAGGCGCCGCGGTTGGCGGCCTCCATGATGCCCGGTCCGCCACCGGTGATGATGGTGAAGCGCGGCCCCTTGCGGCGGTTGCCCTCGCGTCCCACGATTTGCCCGAACTCGCGCGCCATCGTGTAGTAGCGGCTGTTCTTCAGCACGCGCTCGGCGCGTGCCACCTCCGCCTGCCGCGTCTTGTTGCCGGGGTCCTTCGCCAGCAGCGCGCGGATGGTCTTCAGGCGCAGGGCCGCGACGTCGGGATCGGGCGTGCGCGCGCTGCCATACACCACCACGCCTCCTCCGATGCGATGTTCACGCATGATGGCTTCGGGCTTCAGGTAATCGAGTTGCAGGCGTACGCCCCGCGTGACGGGGTGCGCGAGAAAATCCGGATCGTCGTCCGCCGCGCTTTTGTAGCTCGGGCTTCCGACCACCTGCTCGAACAGTTTTTCGATGCCGGGATCGTCGCGCAGGATGTGATCGGGAATGGAAGGAAAGCCGCTGGCCGTGGCGCTGACTTCACGCACGGAGGATTTTCCCGGTGCGGTCATGGATTTGGGGGTGGAGCGCTTGCGCGGGGCAGGGGTCTTCCGGGTTGACGCGGCCTCCGTCGCGGGCGTGGCCTTGCGGGCTTTTGCGGTCGACGGACGGGACGCCCGCGTCGAAGCGTGCGGTGACGTACGGTTCGCTTTCGACTCCTTTTTTTGCGACGCCTTCTTTTTCGCCATGATGCCTTCCTCCTGGTGTGCTTCGCGTACACGTGCGCGGGATATTACAGCTTCCTTCAAGGTATAAAGGTCGCACCGTCCCGGTGTCTTCCCGTCCCCGCTTGACCCGGCCTTCGAATTTTGGATGCTGCTTTCTGTGGGAGTCCCGTACAACGACAGCAAGGAGGACACATGGCAACCAGGGAAATCAAGGTCGTGAAGAAAGGGAAGCGGCCGGCCACGGTCACGGCGACGCCCGCCCGCGGGTCGCGCAAAGGGCCTGCGGTGGAGTCCTTCCGGATTTGCGACGACGTGCGGCAGGACGCATCACGGAAAACGACGCGGGGTACGGCGCGCACGACCGGGAGGCGGTCATGAAACTGATGGGACGGCGCGCGCTGGTGACGGGCGCGGACAGCGGGATCGGGCAGGCCATCGCCCGCGAGTTCGCGCGTGAGGGGGCGAACGTGGTGGTGCATTACCATCAGGACGAAGCGGGCGCTGAGCGGACCGCGACGCAGGTGCGCTCCTTCGGGCGTCGTGCGGTCATCGTCCGCCATGACCTCTCGCGACCGGAAGATGCGGCCGCCTTGTTCGACGAGGCGGTGGCGGCGCTGGGGACCATCGATATTCTGGTCAACTGCGCCGGCGTCAGCACCACGACCGAACGCTCCATCGACATGACGCTGGACGACTTTCAACGCACCCTCGACATCAACCTGGTGTCGCCCTGGGTGTTGTGCCAGTCCGCGGCCCGGCACATGGGCGACTCATGGCAGGAAGGGGACAATGTCCAGGGTGGGGTGATCATCAATATCACATCCGTGCACGAGGTCATTCCCAGTTGGGGCGGAGCCGCGTACGACGCGGCCAAGGCGGGGCTCCGCAACGTGACCCGCAACCTGGCGCGCGAACTGGCCGGCAAGCGCATCCGCGTGAACAACATCGCGCCCGGGTTCATCGCCACGCCCATGAACGAGGAAACGCTCGGCGATGCCGAGGAGATGGAAAAGTCGCTTGCGCACATCCCGCTCGCGCGCGTGGGTCATCCGGACGAGGTCGCGCACGTGGCCGTGTTCCTCGCGTCGGAGGACGCCAGCTACGTCACCGGCAGCAGCTACTTCGTGGATGGGGGGCTGATGCAGATGATGGGATCAGGAGCGTAGCGGGGAGGAGCGTAGCGGGGAGGAGCGAAGGCGGGGGAGGGCCCCTCGCTCCGCCGCGTGTCATGCCGCGTGGATTGGCTCCGGCTTGACGGTGCCGTCCGCGCGCTCCTTCAGGAACCTGATGAAACCGTACAACATTTTCTGGACTTCCGTCAGATGCGCGGAGGCAAGATCCCCAGGCTCTCCG
Organism: uncultured Bifidobacterium sp.; assembly: GCA_964555105.1. Classification (GTDB taxonomy): domain Bacteria; phylum Fibrobacterota; class Fibrobacteria; order UBA11236; family UBA11236; genus UBA11236. The sequence goes on along the minus strand of CAZKRC010000060.1, from coordinate 7,972 downwards.
GCGAGATGCCCCAGGTCGCGCGCCAGCAGCAGGAAGTACTCCAGTTCGGAGGCATAAGTCCGCGCGCTTTCGAGACTGCGGATGGCCTCCTTGTCGTTTCCACGCATGCATCCTTCAGTGATTTTACACGGCAGATACACCGCCGCCCGCCGTATCTGCAACGCCAAACCGTTTTGTTCTCCGGCGGGAAACCCGGCGGTGAGTTCATGAAGATGAAGGCAGAGCAGGTGCGCTTTCTCCCAGACTTTCACATCGCGATACGGAAACATGGCGAATCCTTTCGATAGGGCGGTGAATGAGTGCCCGGAGGGAAAGGAGCGCAAAGGGTGTGCCGGGGGAAATGAGGAATGAGGAATGAGGAATGTGGAATGAAGTCGGGGGGCGGGAGTCGGGAGTTGGGAGTTGGAAGGCCGACCGGGATGTGGGAAACCGGAATCGGAAATCTGCGCCGAAGGCGTGGGGGCCGCCCCTTAAACCGTTGCTTCCGATCCTCCATAGCGTGCCGACAGAATCTTGAACGCGGTGCTGCGCCACGCGAGCACCGTGACGATCAACCCGACCGTGCCCGCGGCCACGAACACCAGGCCGATGCCGCGCCCCTGACCGACGCCGTACCACGAGCCGATCCATTCCACTCCCTTGCCCGTCGTCATGAACGGGATGAAGAAGAACTGTGCGATGGGGCCGATCAGGAAAGCCGTCAACGGTGCCGCCGAGAGCTCGACGCTTTGCGCGAAGCCGATCACGCGGCCCAGGCGATCCGTCGGCACCACCTTTTGCAGGACGGTCTGTTCGCACGCCTCCACGAAGGGAACCACGCACATCCACGCCAGCAGCGCCGCGGCCAGCAGCCAGATCGACGGCTGCAAGGTCATCACGATGCAGGCGATCCAGCACACCAGGTTCACCTTGAAGATGGTGCTCACGGGGTTCTTGCCCAAGCCGTACCGGGAGATGTACAGGCCTCCCAGGATGAACCCGAGGCTGAGGACGCCCCACATGGTGCCCCAGAACTGCACACTCACCAGCGACAGCCCGTATGCGTCCATCAAGGCCATGAAGACGCCCCCCAGGAAGTTGTTGAACGTGGTGAAGAAGATCAGCGGCAGCAAGCCCGGAACCGCGCGCACGATCCGGATGGTTCCCTTGAGATCCATTTTCGAAGTGGCGGGGGTGGGGGAGCCTGCGGCGGTGACGGAGGCCTCCGGGCATGCGGCGTCAGGCATGGGGCGTTCGAAACCCGCCGCATCGTGTCCCTGCGGGGACTCCTGCATGGCCCCCAAAGGTACGGGCACGGGAACCCCGACGCTTTCGGGGTTCAGGGCCAAGGTCGCGGCGGCCGTATTGTCGACCGTTTCGTCGACCGTGATCAAGACGAGATGAAGGGCCGCCAGCGCGGTGAGCGCGAGGCCCACCGTCATGGTCCAGAAGAATCCCAGAAAACCCAGGCCCAGACCCGCCGCGACGTTCGACACGGCGAAGGCCGCGCCGAACACCATGCCCGACATGCCGTTCGCGCGGTCACGCTTGTCCTCGGGTACGATCAGTGCGATCACGGTAGGCAGGGCGATCATGCGGATGTTGCCCGCGATCGCACCCAGCAGCATCAGCACGATCACGCTCCACAGCGGGACGCTGGCGATGCGTGTGAAGGAGGAGGTGTCGTTGACGGAGAACAGCCCCACCGCCAGGGCGAAGAAGGAGAACGTCGCGAGGCTTGAGATCAGCATCGCGGTTTTTTTGCGCGCATGGTCGACGAGGGTTCCGAACCACAGGCCGCATGCGGCCGTGATCACCAGATGAATGCCCGCCATCAGCGAGGTGGCCAGCACCGAACCGGTGGAGAGGTACGCCCAATAAATCGCCGTCGCCCAGATGAAGAAATTGGTGACGTTGGCGACGAGGTTGTTGAACAACAGATGATAAAATGCGCGTGGCATGGGGGATCCTGAGAACAAGAAGGGAGAAAAACGTAGGTACGACGGGTGCGCTTCGGAGACGCCGCGACACCGTCCCCACATGACTCCTGACACAGGATGTCAGCAGCCCTCGTGCCAACCGGCCCTGGCGCGTCCGCTTCGCCGCCCGTTTTCCCCCGCCCGTTTTCCCTCGCCTTGTGCACGTCCCTCGTCTTCCGCGCCGCGTGCTACTTCCCGTCCCACCCCGGTTTTTGCACGGCCTGTTTGATCCAGGCCGCGAACCGTTTCTCGTCGAAAGCGTCGTTCTCGTACACGTCTATCCAGCGCGCCTCGCCGCTTTTGGCGGTCCCCCCGGGCGGCGGCGGCGCGAGAGAGGCGCCGTTGAAGAAGGTGACTTTCACGTATTTCGTGAGCACGTGAAAGGACAGGAACCATCCCTGGCCGGCGCCATAGAAGGGAGAGTTCCAGCGTACGGCCTTCTCCAGTTTACCCTTGGGCACGGTCTTGACGATGAGGGAGTCCAGCCGCTTGCCGAAAGCGCTTTTCCACCCCGGCATGTTCTCGATGTACAGCCGCACCGGGGCGTCGCCGTCTCCCTTGGGGATCTGCGGGTTCCCTCCGGAGAGCAGCACGATGCCGTTTTCATTCTTCGGCAGGCCCGCTTTGCCGTCGCGGTCCGGCTTCGTTGCGCGTGTCCCCGCGGAACGGGAAGACTTGGGGGTGGCGGATGCGTGCGCGGGTGTCGAACCGGATTTTCGGGACGGTGTGGCGGCCATGGTTCCTCCGGGGCCCTAAAAAAATGTGGCGGCCCCTTGCATATGCACGGGCCGCCCTGGGCTATCATAAGCGTAGCGCTGTCCGGATCCGTCTTTTCGACGTTTCACGTATCCGGAGGGATTGTGAAACGTCGTCCGGTCGGACGGCTGCATCCGCTTGATATGTTGAATTTAGGCCGTATAACGGGTTTTTGTGTCAAGATTGTGTCATTCTCCGGTGAATTTCGCGTCTCAGGATAAATACTTACCTTTGGGGTGCAAAATTCATGGGAATTTTCTATAAAACGAGTGACCCCCTGCGGGTCATGGCTCTCGATGAGGTTACCGTCACGTCGGACGTGACCGACGCCGGTATGTCACCCGCGTCTCGCACCGGCCCCCTACTCCGCTTACCCCGGTCCCGGTGCCAACAACGAAGTCATCCGCCGCCGCATACGATACCGCGTTGCGGCTGCAATACGCCGCCGCACAACGCCGCCGCACCCACCCGACACGCCGCACGCCTTCGTCCGCGCCGGTGGTGACAGGCCGCGGATGACGCACGGCAGGGACAGGACCGACGTCGTGCCCCGCACGGCATCGGCGGGATGACGAGACATGCGAAAACGACCGGAACGAGGATCCGGTCGCAGGAAACATCGCAGTGAGGCCCTGTCGTAACGGCAGGTACCCCACGTTCCGATCCTCGCAGCGGCGACCACGGATGCGCGCGTCAAGCGCGGCCGTACCCGTCGCCCGCCTAACCAGAGTACAGGTTACTCGCATCACAGGAGGTTTTTATGGCACGCCCCCGCAAGGTCATTCATGATGATCGTTATGACGAAAGTGCTCTCAATCACGACTTGACGCCCGAAGAGATCCGGGCGCGTACCGCCGCGCTTGAAGCGGGAGAGACCGTGGAAAGCTACGTGATCGAAGAGGATTCCGATGCGGAACAACCTCTCGAAATCGGTGCGCGTGATGACGGCAGCTATTTCGACGCGTTACGCGACGACGACAGCGAAGACGATTACTGACACCGGTTCCCCGGGTTTTTCACGACCTTTCCAGGTTGGGGAAAACCGTGCGGGCACGCACACAATGCGTGGGAACCTTGCCGTTCAGGAGGCCCTTTCCGGGTCCTCCAGGCGCATCCGCCCGTCGTCATCGTCCCGCATTCCCAGGCTCGCCTGGTCTTCCTGCGCTCCCGCCTCCGCCATTACGGCACTGAGGTTGGGATCCGCGGGATCGACCTGCGGGCCATTTTCGATTTCATGGGTGGGGTCGCGCGCCGGCCCCTCCTTCCGGCGGATCCCGCGCGCCGCATCCTCCAGGACCTCCTGCCGTAAATCCAGAATGTCCTCCCTCATGCCGGCTTCGCGCCCGGTGGCATGCTCGTCGTCTTGTGCCTCGGTGTACGCGTCCGCCCCTGCATTCGTCATTGCGTGCGCCATTCCCGGAGGGGCATTCTCCTGCTTCCGGGCGGTCTTGGAGCGCGATCTGGTTTTTCCCCGTGTCATGGGTTCCCCCTGGCTGAAAGCGAAGGGCCCTCACGTTGCCGTTGCCGGCAGGGCCCTTCTGGTTGGCATCATCCGTGATCCCGTGGGATCACAGCAACACCATCCAAAACCGCACGTCCGAAAACGACGCGTCGCCGGTATTACAGGCGGGATTATGGCCGGGTTACAACAGATCGCGGCGCAGGTCGGCGGGACTCTTGGGCGAGAGCAGCCCGGGGGCGATGTCGAATACGGTGCGGGCCCCGCTTTGCCCATCCTGGTGCAGGCGATGCGCCGCGCGGGCGTAGGCCACCAGCACGCTGGAGGTGAACTCCGGGTTGCTGCCCAACTTGATCGCGTATTCGTTCACCTGGGCGGTGCCGGACCCCGTCACGCCGCTGCGCAGCACGAAGCCGCCGTGCGGCATGCCGGTGTGGTCGCGGTCGAGCGTGTCCTGGGTCACGATGTGGACCGTGGTGTCGTAATCCGCGAAGTAGGCCGGCATGGTGACGATGGCCTGTTCGACCGCGAGCGCGTCCGCGCCCTCTTCCAGCACCACGTAGCATTCACGCGTGTGTTTTTCGCGCGTCGTCAGTCGCGGACGCTCGCCGGCACGCACCCGGGCGATGGCCTCCTCGTTGGGGAGGGTGTACTGCACGCCCGCCTTGACCCCCGGCACGCGCCGGATGGCGTCGGAGTGCCCTTGGCTCAGGCCACGGCCCCAAAAGGTGTAGGTGTCGCCTTCGGGCAACAGGGCTTCGCCATAGAGGCGGTTCAGCGAAAACAGGCCAGGATCCCAGCCTACGGAAATCACGGCCAGCGTGCCCGCCGCGCGGGCCGCGGCGTCCACCGCCGCGAAGTAGGCGGGAATTTGCGCATGGGTGTCGAAGCTGTCCACGGTGTTGAACAGGGCGGCCAGCGCCGGGCCTTGTTCGGGCAAGTCCTTGGCGGAGCCGCCGCACAGGATCAGAACGTCGATGCGGTCGCGCCAGGCGGCGGCCTCATCGAACGGGACCACCGGCAGGGTGGCGTCCTCAAGCTTCAGCGAAGCCGGGTCGCGCCGGGTGAAGACCGCCACGGGCGTCATGTCGGGGTTTTGGCGCAGGGCCGCGAGCACACCGCGACCGAGGTTACCGTAGCCGGCGATGCCGACGCGGATGGGGGATGATGAAGTCATGGTGGAAATTTAGGAAGAGGGGAGGGGGAGGCGAGGGGAGATTTTAATCCTCGATGCTCAGGCAGTACAACTCAGGCAGTACAACTCAGGCAGTACAACAGTACCACAGTACCACGATACAACAGTAGAACGCAGGGTGGCACGGACAGCGGTTGTTCACTGTTCAATCTTAATTTACGATGTTTATTTCGTAACATTACAATAATGGTAGAGCATCAGGCCTAAACGGTATTCACGGTCGGAGGGAATAAGGGCGACATGGCATGTAGCCAGGCAGATAGTTTTCAGACGTAAGGATCTTGTGCAACGTCGTTCGATTTGATACCGCCGCTTTATGTTTACTGCTGTACTGCTGTACTGCTGTACTGCGGTACTGTTGTGCCGTTCCACTGTTCTATTGTTGCATTGTTCTATTCCCCCCCACTTTCCTTCCGCGTCATCTGCATCCAGATAGGTCCGGCGGCGGGGCGACCGCCTTCGATGCGCTCCACCGCCTGGGCGGCCTGCAGCCGCACTTCGAATTCGGGTGCGTCCGCGGCGGCGACCCTGAGCGCAGGCAGCGCGCTCGCATCGCCCAGTTCGTAGAGGAACCGCGCGGCGCGCCAGCGCACCAGCTTGCTCTTGTCACCGAGCGCTTCGATCATGGCTTCGACCGCACGGGCGCGATCTTCGCCCGAGGGCGCGAGATCATTGAGCGCGTCGCCCGCGGTACGACGGATCACGGGTGCCTTGTCCCGGAGCGCCGCGATCAGGGGCTCGAGCGTCTCCGGGATCTTCAGGAGCCCGAGGTAGATGGTCGCGAGCCGCCGCACCGAAACATGAGGGTCGTGCATGGCCGTCGCCAGCTCGTTGAAGTGCGCCGCATCCGCGCCGAGGGACTCCACCGCCGCGTACCGCTGTTTCCAGTCTCCCGAGAGCAACAGTTCGGCGCGCTCCTCGTCGGTGTAATGGCGGCGCGTCTCCTTCACTTCGGGGCCGTCGGGACTTTGCGCGAAGGCCTGCCGCACCAGTGTCTGCAGGCGTGCGTCGGGATACAAGGCGTCGATCTCCGCCGCCAGTGCCTCGGCCGCTTCCTTTGGTTCACCGTAGCGAGGATCGATGGGAACCCAACGGCGGTCCATCAGCATGTTGGGCGATGCCGGCGTGGCGGCCTTGACCGCCGCGGCAAAGCGCGGCGGCAGATTCGCGCGCACTTCCTCGATGGCAACCGGCGCGGATGCGCCTTTGCCCCCCGCTCCTGCTCCCGTTGCCGAGGTATCGGTCGTGGCCCGGGCCGGCGTGTGTCTCTGCGCCTTCACAAGCAGGGGAATACGTCGGAAGTACTGGATGAACATGTGCACCTGGCCCATGCCTTCGTCGGCGTCGGCACCCTGCGACCGCGAAGGCATGACGCCATCCACCGCATCAACCGTTTCCCCCGGACCGGCGTCGCCCAGCACCTCGCGGGCGTGCGCGAGAATCCCCTGCCAGTCCGCGGAGGATGAAACGCGCTGCACGGCGACGAAGTCGAGGCAGTGGTAGAGGCTTTTGACGCCGGGAATATCGAGCAGCCGGCGGATCGCGACGGGATAGTGCGCGCGCTCGGCGGTGGGCGCGGCCGTGGAATACGCGTAGCGTTCGCCTTGCGGTAGCGAGTCCTCAAGGTTCAACTTCATGTTGTTGGGGTTCGGCGTGGGCTCGATGGAACGCAGGCGCATGGTCAGATTTCCTTTCCGTCGGGCCTGCCCGTGGCAGGACGCGCCTTCTTCCCCGCATCGGCCCGCGCGTTCTTGTGCGTATCCGTGCGTGCACGGATCAGCGGGGCGACACCTTCGCCGATCAGGCGGATGGAGCGCTGCAACGTTTCATGGCCGAGCGCGCCGGTGTCGAGCTGGAAGGTGACGCGCGCGATTCCGCCCAGCGCCTCGTCATGACGCAGGATCTTTTCGGCCACGTCTTCGGGCCCACCCACGAGCAGCGCGCCGCCGGGGCCCATCTGGGCCTTGAACCGGTCCGGGGTCATGGCGGCCCATCCCCGTTCCCGGCCGAGCTGCGTCATCGTACGTGCATACCCCGGATAAAACTCCTCTTGCGCCTTCGCGGAGGTTTCCGCGAGGTGGCCCAGCGAATGCAACCCCACCTTCATCCTGTCTTCGGGATGTCCCGCCTTCACCCAGGCTTCACGATAGAGATCGACCAAGGGCCGGAAGCGTGCGGTCTCGCCGCCGATCACGGCCACCATCAAGGGCAGGCCGAGTTGGCCCGCGCGCACGAAGGAGCCGGGCGTGCCGCCCACGCCCAACCAGATGGGAAGTGGATCCTGCACGGGGCGCGGGTAGACGGGTTGGTTGTCGAGGGCCGGGCGGAAAGGCCCTGACCAGGTGACGAATTCGCGGTCGCGGATGGCGAGGAGCAGGTCGAGTTTGGAAGCGAAGAGTGCGTCGTAGTCCTTGAGGTCGTAGCCGAAGAGAGGGAAGGCCTCCACCGAGGACGCGCGGCCCACCACGATTTCAGCGCGGCCTTGCGAGAGCAGGTCGAGGGTGGCGTAGGCCTGGAACACGCGCACGGGATCATCGGCGCTGAGCACGGTCACCGCGCTGGTGAGACGGATGTTCTTGGTGCGCGCGGCCGCGGCCGCCAGGA
>CAZKRC010000059.1:0-13040 GCA_964555105.1 uncultured Bifidobacterium sp. | reverse complement strand
GCCCGTCACCTTCACGGCCACGCGCTACCACTCGCTGATCGTCGACAAGGAGACCCTGCCCGTCGATCTGGAGATCACGGCCGAAACCAAGGCGACCTCACCCGACGCGGAGGATGTCATCATGGGCCTGCGCCACAAGACGCGCCCGATCTTCGGCGTGCAGTTCCATCCCGAATCGATCCTCACCGAGCACGGCAAAACCATGCTGAAGAACTTTCTGAACATCAAAGGCTCCTGACATGTCTTCTGCCTCTCCCACTCCCGCCTCCGCGTCCGGGCCCGTCTCCGCCATGCCTTACGAGCCCGCCTTGCTCGGCAGACTCATGAAAGGCGAAAGCCTGTCCTTCGACGACATGCGCCGCGCCCTGGAGGGGATCGCGTCGGGTTCATGGACCCCGGCACAGATCGGCGGCTTTCTCGTGGCGTTGCGCGTCAAGGGTGAAACCTCCGAGGAAATCGCCGGCGCGGCGGATGCCATGCGGGGCAAGTCCGTCGTCGTGCCGGTGACGCGCACCCCCGTGATCGACACGTGCGGCACGGGTGGGGATCACAGCGGTTCATTCAACATCTCGACCGCCTCCGCCATCGTGGCGGCAAGCGCGGGCGCAGCGGTGGCCAAGCATGGCAACCGCGCCATCAGCAGCCGGTGCGGCAGCGCGAACGTGCTGCAGGAGCTGGGCGTGAACATCGAGCAGACGCCCGAACAGGTCGCCCGCGCGGTGGACACCGTGGGCATCGGGTTCCTGTACGCGCCGAACCTGCATCCCGCCATGAAGCATGTGGCCGCGCCGCGCACGGAGCTGGGCCAGCGCACGATCTTCAACCTGCTCGGCCCGCTCATGAACCCGGCGCGCGCCAAGCGTCAGGTGATCGGCGTGTACGACCAGAACCTCACGCGCGTCTTCGCCGAAGTGCTGCAGCGGTTGGGGTCGGAACACGTGCTGGTGGTGGCGGGTACGGACGGCATCGACGAGATTTCGCTGTGCGCGCCCACGAAGGTGGCGGAGTTGAAGAACGGGGTGATCACGGAGTACATCCTGAACCCTCAGGATCTCGGGTTTTCACTCGCGACGCGCGAGGATCTGCAGGGCGGCGATATCGCCCGCAATGCGGAGGTGTTGCGCGAGGTCTTGAACGGCACCAAGGGACCGAAGCGCGACATCGTGCTTCTCAACGCGGGCGCGGCGCTTTACGTCGCCGGCGTCGCAGGGTCGATCAAGGACGGAGCCGCCCTGGCGGCGACGGCGATCGACGACGGCAAGGCCGCGGCGACGCTGGACGCGTGGGCGAAGGTCACGCGGGCAGGGTGAGTCGCGAGGCACCTATGCGCCCTCGTTTGTTCCACGTTCTTCGCCTGCCTCACGCTAGTATGGATCCTTCCAACGCCGCGGATTCTCGTCGATATAGCGACGGATGCGTTCCCGTTCCACGGTATCGCGGATGACCCGTTCATGATATCCCCGTTGCCAAACCGGTTGTCCCCGAAGGCCGTACAGCGTGTTGATACGGGCGGTCACGGATGATTTGAACAACCGGATGATGGTGGAAACGGAACCGGATATCGGTTTACCAAATCGTTCGCCCACGTGATCAGGGCCCAACGATATGGCCGTAGGGGCACGTTGCGACGTGCCCCTACTACATCCCCCATCATCGGAAACGTCGTTCAAAACCAATATGCCATGAACATGGTCGGGCATGACGACGAACGTATCCAATCCGACGCGGGGACGCATGTTACCCGTATTGATCCATTCATCCTGAACGATGTGGCCCGCATCGTTCAGGATCATCTGGCCGTGTTCAATGGTCCCGAACCACGGGATCCGGTCGTGCGTACATATCGTGAAGAAATAGGCACCCGCGGCCGTGTAATCGTACCCCTGGAGACGAATGGATCGACGATGGAGTCGTTCGGGATTTTCGGCACTCATAGTGCCGTAAAATCGTTTCCCCATCAATATCCGGCGAGTGTCAGAAGGTGCAAACAGACAATCGTCACAGCTTGACGCCTGTCTTCACCCTTCCCACGCCGGGTTCCACACGGCTTCCCACATCCTGAAAATACCCCGCATAACCACCCCGGAACGTCTCATGCACCGACTTCACGATCCGCGCACCCGCCTCCACCCCGCGGCTTCATGCGGTAGGATCCTCGACGCGCAACCTTTCCTTGCGGGCCGCCTCCAGGAGCCGTTTGTCCGAAGACACAAAGACGTCCACACGTTCACTGCAAACCAACGCACCTGCCAGTTGAATCGCATCGAGAGATCTCAAACGGTGCTGGGAGGATATGCGTATTGCTTCTCGTTCAATCTCATCATCAAACGAGACCTTCTCAAAAAACCCGAGATCCGCCTGAAGTGCCTCTATGACATCGCCTCTTTTTTGCGGGGAAATATTGCCTTGTGTATGGATACGTGACAAAACCGAGGCGCATTCAACCATCACTATGGGCGCAACCGTAACCCGGTCCGTCTCATCCAGCAGTTCAAGAACTCTTTCCGTCCCCGTCTCTTCGATATAGGCTTTCATGAGGGCGGACGTATCGAAATAGCAGTTCACCCTTCCTCCCTCTCCTCCCTCAGGTAATCAGTCGTCGTCTTGGTCCCCTTCAACTTGACCAAGGTTCGAGGCCGCTTCCACCCTTGCACACCGACCTCCTTGAAGGGCGTCACATGCGCGACCGGTTTCCCATGACGGATGATCACATAGGACCGGCCGTTTTCCACCGCATCCATGAACTCTTTGGATTTATTGCGAAATTCCGTGAATTGAAGGAACTCCATGAGGAACCTCCCATCAGAACAACAGGGGAATGACAGATTAATGACGTTTTACTGTCATAATTTACACCGGAGGGGTTCCTCCTGTCAAGCCACCGCGCCTACACCCCTCCCCACGCCAGTCGCGCACCCGCCGCCGCGACCACCGCGCCCGCGACCACGTTCAGGATGCGACCCGTCAGCACACCCGGCACCATGCGCCCTTGCGCGGAGGCCGCGGCGTACAGCAGGCGGGCGCCCAGACCCGCGGCGGCGATCACCCCCAACAACACCAACATCCCGCGTGCGTCGAACCTCCCGAATGAAACGAAGGCCGGAAGGAAACAGACATAGAAGAGGATCGACTTGAGGTTGAGGAACGTGAGCAGAAAACCGGTCACGAAACTCGCCGCGTCACGTCGCGTGGTCGGCAACACCGCCCGGGGCGGCAATGAAGCCGTGCGGATGCGGACGAGGCCGTTCCAGACGAGGTAGACCGCCGCGATCAGGCGCAAGACCTGTTGCGCTTCGGGACGCATGACGGTCACGACCAGCAGCACGAACACCGCGAACAAGGCGTGCAGCCATGTCGCCGCGACCACGCCCGTGGCCGCCCACGCGCCCTGTTTGAATCCCGCCGAGGCGGAGCGGGTGGTGACGATCAGGACGCTGAGGTTGGGGGAAAGCGCCAGTAAAAAAAGGGCGAGGAACAAGGCCGTGGAGGCGATGAATGGGAGTTGCATGATGGGAAGTTATTTCCTGAAGCCCCTCTTGGCATCTCGCGGGGCACGCGCGCCCGTCCGGGCGTGACGTCATGCCGGGTGCACCAGGACGATCACGTGTCAGGACAACAACAGGTAGGCGAGTCCGCCGCCGAAGGTTCCCGCGGTGAAAAGAAACGCCAGCAAGGCGAGCAGCCCGTCGTCCGCGATCAGCGCCAATCCGAAGAAAATGATGGCGAGCCCCGCCCAGTTGGCACTGGTGGGAATGAATTCCATCGCCGGCGTGGCCAAGGCGATGAGGATGCAGGAGACGGCCATGAAATGCACCGCGCCACTCCCGGCGAACACGCCGAGGCGCGGTTTGATGAAACGGTCGATGAAGCGCGCGGGCTTGCGGAGCTTGGTCACCGCCTTCTTGAGCGTGGAATTCTTGACGGAGCGGTTCAGCAACCACCCGGGCAACCAGAACGATCGCCGCTTCATCAACACTTGCGCGGCCACGATGATGATGAAGACCCCCATCAACACGGGAACCCCGGGAATGTCGCCCACGATCGGCGAGACCGTGACGACGCCCGGGATCAGCAACAGCGGGCCGAACGAGCGGCGCCCCACCACCTCGAGCACGTCGTCCAGGGATACCCGGCCGCTCCCCTCCGCCGCCACCGTCATGCGACCGAGCAACTGCTCAAGATTCCTGATCTTCGTTCTGGTCATGCGACACTCCCGGCAGCGGCCCCGTGACCAAGCTACAAGGGAGCATGGCGCGCGACGATGGCGGGAATGTCAGACCCGCTCCGTCGACGGATCGCGGGAGGAGGTGCCGGCCGCCTCGACAACCCGGGACGGGTCTTCGTCAGAGCGTCCCAGCAAAACCTTCCGCCCGAAAATGCGCGGGTTCTCGCGAATGAACGCCACGATCCAGCGTTCCAGAAACGAATCGCGCGTGGGCGTTTTGAGGTACCCGTATCCCAAAATCGAGATGAGGCCCGCACCACCCGCGTCGAGAATCAGATCCCACATCGTATCGGTGAGGCCCGAGGGGTCCCCGAACATGGGCTTCTGCATGTTCGTGCCCGCGAGTTGATCCATCGTGAACTCGAAGATTTCCCACACCGTCCCCATGCCCAATGCGAACAGGAACGCGAAGAACGCCACGAAGCCCGGCTTCAAATTCAGGCCGCGCTCATCGCGCTCGTTGAGCCCATACACCAACAGGAATCCGAAGATTCCCAGCAACAACCCGGAAGACGCATGCAGCAGCGAGTCCCACCACGGGTACGCCGTGTAGTACCCGCGGACCTCGCCCAGGAACAGCGAGGCGAAGGCGAAAATGACCGCCAGGATTTCCAGCTCGTAAGGAAACACGAGCCGGAACCGGCGACGCAACACGAACGGCAACAACGTCACCGCCAGAATGCCCATCACCACGGCGGCCGTCAGCCATGCCTGATCCCACAACGCGAACGCCAGCTCCGCGATCAGCGCCATTTTCAGCAAGGCATCGATCCCGCGCAACACACGCGGACGATGTCGCCAACGCCGTGGAGGCGCTTGCGGGGAAACGTTTTTCGGGGGGGGAAGGTTGTGGTCCATCGGGTGTTTCGTCTCTTGGCCGGGAGCCCCGGGTTGGGGATTCCCTGCCGGAATCATAGCATGTGGGACCGGGAAAGCGGATTCGCTCCTCCTCCCCGCACCCCGCGACGGCTGCGGCCGGTCGTCCGCTTCCGCTCCCCCTACTACATTTCCTTGTATGCCATCCGATATCCTCACCAAAATCCTCGCCCAAAAGGCGGTGCGCCTGGCTGAAGCCAAACGTCGTCTCGCACCCGCCGATGCGGAAGCGAAAGCCCGTGCCCTGCCCGCTCCCGCCTTCAACCTGCTGGACATCCTCAAGGCGCCCGCGCCCCACGGCATGCACGTGATCGCCGAAGTCAAAAAGGCTTCACCCTCGAAGGGGGTCATCCGTGAGGATTTCCACCCCCTGCAAATCGCGCAGGCGTATGCACGCGGCGGCGCGTCGGCCCTCTCCGTGCTCACGGAGCAGGACTCCTTCCAGGGTTCGGACGAATACCTCCAGGAAATCTCCGGCCTTGTATCCCTGCCCGCGCTGCGGAAGGATTTCCTCACCGAAGCCTACCAGATCTTCGAAGCCAGGATCCTCGGCGCGAGCGCCTATCTGCTCATCGCGGCGTGCCTCGAGGAGGCGAAACTGCGCGACCTGATCGCGCTGGGGCGCGAACTCGGTCTCACCCCGCTCACCGAGGTGCACGACGAGGCTGAAACGGAGCTCGCGCTGCGCGCGGGTGCGCCCTTGATCGGCGTGAACAACCGGAACCTCCGGACCTTTGAGGTCTCGCTGGACACCACCTTCCGCCTGCGCAAGATGGTGCCGCGCGACATCCCCTTCGTCTCCGAATCGGGAATCTTCACGCGGCGCGATGTCGAAGCGCTGGCCTCCGAAGGCGTCAACGCCGTGCTGGTGGGTGAAAGCCTGATGCGCGACGACTTCCCCGAGAACAAGTTGCGCGAACTGCTGGGCACGCGCGCATGAGCGCGGGCGCACCCTTGAAGGTGCTCTTCGTCTGCATGGGAAACATCTGCCGTTCGCCCCTGGCGGAAGGCCTGTTCCTGCATCTCGCACGCAAACGCGGCCTGGCCGACCACTTTGAAGTCGATTCCTGCGGCACGGGAAACTGGCACGTGGGCCGCGCCCCCGATCCGCGTTCACAAGCGGTGGCCGACAAATATGGCGTGCCGCTGGTATGTCGTGCCCGCCAGGTCGACCCGACCGAAGACTTCGAAACATTCGATCTCATCCTCGCCATGGACCGCAGCAACCTGCGCGACCTGCGTGATCTCGCCCCGGTGGAGCACCACGGCAAGATCCGGTTGATCCGCGAATGGGATCCCGAAGCCGGGGATGAAGAGGCACCTGAAGTCCCCGACCCGTATTATGGCGGACCGCGCGGGTTCGAAGACATGTACACCATGTTGCGACGTTCCTGCGAACGACTGCTGGACGAACGGGAAGCACGCGTCCGGGCCTGAAACGGCCGCACGTGGGCTGCGTCAAACAGACTCCGTATAGTGATTCCAGGTGATCCCGTCTTGGGAAAACCGGAATCACGGGTTTTCATGGGAAACCATGAAGACCCCTTCAAGGAGGCTCCAATGAAACTCATGCCCTCGCTCACCGCTCCGTTCGTGTTTGCCGTTCTGTTCGCCGGCCTGACCGTACCGCAACCCGTACACGCCTCCGATCATGGGCTGCTTCAGGAACGCGTCAAGGTGTCCCTCAACGAGATGGTCGCCGAAGTCCGCAGCGCGGAAACGCCCCATGCCAAGCGCGCCGTCATGGAAGGGTTTCTCAACCGGTTCGAGAGCCGCTCCCGCATCGCGGAAAAGCTTCCCCTGAACGACGAGCAGCGTGCCGGTCTCACCGCCCTGCAAACCCGCTTCGCGGACTATGCCGCGGAACTGAACGGAGCCGGAAACGTCCCCGGTGTGGCGGATGGCGAACTGGACGCCTTCGCGGGGTTCATGCAGCAGGATCTTGAACAGGCGGCCGCCAGCTGGGGCAGTGGCGGCATTTACCTCAGTACCGGCGCCGTCATCATCATCCTGCTGATCCTGTTGCTGATCACCTGATGCGCTCATGACCCCAGGACCGGGACACACCATGACGACCGTCCCGGGAGACGCCTCTTCCGCCGCGCGGACGGCGTGCCCGGAGAGCATGCGGAGACGGGACCGCGGGGCACGCACGTCCGCGCCCCCACCCCCCATCCCCGTTCGCTGCCTGCCGCTCTTCCTGGCGGCCGTCGCCCTGTTTCTGCTGGGCGCCTGCGCCTCCTTCCGTGAACCGCTGCCGCATGCGCCCCCGCCGCCGCCGGATGTCGAGGCCCCTGTCCCGGACGGCCCGGCCCCGAACCCGGCACGCACCCTGTACATCATCGACGGTGACGCGGACTATCTCTATCACGATGCGGCGGGGAACCGTTTGCGCGCCGACGACGTGGCGTTGCAGGAAGCGCGGGAGGCCGCGCGCGCGGCGGTTCACGGCGAAGTGTTCATCTTTCACCAACGCACCGGTTTCATGCGGAAGTTGTGGGGAGGCCGGACGGGGAGGTTCGAGCACTACCGCTTCGGCCATCTCGTGTCGCGTGCGCGCTACGCGCGCGACACCACCGGCTTGAACGCTGAAGCCGCCGCCCTCCGGCACGCGGAGCCGGGCGGCTCGCTGAACGCGCCGCTATCGTTGGCGTACTTCGGTCACGAGATCCTGGTGGAGGACGCTCGCACCGGGAGCCTGACCATCACGGAGTTCGCGCGCGGCCTGGAACGGATCGCGCACGCGTTGGGGCGCGAGGACGACACCCCGTACGACGTGATCGTGCTTTCGACCTGTTATGGCGGCACCCCGGACATGATGCGCGCGTTGGCACCGTTGGCGGAGTATGCGGTGGCCTCTCCGGCGTATCTCCACCTGTCCTATCTCGACGCCGGTTTGCTGGCGACGTCTCCGGTGCGTCCCCACCCTCCCGAAACACGAAGAGAGGAAGCGCGAAGAGAGGACGCACAGCGACTTGCGGACTCGGTCGCGGCTGTATCCTTCGATCGCCTCCGCACCCGAACCTCGACCGAGATCACGGTCGCCGTCTATGATCTGGGCACGGTGATGCCGCCGCCGTTTCCTTCGGTGGCCCGCGTGGACAGCGCCCCGCGCCTGCGTCGGGATGCGTGGGGCGACTGCGCCCGCATCCACGCCGCGCCGCGCGCCGCAGACGGCGACCGCGGGGTCGTTCTACGGTATCAACCGCCCCGGTTCGGCCCCCGCAAACACGTCACCACACGTTCCGGTTGGCAATGTCTGGTGCGGGACGCACGAGATGCCTCCCCGGATCGACCGGCGGCAACGCTTCCCGCGATTTCAGAAACAACGGGACCGCCCGGGACGCAAGGAATACAGCCGTCAAACTTGTCGGGAACGTCGGGAACACGACACGTCCCGTAAGCCATGCCCTCCGCGCGGCGCCGCATTTCTCGTACCGGTGCGCCCGCCCTACAACTCCATATCCCCCAGCATCACGAGGCGCACGCTATCCAGACGCAGCTCGGCGCTGGTGATGTGATCCATCACCGTGCGCGCATGACGTGCGGCCACGTCCACGTCCTGCACGGTCACCGCGGGATTCACCGTACACAGCGCCTTGAGGCGTTCGGCTTCGGCCACGAGGCGCGTCTCGGCTTCGCGATGTGCTTCGCGCTTCAACTGCGAGACCTTCACGGCGGCACGTTCCCGTGCAGCCTCCAGCAACCCGGGTATCAATCGCTCGAACACCGTATGATGTTCTTCCAGCAGCCCCGTCGGGGCCGCCGACAACGTCGCGCCCGCCTTGTCCAATGCGGGCAACAATCCGCCGAGGCTTTCCCCTTCGCCATCCACCATCACGCGCACCGGCGTCGGCGGCAGAAAACGATCGAGATGAAGCGAACCCGGCGCGGTCGCGGCCAGCACGAAGACGGCTTCCAACGCAAAACCCCGACGCACGCCCGCAGGCGGCGTCGGCCACGCCACAAAAACCGAACGTCCCTCTTCATCTTCCAGAACCAGATCCACCGCAGTACGCACCAGGGGATGATCGGGCGAGATGAACGCCATCTCCTCACGTGCCAATGCCTCGCCGCGATCATAGGTCAGCGGCAGTCCTTCCTCGGGAATGCCCGGAAACGCATCGATCACCATGCGCTCGCCCGGCAGCACCAGATGACCACGCTTGACCGCGGTCTCCTGCGCATCAAGTCCGAAATGATCGAACACCTCGTCGAGATAGACTTCCAGCGTGCGATCGCCATCCGCCTCATGAATCTCGGCGATCAGTTCCTCCGCCAGTGCGGTACGGTCGCCATGGATCTCGAGCAACCGGTCGCGTCCCTTCTCCAGCGTCTCGCGCACATGCGCCGCCGTCCCGCGCGTCTTCGCGATCAACGCGTCCACCGCCGCTTCGACGTGCGATGATCCCGCCGCGGCCATGGCCGCTCCGAGATCCGCGTGCAACAGTTCGTGGAACGCATCCGCGCCCAACACGGTGTTGCGGAACGCGTCGAAGCCCTCGTGATACCAGCGGAAGAGGATTTCATGCGCCGTGCCCCGCACGTACGGAACCTGGATGTGTACGTCCCCCCTGCGCCCGATGCGGTCGAGCCGCCCGATGCGCTGCTCCAGCACGCCCGGATCGGGCGGTAGATCGAACAACACCAGATGCTTCGCGAACTGGAAGTTGCGGCCCTCGCTTCCGATCTCGGAACAGATCAGCAGGCGCGCGCCTTCCGGCTGCGCGAACCACGCCGCGTTCTTGTCGCGCGTGGTCATGGTCAGGTTCTCATGGAAGGACGCGAACGGAACCGTCGTGAGCGTAGGCAGGAGTTCCTGCAACGCGAACACGTCCTCCTTGCGCGACGTGATCAGCAACACCTTGTCGTCGGGATGCGCGTGCAGGAATTGGACCAGCCAGGCAATGCGTGCGTCATTGGCCTGTAGGGGCAAATGATTATTTGCCCCTACAGTGCCATTCGCATTGCCGGTTGCGGGAACGGGTTCCAGCGCGACCGGATGCACGACACGGCCCGGGAACCCGCCCATGGCCTGACGGCGGTTGCGGAACATCAGGCGGCCCGTGCCGTGGCGATCGACCAGATCCTGCACGAGGCGGTCGCGCACCGCGCGGAAGCCTTTGTCACCGACGCCACCGGCGCCTCCGTCACGGGCCGGAGCGACCGCGAGGTATTCGTCCAGGTGTGCGGCCAAGACCGTGTCGTCGGGATACAGGCCGCGCAATCCGGCGGCGATCTCCGGCTGCGGCACGTCGGAGGACAGCAGGGCGTCGGCGAGACGCGCCAGCGTTTCGTATTGCCGCGTCTCGCCGAGGTAGGCCTCAAGGCTCGTGAAACGATCGGGGTCGAGCAGACGCAAGCGGCCGAAGTGGCCTTCCTGCCCGAGCTGGATCGGCGTCGCGGTCAGCAGCAGCACGCCGCGCGCGGCGCGGGCCAACGCTTCCACCGCCGCGTACTCCGGAGAAGGTTTTCCCTCCGTCCATTGCAGGTGATGCGCTTCGTCGACGATCAGCAGATCGACGCCGGCCTCCACGGCCTGCCGCACGCGCTTCGCTCCCGAGCCGGGCGCCGCGAGAAAATCCGTGGGACACAGCATCAGCGAGCGCAACGCGAACGGGTTCCGGGTCGCGTCGCCCTTCTCCTCCGCGCGGCAGAATTCTTCGTCCAGCACCGTGAACAGGTAATGAAAGCGGCGGTACAGTTCCACCATCCACTGGTGTACCAGTTGCGAGGGGGCGACGACCAGTACACGGTTGATCTGCCCCGTCGCGTAAAGCCGCTGGAACACGAGTCCCGCCTCGATGGTCTTGCCGAGACCGACCTCGTCGGCCAGCAGCACGCGCGGATTGTGGCGCGAGGCCACCTCGTGCGCGATGGCGATCTGGTGCGGCAGCAATTCCATGCGCGCCCCCGCCAGCCCGCGCACGCGCGCACCCAGCATGGTCCGCTGCAGCGCGAGCGTGCGCACACGGAGGTCGAACGCGCGCGGCTTGCCGACCTGCCCCGCCATCAGGCGTTTGTCGGGGTCGGAGAACGACATGCGGTCGAGGAGGTCACCTTCGGGAAGAACCGTTCCGCCCCCGTGGTACGTGAGCAGGTCGTCCCGCTCCTCCACACGTTCGACGATCATCACGGCCCCGGAGCGGGCCCGGGCGCGATCGCCCGGGGCAAGCCGCGCGCGCCGCAGCGGGGCCCCCGGCACGCGGTAGACCCGGGTTTCCTCCGCTGCGGGAAAATGGATTTTGACCTGGCGGAACGCGGCTTCCAGCACCACGCCGAGGCCCAGTTCGGGTTCGCTATCGCTGACCCAGCGTTGGCCGGGTATGAATTTTTGTTGCATGAAATCCGTTCGTATGTTCCGGTTGCGGGGCGTGCGGTCATGTAGGGACACGTTGCAACGTGTCCCTACCTCCGTTTTTACGCCCCCAGCAACCGGTTCATCCCGTTGAACAACGCCTTCACGTTGGCCTTGACGGTATCCGTGCTTTTCCCGCGGCCGATGGCGACGGGGCCCTGGGGTGTGCCGTCGGCACCGCGACGTTGCAGCTTGATTTCCGACAGCGCGAACGCCGCCGAATCGCTGTGCTCCGCGTCCACCGCCAGCTGCGCGTATTCCACGAGGTGGAAATTCAGTCCCAGCGCCTCCACCGCGCGCATGCACGCATCGATCGGCCCCGTACCGGTTCCCGTCACGGTTTGCGCGCCACCCTTCCACGTCACGTCGAAGGTGTATTCGGTTTCGTCGGCGTTGACGCGCAAGGCCTTGAACTCCAGCGGTCCCCCGGCGTTCAACAACACCGTTTCGTACACCCCGGCCACTTCGGCATCGGAGAGTTCGCCGCCCTTTTCCTCGGAGCGGGCCTTCAGCACCGGTTGCAACAGCGCGGCCTCCTCCAGCGTGATCGGCAAATCCATGGCCTTCACGATCTCGTAGACCGCGCTCTTGCCCGACTGGCTCGTAAAGGCCACGCGGTCCGATTCGCCGCGACCGATCAGGTCGCCCTCAACCGCCCGGTACGCGCCCTTCTTCATGCCCTTGGTCTTGGCCGCACCGTCCTGATGGATGCCGCTGCGATGCGCCACCACGTCGGACCCGACCAGCGGTGCCTTCTCGTAAATCGGCACGCGCGCCCACTCCGACACCTGCAGCGCCGTCTCGTAGATCTCGCGCATGTTCACGGGATTCTCGACGCCGCAATTGTGGATCGCCACCGCGACCTCGTACAGGTTGGTGTTGCCCGCGCGTTCGCCCAGGCCGTTCAACGCGCACTCCAGCTGTGTCGCGCCCGCGAAAAAGCTTTCCACCGTGGTGGCCGTCGCCATGCCCAGATCGTTGTGCGTGTGCACCGCGACCGTCACGTGCTTCGGCAACGCCTCCACCACGCGACGCACCATGTCGACGAACACCATGGGGCGATAGCGCTCCACCGTGTTCGGCAGGTTGATCACCGTCGCGCCGGCTTCGATCACGCGGTGAAACGTCTCGATCACGAAATCCAGATTCTCCACGCTGTCGCCGAAGTGTTCGGCGGAAAATTGCACGTCACCCTTTCCGCCCAGCACCTGCCGCGACAACGCCACCGCCTCCACCGCCTTTTGCGCCACCTTTTCCGGAGACATGCGCAGCACGTTCTCCATCGCGAAGGGGGACAACCCGATGAAGGTATGGATGCGGGGGTTGGGCGCGTGACGGATGGCTTCGCCGGCCTTCTCGATGTCACGCGGGACGGCGCGTGCGAGGCTCGCCAGCACCACCTTCACATCCTCGTCGCGGGCGATGCGGGCCAGGTGTTCGACCGAGGCGAAATCCAGCTCGCTCGCACCCGCATACCCCACTTCGATGCCCTGCACGCCCAGCTTCAGGAGCTGGCGGAACACCTTTTCCTTCTCCTCGACGTTCCACGGATGACGCAAGGCCTGGTTGCCGTCGCGCAGC
>CAZKRC010000058.1:0-13057 GCA_964555105.1 uncultured Bifidobacterium sp. | reverse complement strand
TGCTCAAGCTCGTGCAGCTCGACTGGCTGGGTGACCGGTATCCCAGCCAGCTCTCCGGCGGGCAGCGGCAGCGCATCGCCCTGGCCCGCGCCCTCGCGGTCGAGCCCAAGCTGCTTTTGCTCGACGAGCCGTTCGGCGCGCTCGACGCCAAGGTCCGCCTCGAACTGCGCCACTGGCTGCGCCGCCTGCATGACGAACTCGGCATCACCAGCGTGTTCGTGACGCACGACCAGGAGGAAGCCATGGAGGTTTCCGACCGCGTCGTCATCCTCAATCACGGCAGGATCGAACAGGTCGGCACGCCGGAAGAGGTGTACGACGCGCCCGCATCGCCCTTCGTGCACGAGTTCCTCGGCCTCACCAACCTGTTCACCGGCAACCTGCGCCAGGACGTTCTCTCCGCGGGCCGCAACATCAAGGTCACCCAGGAGCCCGGCCTCGACGACAAGGGCGGCGCCTACGCCTACGTGCGGCCATACGACTTCGAGATCAGCGCGCAGGGCGACGGCGAAGACTGGATTCCGGGAACGCTCGCCTTCACGCAAACCGTGGGCAACATCGTGCGGCTCTCGTTCAAGGTGGAAGGACGTGAGGACGCCGTACGCGTCGAGCTCGAAAAGGAACGCTTCCGCGCCTTGCGCGTGGGGCTGGGGGCCAAACTCTTCCTCAAGCCCCGGCACGTGCAGATCTTCGTGAAGGACAAAAAGGACGAGGTGGCGTGGCGGGGCGCGCTCGCCGGCTGAGACCTTACGGAGGTTGCCCCGCCCGCGGACCGCAATCCGGTCCATCCGGGCGGGGCACCTCACGCCGCCGTGCGCGGGCGTGTCATGCCGAAGACGATCCTCCGTCGTGACCCCTCGTCGCGGACAGGGGGTGTATCGGGATGACCGGGTTGTAAAGCGCTTGGGGATGCAATCCGGCTACCACCACAACTTGCGAAGCCTGAGGCCCGCCCACACCCCGGCGACGGTCGTCAGTCCGAAGACCCAGCCGCACGCCGACAAGGCGGTCACGCCGCTATACAGGCGTCCCACCGTGCATCCCAAAGCGATCATGGATCCGAAGCCCAGCAGGATCCCCCCGATGAACGCCGACGGAACGCGCCGCCGGCCAACAGAGCAAAAGCGGGTTGAAGGATCCGGATCGAAACATCCCGCGGGTGAACCCTGAGGTTTTTCGTCACCACGCGGAGCTTCCGGACCCCGGGTTTCTATTCGTTTTCAAAACTCCGCACGCGCCGCAATTTCACGAACGCCGTGTCACCGGGCTGCAACCGCGCCAGCGCGGGCGTCACGTCGCGATGGGCCAGCGTCACGTCGAGGATTTCGCCCTCGGCCTGACCGTCGGTGCGGCGCAGCTGGAAACGCGCCGTGGGGCCCGCAAGTTGCGCCCGTTCGACCACGCACGCCAGCGAAGTGCCGCCGTCGGATTCGTCGGCACCCAGTTCGATCTCGTGCGGTCGTGCATAGACCATAACGGCGCTACCGGTGTCGAAAGCATGGGCGCCTTCGATGAAGGTCGGTCCCAC
Source organism: uncultured Bifidobacterium sp. (assembly GCA_964555105.1). GTDB lineage: Bacteria > Fibrobacterota > Fibrobacteria > UBA11236 > UBA11236 > UBA11236. The sequence continues at coordinate 11,529 of CAZKRC010000058.1, read as the reverse complement.
CCGGAATCCACCCGATTCGGCGGTGGCCGACAGCGCGTTCACCTCGCCCAGGAACTCGCACACGAAGCGGTTGACCGGATTCTCATACACCTCCCACGGGGTGCCCACCTGCTGGATCACCCCGCCGCGCAGGACCACCACGCGATCCGCCACCTCCAATGCCTCCTCCTGGTCGTGCGTGACGATCACGCCCGTCAGCTTCACCCGGTCGTGCAGCTCGCGCAGCCAGCGGCGGAGATCCTTCCGCACCAACGCGTCGAGGGCGCCGAAGGGTTCGTCCAGAAGCAACACATCGGGCTCGGCCGCCAGGGCGCGCGCAAGTCCCACGCGTTGGCGTTGTCCGCCGGAAAGCTGTGAGGGATAACGCTTGCCGAGACCTTCCAGCTGCACGACCTTCAGCCATTCCTCGACCTTCGCATTGATGACCGCGCGCGCCGGCCGCGTGGCGCGGGGGCGCACGCGCAATCCGAAGGACACGTTTCCGGCCACCCGCATGTTCGGGAACAATGCATAGTGCTGGAACACGAGGCCGACGTTGCGCTTTTCCGTTCCGAGCTGCGTGACGTCACGATCCCCGAAGTGCACCCGGCCCGCGTCCGCAGGCAGCAATCCGGCCAGCATGCGCAGCAAGGTGGTCTTGCCGGAACCGGAAGGGCCGATCAAGGCGACCAGTTCGCCGGACTCGATGTCCAGCGACACGTCATGCAAGGCGGGGAACTTCCCGAAATTCTTGTGTAAATGTTCGATGCGGATTTTCATGAGCGGGGAGCTCCCGGATAACGCCGTTCGGCGATGGTCTTGACGAGAAGCGAAAACAGTCCGAACGCCATGAGCAAGGTGGCGGCCGCATAGGCGCCGGTGGCGTCGTAACCGTTGTACAGGGCTTCGATATGCAGGGGAAGGGTGTTGGTTTCGCCACGGATCCGGCCGGACACCACGGAGGCCGCACCGAATTCGCCGACGGCACGGGCGGTCGACAAGATCGCGCCGTTCAACAAGGCCCAGCGCGCGGCGGGAAGCGTGATCCAGAACAGGATGTGCCAGCCACGCGCGCCCAGGCTCCGGGCCACTTCCTCCTCATCCCGCCCCTTTGCCTCAAGCAACGGAATGAGTTCCTTCGCGACGAAGGGAACGGTCACGAACAACGTGGCCAGGACGATGCCCGGCCATGAGAAGATGATTTCGATCCCGCGTTCTTCGAGCCACGGGCCGAGCCAACCTCGACGCCCGTAAAGGCAGACGAAGACGAGGCCGCCAATGACGGGAGACACGGTGAAAGGCACGTCGATCAGGGTCGACAGCGCACGTTTTCCCCTGAAGTCATGACGCGTGAGTAGCCAGGCCGCTCCCACGCCGAAGACCAGGTTGATCGGAAGGGCGATCAGCGCAGAATTGACGGTGAGCTTCACCGCGTGCAGGGCATCGGGGGTTGTGATGGCCGCCCACCAGGCACCGAAGCCGTCGCGGAAGGCCCCCATGACGACGCCCGTGAGGGGGAGGATCAGAAGCAGAATCAGCCACGCGGCGGCGAAAAGACTGATCAGCGTAATGCCGAGAATGGCCAACGGCTTGGGACGAGGCCGCGGCAAAGGTTCTTTCCAGTAAGCGACGTCCGGTTCGCGGAAGCCGTTCGGGTCACTCATGCGTGCCTCCTGCCCATGGCCGTGCGGGCCTGCAGAAAATTGACCAGCAACAGGATCGTGAACGCCGCCACCAACAGCACCAGCGCAATGCCGGCTGCCGCAGGCAAATTGGGCTCTTCGATACGCACCACGATCAACTGGCTCGTGACCTCGCTGAGCATGGGCAGGTTCTGCGACATGAAGATCACGGCGCCGTACTCACCGACACCGCGCGCCAGGCACAACGCGAATCCCGCGATCAGGGCCGGCAGCAGTTGCGGGAAGATGACGGAGCAAAAGATGCGGACCGGTCCGGCGCCCAACGAACGGGCGGCATCCTCAAGTTCGGGGTCTAGCTCGCGAAGGACGGGCTCCACCGTGCGGATGACGAAGGGAAGGCTCACAAACGCCATGGCGAGGACGATGCCCGTGCGCGAGTACGCCGTCTGCCAGCCGAACCATTCATCCATATAGTGACCGATGGGGCCGTTGGTGGCGTAAATGGCCGTGAGGGCAATGCCTCCCACGGCCGCAGGCAAGGCGAACGGAAGGTCCACGAGCGCATCGACGAGACGACGCAAGGGGAACCGATAACGTACCAGCACCCATGCGATGGCGAGACCGAAAACGGTGTTCAGGCCTGCGGCAATGAAGGCCGCGCCGAACGTCACCTTGTAGGCCGAAAGCGAGCGTGCTCCGAAGATCACGCGCTGCCAGCCGTCCCAGCCCAGCGACCCCGCGTTGCTCGCCAGGGCCGCGAAGGGAATCAGGACAATGAAACTCAAATAGGTCAAGGTCCAGCCGAGGCTCAGTCCGAAGCCTGGAAGGACACGCCGGGGACCCGTGGCCATAGGTCCTCCGTTACTTCACGTACAGCTGGTCGAACCAACCGTCTTCGCCGAAGAATTTCTTGTTGAGCTCGGGCCAGGAGCCGAACAGGCCGTTGATGTCGGCGATTTCGGTCGCGGGAAACTTCGCCTTGTACTTGTCGGCCACCTTCTTCGCGCTGACGCGGTAGTGGTACTTGGCGGCAAGCTCCTGGCCGAAGTCGGAGAACAGGTGGTTGGCGAAGGCTTCGGCCACTTCACGCGTGCCCTTCCCTTCCACGACCTTGTCCACCACGGCAACAGGGAAGTCGGGGGATACGGTATACGGGGGAACCACGACTTCATACTGACCGGGGTATTCGGCGGTCAAAAGCAAGGCTTCCGATTCGAAGGTGAGCAGCGCGTCACCCACACGACGCTCCACGAAGGCCGTCGTCAGGTCGCGACCGCCGGTCGGAAGGATCGGGAAGTTGCGATAGAAGGTCTTGAGGAATGCCTGCACCTTGGCTTCATCGCCCTTGAACTTGCGATGGGCATGCGAAGCCGCCCCCAGGAACACATAGCGGCCGTTGCCACTGGTCTTCGGGTTCGCCGCCACCAGCCGAATGCCGGGCTTGGCGAGGTCATCCCAATCCTTGATCTTCTTGGGGTTTCCCTTGCGGACGATAATCACCGTCAGCGTCCGATACGGGGACGCGTTGTACGGAAGTTTCGACTTCCAGTCGGGCGTCACCAAGCCGGCATCCACCAGCAGCTGGATGTCGGTGTCCTGGTTGAAGGTCGCGATGTCGGCCTTGAGGCCGTCGGCGATGGAACGAGCCTGCTTCGTCGACCCGGCATTGGACTGCTTGACCTTCACGTCCTTGCCGGTGGTCTTCTTGTAGTGCGCTTCGAAGGCCGGGTTGAATTCGCCGTAGAACTCACGCGCCAGATCATACGACGCATTGAGGATTTCGCTTTGCGCTCCCGAGATGGAGACGAGCGCCGCCAGGGCGGCCGAGAAAAGTGCGGTTTTCATGAGATGGTGATCCTCTGTTGCGGTAGGGTGTGATCTCGGAATCAAGGAGGCCCCAACCGTTCCGATCTCGTACCGGTTTCGAGCTCCAACGCAATAAAAATATATAGTCTATCGGAATAGTCAAGTACTAAATATGGCTTTATGAGCCTGATTTGAGCGTTTTCCATAAAATTCTGAGCCAGGCGCTCGGTTTGCAGGTCTAAAGCCTACCGACGAAGAGGATTATGCCTCCCTGCACCTTTTCCGCCATGTGAGACCATAAATCGCGGCGGGTTCCCCGCCCTGCGGAAACTTTGTGGGGGACAGCTTCCCCCGTGCGGCCGGGACTGCAATCCCGAGAATCATCAGTCGAAATTCCACCGGTAGGCGATCCCGGCCCCGATGACGACGTAGGGGGCATGGCTAACCCCGTCGCCGAACGGCAGCGCCACCCCCACGTCGGTGTTGACGCCGAGGCGTCCGCGGTGACTGAACCAGAAGGACTCTCCCACGGTAAACACGAATTCGGGGTGACTGATTCCGTGGGAACGCCATGCCATCCCTTGGGGGAGGCTATCCGGTTCACGGGGAAGCCCGACATTGTCGTCAGGACTTTTCTCAATGGTATGCGTCAGGTTCAGGCCACCGGCAAGGTAAAGGCCCCAACCCGTCAACTGCCGGTTGTACGTCGCGCCGAGATGCACATCCGCATGTCCTGCGACGGCGGAACCGACACTGTAGAGCATGCCGAGATTCCATTGGTTCGCCCCGTGGGCATAAAACCCGCTCATTCCCGACTTGCCTGGCGTGATGCCAAGGTTGATACCCACCGCCTTTTCGTCGGGGAGCGGCATGCGCCAGGAGGCGAACGTATCGATAAGCCAGGGAAGAAGAAGCGCGGCGAGATCCATGACTCCGCCGCCCTTATTCGCCGAGACGGAAGCGATAGGAGGCGCCACCGCCCAGATACAGCCCCACCTTCGTGGCGAAGCGGGAATCCGCCGGAGTACTTAATCCCGCGTCCGCATGAAGCCCCCATCGCGTGAACTGCCACGACTTTCCAAGGCCGGTCAGCGCGAAACCTGGATACCATCCCTTGCGCTCCACCACCTGATACCCGATCGTTCCCGTGACGGGATCCCTGACAAACCCCTCGATGTCGTCACTTTGGTATTCGGCAATGTAGGCCACCCAGGCGTAAAACCCGCTTTCCGCCAGGTAACGATTGTAGGAGAGACCTGGCTGGAGGAAAACGCCGTCCCTTCCGCTGTAGGCGAAACCGCGCAACCCGATGTTGACCTGGTTTTTCCCGGAGGTGTACGAAACGCCCAGTACGGACTTGGAAGCCGAGAGACCGAAATTTAGGTCGATGGATTGCTGTGCGTGCGTCGAAGAGAGACTAATCACGCACAGGGAAACAAATGTGACTAACCGAAACGGCGATAGAGTTGGCATGAAGATTCTTTTTTTTTAAAGGTGGAAGAGGACTGTGCCTTGTGAAAGCAGCGTGTTCCATGGTGTATTTCCATGGGACTATTTGCCGGATCGGAAGCGATAGGAAACGCCCAGCCCAAACTGATAAAACCATGAACGCACAAACCCGTCTTTCGCAGGTGTAATGACATTACCATCAACGTTTACTGCCCAACTCCCAAATTGAGTGCTCTTGCCAAGACCGACGAAGACCTCACCTGCATTCCAACCATCTTCCATGAAGTAATAGGATCCAACTACGGGATCTCTCGATGCGACACCTACGGATGTCATAGAACCACTTTGATCCATCTTCACGTAAACAGGCGCGTAAGTAAAAGACCCATAAATACCTGAGGAATGCAGCAGCCTGTTATAGGTAATCCCCGGCTGGGCTATAAAGTCTCGCGTTGCAAAAAGGTCCAAGGGATTGCCTTTTAAACCAACATTGATCTCATTCGATCCAGCCCCTACACTGATCCCAAGGGAGGACTTCGAAGGAATCAATCCCACATTTGTCTCGATATAGTGTTGAGCCGACAAGTCACTGATCAAGAACATTGCAACAAACCAAACTTTCACGAACATCTTCTTTTGATCGATCATTTTTCGCTCCTTTCAGATTTACTCCTTAGCGGACAGCCACATGAGCTGTCCGCCCCAATCAATTCACCATGTCACAAATTCAAGCGCCGATATAGGGCCTGGACTGACCGGCGCATTATCGACCCCTGACGACGATTCTGCACGAAACTGGATGCCGGCGTGAGAGGCCGAATGCATGCTGTATACGGCAGTAGCGACGTTGAATCTTTTGATATAAAAGGCGTCTACACTCTTTACATCGGATGTCCATCCGTTACCCGGTGTAGGTGCGTAAGCCTTGAACTTGCCTCCGGTCACAAGCTCCCTCTTACTCACATAGTCATCATTTGCGTACCAAGAACTCTGGGAATGATTAATAACACATTCTCTTGGTGGCGTTGAACTACAGTCGATGAGGTAAATCCGGACCCCAATGCGACTTGCATCGGTATCCCACCATTTTTTCATCCAAAACTTTTCGCGGTGTTTTTTGAATTGTGTTTCACCACCTGTGGACTTGTATACACCTAAGTTGAAATCGTCCCATGACCGTCCGATCAGTTTGTATGGATAAACGCGATGTTCGGTCTCTACCTCCTTCCACCATCTCCAATCGAAGGAGGTCTTCGTTAACCCCTCCGAATCCGGATCGCTGTGACCGAGCATTGTATCCGCAATCTCTTCGCTCGGCCGGCACCTGCCCTTGAGGACCCCCTCGTCAAAAACCACCGAGTCCCCCACGACGACCTTCCCGTACACGTTCCACACCGCCAGGTCCAGCTCATCGCACGCATAATCCACCGGCTTCCACAGGCTGTCCGTGAAACCCTTGTCCTTAAGTTGTTCCTCCAAAGCCTGCACCGCCACAAACATCTCGTCATCCGACGCGAACCTCGTTTCCTGCGAGGCCAGCGCAGCCAATGCACTACCCTTCGCCAGGGGGCCCGTCGTCTCGGTCCACGAGAAACTTTTCTCGTGGTAGCGCCCTTCATCCGGATCCGCAGAGGGCGTCGTGGGGTTGCGTTCATCCATGTTACAGCCCGTCAACACCGACAAGCCAAGCGTCACGAAAATGCCCGCGATCAATCGCATGTTCATTGGTTTCCTTTCTCCAGGGTGATCGACCGCTGCTGCGGCCACGCACTTCCCATGCAAACATGGTGCCGAACATGCGTGCGGGATCCGCATGCCGATTGCGTGCGATAAATGCGTGTTATGCCCTTTCGCATGGGACAACGTTGCCTGAAAGATGAAGGAAGGTGTGGTGACAAGGCGGTGAAAACCACTCACCCGGGAGGCGCCCACCGGGCGGCGCAGGCGCGGACGATCCGCGCGCACCAACGCCCTGCATCGCAGGTGTTCTTCAGGATGCAAGGGCGGCCACCGTGTCATTTGACAAATAACATAAACTTTTCGGCAACACGCCCGCAGGGTGGTTTCGCATAAAGTGACAGAGTGTGAAAACATGTGAAGCCACTACCCCCGCGTCGCGCTCAACCCCGGTCTCGGTCCCGGTGCCCCCACTTCCCCGGTGGCCGCCGCATCCCGCCCGCTGTACCAGGTCACTCACGGGCGGAAGGCATCCAGACGAAAATCCGGTGGGGAGCCGCGTCGCGCTCCCGGAAAACCGGAAAAGTCCTCCCTGGATCTGAAAACGCCAGCACGGGCGGCACCCGCCCCCGCATCACGGTCCGGTGGATGCTGACGCACCCCGGCTCCCCGCGCACGACCGTGACACGCCCGTCTCCGCCCACAAGGCCCAGAACCACAACCCGGGGCGACGGATTGATGACCGCCAGGGCGTCGCCCCGCACCACCAGCTGAAGATCCGTTTCCAGGTTGCCCACCGCATACGTCGTGTCCGGGATCAAGGGATGCTCCGGACGATTGAAATACCGGTCTTTCACCACATGAAAAACCTTGCCTTCCGCCGGCTCGAACATGCTGACCAGCGGATCCACCATACGGAAGGAGATCACGGGAGGGAACGAGACATAGGCCGCCACCACTTCCAGCCAACCGGACACGCGCCGCGGCGTCAGCGGGCTCCAGGCCACATCGCGGGCGTGAAAGACGCGGGAGACCAGCGCCTCCCCGGTTGCCCAGGACAACATGAGAACCGAGTCGAACGGATGCTTGTCTCCCGCATATTCGAGGCGCACAGCCCCCAACGTATCGGACAACCAGATCGCCCGCTCCCCGTCGGCCTTCCGGAAGGGCGACATGGTCGCCTTGAAGGCCTCAAGGTTCGAGAGCCCGCCCTCGAGAGCGGGCAGAGAATCCCGCAAGGGGAACTCCTCCCAATGGGAGTAGCCGCCGCCCACGGCCGCGCGCACCGAGGCGCGGCAGCCGTACACCCGAAACACCAACATCATGACGGCGGCGGCGAGCGTGACGACGACGACGGCGCGCAGCGCGCGCCGTCCGGGACCAGCGTGACGGCCCTTCGCCATCACCAGGTCACGTACTCGAGTTGCGGCAAGGACACCAGCACGGTTCCGTCGGTGAGGCCCGACGAAGAGCCGGCGCGGAAGGCGATACCCGCGTGATTCACCGAGTGTGTTCCCAGCACGGCATCCGAAACCTTCAGCTTGGTGGGTGAAAGCGAAATCGTCGTGGGGAACGTGTAGGTGATGTTCATGCCCGCGGAGAAGTCCCGCTGCCCCACGTAATCGTCATTGCGCGCAGTCGCCGTACGCAGCCCTCCCAAAGTGCACGTCCTCCGGGCTTGCGACCCGGTACCGGTCGTGCCGCAGTTCAGGAGGTAAGCGCGGACCCCGATGCGCGAGGCGTCCGTATCCCACCACGCCGTCGTGAAGAGATGCGTACGGTGTTTCTTGAACTGGGTTTCCGCGCCCGTGGATTTGTACACCACCAGATCGTAGTTGTCCCACGCCCGCCCGATCATCTTGTAGGGATGCACGCGGTCCACCACCTCACTGCCGGGGTGAACGGCGGACGCACCCGCGGGCTTCCCCAATGCCGCGTCCCCCGCGCCCTCCCCCCCATCCTCCACCCGGAGATCCATGCAGCGGGATTTCAGGGTCGCTTCATCCAGCACCACCGTGTCGGCCAGCTGAATCGTGCCGTACACGTTCCACAGGGCCAAGGCCAGCTCGTCACACGCATGGTCAACCGGCTTCCACAAGCCGTCGGCGAACGCGGGATCCTCCAGTGACGTCTCCAGCGCCCTCACGGCGGCAGCCAGTTCCTCGCGGTTCGCGAAGCGCGTGACGCGCCCGAGGGTTTTGGCCAACGCAGGCGTCGCCGCCGGGTCGTCCCAGGAAAAACTCTTCTCGTGAAAACGGTCTTCAACCGGCAGCGGCTCCGACGACTCCGATGAGCCCGACGGATCGAGCTGACACGCGGCCAGCACCGCCAAGGTGGACACAACGGCGCCGGTCACCAGCACAGGACGATACAGTGCGCGCATCCTGGCACGAAGCGCCACGGAACGCGAAACGAATTTCCGGATCATAAGGATCATAAGGCTTCCTTTCGACGTGAGGGAACGTTCCCTGCCCGTCGTGAATGCAACGTGCATGCCAGCGCCGGAAAACCCCGACCACGTCGCAAAGCCTTGAGAAAACGCCACCGGTGCGTCCGCATCCGGGGATCGACATGAAGCTCCATGAAAGACCGTGAGCGGCACATCTTCCGCATGTGACGACGGCATGCAGCGGGCACCGGAGAACGGGGAACGAGGGAACGCACCGACGATCCGGGGATGCGGAAACGGACCGACAACGGTCGGCAACAAAAAAGGGCATCCGCATCGGCGGACACCCTTTCGGAATCAAACCGGGTCGCACCGGCCGGACTCAATTCTCCGTCGCATGCTCCTGCATCGACTTGCAGTTGATGCACATCTTCGCGGTGGGCACGGCTTCGAGGCGCGCCCGGGGGATCAACGTTCCGCACTTCCTGCAGATGCCGAACGTCCCGTTGCGCACGCGATCCAGCGCCTCTTCGATGTAGTAGAGAAACTTGCCTTCGCGGCTCGCGAGATGGAACGCCTGTTCACGATCCTGCGTTTCGGTCGCATGATCCGCGAGATGATACGCGTGGCTCGAAAGGTCACCCGCACCTTCCTTCGAGTTCAGACGCAACGCGTTGTCCTCGAGATAGGACTGCTCCTGCAGCAGCGTTTCCTTCTTTTCATTCAGCAGGTTCTCGAAGAAGCGCAGTTCTTCCTTGTTGAGACGCTTGCGGCCATTGGTGTTGGTGAGGGCAGCGGCCAGCTTGGCCTGCGGCGCCTTGGGGGCCTTCACCGCAGTCCGCGCCGGCCGGGCGGAGGATGCGACGCGGGCGTTACCCAGTTTGGGCGGGAGCACCGTGGTCACGATGCCTCTCTGCGTTTTCGCAGGCGCACCCTTCTTCGACGCGGCCGTCGCCTTGGTGGCCTTGGCGGCCTTGGGGGCGGCGGGCTTCGAGGCAGCCGCTTTCTTCACGACTTTCCTGGCGGCTTTCTTCGGCGCGACGACTTTTTTCGCGGCTTTCTTCACCGCCTTTTTAACCGTCTTTTTAACCGCCTTTTTGACGGTCTTCTTCGCCGTCTTTTTCACCGGTTTCGCGGCCGCTTTCTTCACGACTTTCTTGGCGGCCTTTTTGCCGGCCTTCTTGGGCGCGGCCTTCTTCGGCGCAGCCTTCGCGGTGGACTTCTTCACGGCTTTCGTCGCCGCCTTCTTCGGGGCGACCGCCTTCTTCGCGGCTTTCTTTACGGTTTTCTTCACAACTTTCCCCGTTGTTTTTTTGGCCGACGCCTTTTTAGCAGGACCGGAAACCTTCGTCTTCTTTTTCATGCGAGTCCTTTCACAAGTCCGTTCTTCCTCGAACCGGCAGGGCCTGGCAATCGCTCAGGCCCGTGCCCGTCAGGCTTTCCGGACGACGATGCGGGCGGTCTCGCCGTCCACATCCATCTCGTCCGAGGCACCACCCTCCGAGCCCTCGAAGGCGCGCCCCACTTCCAGGGACGCCGCCAGCACCTCCGCGCTAATATACCCCCGATGACCCTCCACCGCCGCACGTAAATGCGGGGAAACGTCATAGAGCACCACCGCCACGTTGTCGGTCACCGCCAACCCGGACTCCTTGCGCAGGCCCTGGATACGGCTGATCACCTCGCGGGCGAGCATCTCGAGACGCAGCGTCTCGTCCACCGTGACATCGAGGGCCACGGTCAGGGTGGGGGTCGCGGTCACCGCGAGGTCGGGCGAAACTTCGCGGATCACCTGGAGGTCGTCCGCCGTCAGCTCCGCTTCCGGCAGCACCAGCGGCCGGCCCTCGAGGATGGAGGCGATCTCGGCATGCGAAAGCGCCGAGCACTTGCCGGCCACATCCTTCATCGCCTTGCCGAGACGCTTGCCGAGGGCCTGGAAGTTCGCCTTGGCCTTGTAGGTCACGAAGGAGGATTCGTCGAGGGAGATCTCGACGGCCTTCACGTTCAATTCGTCGCGGATGAGATCCTCCAGCGAGCGCAGGCCCGCGGCCGCGGCCTCGTCGCGCGCCACCACCAGCAGGCGACCGAGCGGCTGACGGTTCTTGATGTTCCGTTCGGCGCGCAGGCCGCGGCCCAACACGACCGCCTCACGGGCGAGGGCCATCTTGGCGTTCAGCGCCTCATCGAACAGGGCCGGGTCGAACACGGGGTAATCGCAATGGTGCACCGAGGTGGGGAAGGGCGACCCGTCGGGTCGCCCGGCCGACGGTGATGCGGGGGCCCGTAGGGGGGATTCATGAATCCCCCCTACGGCGGCACCCGCATCAAACGGTTCCCGAACCAAAACCTGATAAATCTGTTCCGACAGGAACGGCAGGAACGGCGCCAGCGCCTTCGAGAATTCAACGAGCACGGTGTACAGCGTCGCGTAGGCGTCATTCTTGTCGCCGTCGTTTTCCGACTTCCAGAAGCGGCGACGCGAGCGGCGGATGTACCAGTTGGTCAGGTCATCAACGAACTCCACCAGCGCCGGCACCACGTTGTACAGGCGGTAGGCTTCCATCTCCACGCTGACGCGGCGCAGCA
>CAZKRC010000057.1:0-13248 GCA_964555105.1 uncultured Bifidobacterium sp. | reverse complement strand
AGGTCGTGGGCCGCAAGCTCCGCAAGAACATGAAGTGGATCGACTCGAAGGAAGTCTGATCTGCGATCACTTCCCGCTGACAGCCCACAGCTGACAGCGGACAGGAACACAAAAGGCCTTCGGAGAAATCCGGGGGCCTTTTTTCATGCCCTCCGCGTCATACCCACCGTTATGCCCACCGTTATCGGATCAGCCCCCGCAACACGTCGTCTGTCTCTTCAAGGGTTTCCAGCACCCTGTCAATGCGCTACCATTCCCAAGCCATGCCGCAAACAAGTCCCGCATCTGATTTTGAAGTGAGAGTCGCCCCCCGCCCTGCCGTCATGAAATCCCGCTATACGCCTGCTGAGGATTTTGCCTGCGCCTTCATCCACGGCACGGGGATTTTCGCGGCCATCGTCGGGCGCGCGGTCCTTTCCGGCTTCTCCGCCCACAACGCCGATGTTCTGGGATTTTTCGCCGTCAGTCTTTACGGCATCACCCTGATTCTGGCGTACACCGCCTCCACGCTCTATCATGCGATCCCTTCGGACCGGGCGCGGCCCACGTTGCGCAAGCTGGATCACGTCGCCATCTTTCTGCTGATCGCAGGCACCTACACCCCTTTCACCGTCCTCGTGATCGGCGGCGCGAGCGGGTGGATCATCACGGCCGCCATCTGGGTGCTCGCCGTGTCCGGACTCGTCCTCGAACTCACCTCGCGCCTGCGCACCACCTTGCAGCGCGTGGCCCTCTATCTCATGATGAGCTGGGCGTGCGTCGCCGCGATCGGCCCCCTGACCCGCAACCTCGAACCGGGAGGACTTTGGCTCCTGTTCGGAGGCGGGCTTTCCTACACCCTCGGCATCGCCTTCTACCTCTGGCGCAGCCTCCCCCATTCTCACACCATCTGGCACGGATTCGTGCTGCTCGGGAGCATCCTGCATTACATGGCTATCCTTTTTTACATCGTGCTGAAATAAGGAGGCCTCATGTTCCCTGAAAAAAACGCGGGCGCGCGCCACCCTTCCCTGCTGGATGCCGCCCGTTCGGTGCTCGTGGTGGTCGACCTGCAGGAGCGCTTTCACGCGGTCATCCCCGGTTTCAACGACGTCGTGGCACGCACGGAAACGCTCGCCCGGGCGGCCGCGAGCCTGAAGGTGCCCGTCCTCACGTCGGAGCAATATCCCAAGGGATTGGGCCCCACCGTGTCCGCGCTCACGGCCGCACTGCCACCGCAAACGCCCGTCCATGAAAAGTTGTGCTTCAGCGCGTGCGACCTCCCCGCGTGGGCCGCCGCCCTGAAGACGCACCGCGCCGCACGCCGCGACCAGATCGTCCTGTGCGGCGTCGAAGCCCACGTCTGCATCCTGCAGACCGCCCTCGACCTCGCGGCCGGGGACGCCACCGTCTACGTGGTCGAAGACGCCGTCTCGTCACGCCGCGAGTCCGACAAGCGCGCGGCCCTCCGCCGCCTCGAGTCACACGGCGTTCAGGTCGTCACCAGTGAGATGGTCGTGTTCGAATGGCTTCGCAAGGCGGGAACGGAGGAGTTCAAGGAACTGCAGAAGCTGGTGAAGTAGAATCTGAAATCAGAAATCTGAAATCTGATTTCAGAAATCAGCGCCGGAGGCACGAGCCCGCGCAGCTCACGGCTCACAGCTCACAGCCGACAGCGGACAGCGGACAGCGACAACATTGAATCCCGTACAAGTCCTTCTTCTTCGTAAAGTGCGGGGATAGAGTCGAGAAGCAGTAAAACACGAGCCCGCGCAGCTCACAGCTTACAGCCGACAGCGGACAGCGGACAGCGACAACATTGAACCCGTACAAGTCCTCACACTACTGCGGCCGCACTCATTACACGCTGTTGCACATCCACACTGTTGTACTGTTGTACTGTCCTACTGCTGTACCGCTGTACTGTTCCACTGTCCTACTGTTCCACTGCCCACATTGAGCACGGCCCATCCCCTTACGCGTCCGCGTCCGCGTCCTCTTCATCATCCGCCGGCGTGAAGCGGATCCCGCTGACGTCGCCCCCACGCTCATCCACCCGCTTCTTCAAGCGATGGAATTCATCGAGGCGAACGTGGAACCCCTTGGCGTCGTCATCCGTGATGCCGTTCTCGATCAGGAACTCGCACACTTCGATGGCCATGGCCAGGTTCTTCTGGTTCTGGTAATACGTGATCAGCGCCTTGCACTGCACCGCCACGAACTTGGGGTTGTATCCGTATTCCGGCAAGGTTCTCCGCAGAAAATCGAGGGAGAATTGCGTGAGCACGTCCTTGTTCATGCGCGACTTGCTTTCCTTGATCTTGAAGGTCAACTGATCAAGGAACTCATGCGCCCCTTCCACCTTGCCGAAAAATTCCAGCGGTTCATTCTGCCACGCGGCGAAATCATCCAGCACATGCACGTCGTCCTCAAGCAGGCGCGTCAGCAACGACTCGAGGAAATTTTTGTCGGGTGCGGGTCTTGATGGATATTTCGAAGGCATGGAACTGGGCAAGGTACTTCCAGCCTCCCGGGGAAGCAAGCGGAGCATCGTCCGCAGGACAGGGGTTGGGGGGTAAACTCACCCCCGGCTCGCCCCCGACTCGACACTGACTCGACACCGACGCGACACGATGCCGACCCCCGGCCTCGTCACCCCGGGGGTGAGGGGGCACCGGGACACCGTGCGCTTCCGGGCAAACGCAGAGGAGCAGGGCCGAGACGTGATGCGGCAACCGGCGAAAACGGCTCCATGCCCTCCGCGGATCATTCTACCTTTTAAAGTCTCATGTTTTTGGACGAAACGACCATCGAGGTCATGGCGGGTAAGGGCGGCGACGGAATGGTCTCATTTCGTCACGAAAAGTATGTGCCCATGGGCGGCCCTTCCGGAGGCAATGGCGGGCGTGGCGGCCATGTCATCCTGCAGGCCAGCAAGGATCGACATACCCTGTATGACATCGGCCAAAGCCGCCTTTTCAAGGGGCAAAACGGTGAAAAGGGCGGCACCAGCGACTGTACGGGGCGTACCGGGCTCGACAATGTCATCCTGCTTCCGGTCGGAACCCTTGTCAAGGACGCCGATACCGGCGAGGTGCTCGCCGACCTCAAGCGCAACAACCAGAAAGTCGTGATCGCCGAAGGCGGTCGCGGCGGCGCGGGCAACTCCGCGTTCAAAAGTTCGCGCAACCAGGCGCCACGCCAGTCCACGCCCGGGGCTCCGGGCGAGCGTCGTCGCCTCGCGCTCGAGCTGAAACTTCTGGCCGACTGCGGCCTGGTCGGTTTCCCCAACGCGGGGAAAAGCTCCCTGATCCGCAGCGTCTCCTCCGCCACCCCCAAGGTCGCCGACTACCCGTTCACCACCATCAAGCCCGCCTTGGGCGTGGTCAGTGTCGCGTCCGGCGCCAGCTTCGTCCTGGTCGACATCCCCGGCATCATCGAAGGCGCCGCGGAAGGCAAGGGTTTGGGGCACCGCTTCCTGCGGCACATCGAGCGCACGCGCTGCCTCGTTTTCACGCTGGATGCGTCGGAAAAGGATCCCTACGGTCAATACAAGATCCTGCGCAACGAACTGAAAAAATTTCACCCGCTTTTGCTCGAGAAGCCGAAGTTGATCGTGCTCACCAAAAACGATCTGGGTGATTTCGCCGTGGACAAACGCTTCAAAAAGGAAAAGTGTCCGGTCGTGCAAACCTCGTCGGCGACCGGATTCGGTCTCGCCGAGTTCAAGCGCGAGGCTTACGGCCTTGCGCGCGCGGGTCAGGTCGCCAGTGATGGGTGGAGCACGCCGGCGCCCTGAACAGCGCTCCCGGTGCGCCATCGCCACGATGGCACACGCTCTTCCGCACGCACGAGGGGTGCAAGGCGCGCGCACCTTTGCCGGACATCCCGACCCACGCCCTCACCACGACCACGCGCCCGCCTTCCCCACTCCCGCCTGCATCTCCTGTGATTCCTCCACAGGCACATCCTGGCGTTTCCCAGGCTTCACCGCGCCCCCACCGCACCGCGTGACCCGATTAAATACATTGGGGCGACGCCCGGAGGACCGGATCCCATGACCAGTGTGAGACCATCCTACAAGTCGACATCCCGGAAACCACCGCGCGGCGGTGCCCTGCGCCGCTTTCTGATCAGGATCCTGGTCCTCGCGGCATTGATGGTGGCATCGGGCGCCTACATGCTCTGGGGAACATGGCCCGTCCTGCCGGACAAACCCGATGCGCGCGTACTCTACGAGGTTCCGGAAAACACCCCCGCACGCACCTTGATCGATGATCTTCACGCCCGGAAGCTGATCGCCTTTCCGCACGCCCTGCGCGTGGTCCTGCGTGTGACGGGGTGGGAAACGCGCATTCGCGCGGGCTATTACTACCTCGCTCCCCACAACTCCGTGATGCACATCGCGCGCCGGCTGACTTCGGGAGAAATGGCCACCCGCGCGATGACCATTCCCGAAGGCAAGGCCAGCTGGGAGATCTTCGGGATCCTGAACAATTATTTCCCCCTGGATTCGGCGGTCTTCGATTCGCTCGTGAACTCCCGCGAGTTCGCGGCCTCCCTGGGCGTGGACGCGCCCAATCTTGAAGGCTACCTGTACCCCGATACCTATGTCGTTCCCTGGAAGTTGAAGGAGAAAGACCTCCTTGCCATGCTGGTGAACCGTTTTCACGAGGTCGTGGGTCAAATGCCTCTGGAAGACAACGAATTCATCAACCGCTATGGCGTCCACGGGCTGGTGACCCTTGCATCCATCGTGGAAAAGGAAGCGGCCGTACGCCGCGAGCAACGGCGCATCGCGGGCGTCTTCCACAATCGTCTGCGCAAGGGATGGTCCCTGGGCGCGGACCCCACGGTTCGTTTCGCGGTCCGCAAGATGACCGCGACGCTGCGCCGCGATGACCTGGCCATCAACTCCCCCTACAACACGCGGCGCTTCCGGGGTTTGCCTCCGGGGCCCATTTGCAGTCCGGGAGATGCGGCGTTGCGCGCGACGCTGAATCCGGAAAAGACGTCGATGATGTTTTTCGTCGCGAAGGATGACGGATCCCGCGAGCATTTTTTCACGGAAACATACGCGGAACACAACAAGTACAAGGCGATCGCGGCGGAAAACCGGAGCCGCCTCCGGACGCTCGCGACCGCCAGGGCCGACTCACTGACCCCGGCGGTCGTTGACGTCGCGGATACCGCCGCCACTCCGGGCAAGCGACCGGATAAAACGTCCGCAAGCCCGGACCTTGAAGCTTCGCCCACCCCCGGCGGGGCCGCCAGGCTGCGTGAGCCCAAACTTCAGGAAAGCAAACCGCAGTCGCCGCGCGGGCGTGAAACCAGAATCCAGGAAGTCCCTGAGAGCGCACCGGCGTCCCCGACCCGCCCGCGCCCGTCTCCTTGAGCGGGCGCGCGGCTTCCTCCCAGCAGAAAGAGAATTCGTGAACAAGCAATTCATCGAGACCAACGGTATTCGCCTCGCCTACGAAGAGCGTGGCACGGGAGAGCCCCTCGTTCTGATCATGGGATTGGGCGCGGACGGCCAGGTATGGGATGCGCACGCTAGGGCATACGCGACGGCGTTCCGTTGCTTTCTCGTCGACAACCGCGGCACCGGGGATTCGGACAAGCCCGAAGGCCCCTACACCACGCACATGATGGCCGACGACTACGCCGGCCTGATCCGCGGTCTCGGGCTCGGCAAGGTGCGCGTGGCCGGCATTTCCATGGGGGGCGCCATCGCCCAGGAACTGGCGCTCCGCCATCCGGATCTCGTCAAGTCATTGCTGTTGGTGTGCACGTGGGCGAAGTTCGAACCCTATGCCGTGTGGTCTTTCGAGAACCTCGTGAAGGTGCGTGCCGCCGCGGAACCGGCGGACTTCATGCAACTCCTCCACCTGTGGATCTGGACGCCCGCGTGGGTCAACCGGCATGAAGCGGAGATGAAGGAAAGCCAGCGCGCGACCGCGGACGCCGTGGCGAACGGGACATGGATGCCGCAGCACGCGTTCGCCGCGCAGGCCTCCGCCTGCATCACCCATGACACCATCGGGCGCGTGGACCGCATCAACGTGCCCACCTTGCTCACCGTCGGCACCGCCGACATCTTCACCCCCCCCTCCTATACCGAGTATCTGCACCGGAACATCGCGGGCAGCACGGTGATCACCTTCCCCGGCTGGGGCCATGTCCATCACTGGGAGGATGAGGAGCGCTTCAACCGCGTCACGCTGGAGTGGTTGGAGGGGCACTAAGAGTACAGCAGTACAACAGCACAGCGGTACAGCAGTACAACAGCACTACAATGGAACAGTGCAGCAATAGAACAATGAGGAGCCAGAGTCCGACCGACTTCCTTGTTGTGATTTTCCGCACACCCACAACAAAGACACTGCCCTGCCGTGGTACTGTTGTACCGTTGTACTGCTCTATTGTTGCATTGTTCTATTGCTGCATTGTTGAGCGGTCTATCGTGGCGTCGTCAGCTTCTCCACCATGTGGCACCGGACCTTCACGAAGCCACGGCGGGACTTGGCCAGCTTGATGTCGCCGATGATGGCGTGGGCCATGATGTACCCCATGTTGTCCCAGTCGGGGCCGCAGGTGCTGATGCCGAGATGGTAATAGCGGGGATCGTTCTGGAACCCGGCGATCGCCACATCCTGCGGAACCGATTTCCCCTGGGCCTTCAGCCAGCTCATGGCTTCGGCCGCCATCTGGTCACGGAAGAAGATCCAGATGCGGGTTTTGGAATGGGAGGCGCATGAGGCGAACACGTCCGCAGCGTAGTGGACCTGTTTCTCGAGATTGTCGAGCTTCGCATTGGGATACTTCGTCTTCAGATAGGCGCGGTATCCGTCGTCGAGGTTCTCGCCAAACGAAAGCCGCCGCACCGAACCCGTCGAGGGCCGGATGATGAAACGAAAGACGAAGTCGGGAACGACGTTCTTCACGGAGAGTGCGATCTTGAGAAAGAAACGCATGTCGATGAAGCCGGAAATATCCTCTTCATCGATGCAGAAGTTCGCCTCGCGATACCCCGCATTGAGCAGGTAGTAGGCGAGCACGCGCGCCTTCTCCGTATCCACGTTCCCGCGCAGGAAGACCTGCGCGTGCGGCGTCAGGCTGGAGAGGTCACCGTGACTTCCGTGCACGAGCATGCGGACACGGTTCTTGAGGGCCGCACCGTGCCGGTCCAGGAACTCCCGTAAAAACGGCAGATGCGACGGGTCCACCGCATAAAACACCAGGCCGGCCGGGTAACGCCCCGACGCCGCCCACTCGCGCGCCCGTGCGGTGAGGTTTTCGGCTTTCTCGGGGTGGAGAAAGTAACCCGCATTGTAGAGTTCACGCTCCATCTTCTGGAAGGCCAGGGCGATCGGATCCGAATTGAAGATCCCCTGGAAGTCGTCGTTGCCGAAGCGGAGGAAAAACACTTCCTGCAAGGGATGCTGCGTCATCAACTGATCGAGGCGTCCCACCCAGTAGCTCTTGCCGATCTTTTCGACATAGCCCAATTGCTCCAGTTGCTGGTAAGCGGTCGTGACCGTCTCGGAGGAAACCTTGAACTGGTTCCTCACGAACTTGACCGGAGGCAGGGCCTTGCCCTTGCGATAGACTCCCTCCGAGATCAGGCGAATCAGGCTGGTGACCAGATGCTCCACGGAGGTCTCGCGCATCGTCCCGGCCTTGACTTTGAGCGGGGCGCTTTCCACGCGATCATGGTTCGGCGTGAACGTCCCCTTGCCGGGGATGCGGATCACCTTGCCTTCGTCACGGAGTTTCGCGAGCACCCGTTGGATGGTGATCGTGGAAAGCTTCCATTGCGCACTCAATTCCCGGTCGGGAGGCAGACAGGTATCGGGGGGAAGACCGGCGATTTCCGCGAGGATCCACTGCTGGAATTCTTGAGCACGACTGACTGCCACGGTATATCCTCGTTATGGTGAGGTTTCGGCAATTGCCTCCACGATCTCATTTGCTGGTACTAATAGACCACCATCTGGCCGGACTTATGGGTAGTTATTCGGCGTTTTCTTGTACTACGCCGCGTGTGCACCGCCAAAAATCGGGAAAAAAGTGGCGATTTTTTCCAAAATTCGATTTATATCACCCCATTTTTGGGATTTTATCGGCGTTGATGCCATACAGGGGATCAATACGGGAATACGGGGTAAATCCGCCGGTTCCGGAACAAGCCGTGCCCAGAAACGCGTGAGCCCCGGGACTTTCGCTCCCCGGAGCATCCCCAAACCGGAACGCCCCCCAACCCGTGCGGCGGGCAAAAAAAGCGGCCGGGAGTTTCCCCCGACCGCGTCCTTGTCCTGCTGCCAACGACGGGGAATCACCCCTGATGACGAGACGAGAAATCGCGCATCAACGTCACAAGCGCCTGAATGCCGTCAAGGCCCATGGCGTTGTAGATGCTGGCGCGGAAGCCGCCCACCGAGCGATGTCCCTTCAGGCCGGAGAGGCCCGCGGCCTCGGCTTCCTTCAGGAACTCCTTCTCCAGCTCGGGCTTTTCCATCACGAAGGTGACGTTCATGCGCGAGCGGTCCTCGACGGCGCAGGTGCCCTTGAACAGCGGGTTGGAGTCGATCTCGCCATACAGCAATGCGGCTTTCTCCTCGTTGCGCTTCTGCATGGCCTGCACGCCACCCTGCGCCTTCACCCACTTGAGCGTCTCGAGCGCGAGGTAGATGGCGAACGCCGGCGGCGTGTTGAACATCGAATCGTTGTCGGCATGGACCTTGTAGTCGAGCATGGACGGCAACTTGCGCTTGCCCTTGCCCAGCCAGTCCTCGCGGATGATCACCAGCGTTGCGCCCGCGATGCCCATGTTCTTCTGCGCACCGGCATAAATCAGGCCGAACCTGGACACATCGATCGGGCGGCTGAAGATGTCCGAGCTCATGTCGGCCACCAGCGGTACCGGCGACTCGGGAAACGCTTGCAGCTGGGTGCCGTAGATGGTGTTGTTCGACGTGACGTGGAAGTACTGCGCGTCGGAGGGAACGACGTAGTCCTTCGGGATGAAGGTGTAGTTGACGTCCTTGCTTGAAGCCACGACGTTCACATTCCCGAACAGTTTGGCTTCCTTGATGGCCTTGTCGGCCCACACGCCCGTGTTGGCGTAAGCGGCCGTCTCCCCGTCGCCCAACAGATTCATGGGCACCATGGCGAACTGCAAGCTCGCCCCGCCCTGGAGGAACATCACCTTGTACCCCTCGGGCACGCCGAGCAGTTCCTTCACGATGGCCACCGCGTCGGCCACGACCTTCTCGTACTCCGCGGAACGGTGTGAGATCTCCAGCAGCGACAACCCCATCCCCTGGAATTCGAGGCATGCGCGGGAGCCCGCTTCCATCGCCTCACGGGGTAGGATGGCCGGGCCTGCGCTGAAGTTGTACACCTTTTTCATGGGAGAACGTCCTTGGGTTGGTGAGATCGTGAAATTTAGAAAACGGGGGGGACTGGTGGACTATGACATCGTTACCGGGATTCGGACGAAAAAATCACAACATCACAGCATCACAACAATAAACCACCGCTAAATCGCCCTGTCTTCCGTTGCTGTGATGTTGTGATGCTGTGTTGTCTTTACCGTCCCCGATAGGATACCGCAGCCGTCGTCTGAATGCCGCCACGGGCATTGAACACGCCGCGCACTTCCATGGAACGGGGCTTGCAGGACTTCACGCAGTCGCCGAGCATCCGGTTCACCACGTGCTCATGGAAGATTCCGAGATCCCGGAACGAGTTGATGTATTCCTTGAAGCTCTTCAACTCAAGGCACAGTTTATCAGGGACATAGGTGATGATGATCGTGGCGAAATCCGGCAGCCCCGTTTTGGGACAAATGCAGGTGAATTCCGGGACGCTCACCTCCAGCGTCGTGGTGCTGCCGGGGTACATGAACTCCCAGGTTTCGATCTCCGGCATCTTCATGCCGGGGATGTGGTTCTGACGATCCTCGTAAGTCGCGGACGATCCCTTGACGGGCGCGGGAGAGGTTTTCCGGGTGGCCGCGGCGGCCCGGGGCTTGGCGGTTTTTTTGGTCATGAGAGATTTTCCTCCTCAACCACGGCCTGTTCGCCGGTGGTCAGATCCTTGATTTCGTAGCTGCCTTCGGGCGCCCGGTCGGAGCCGAAGAACAAGACGCGCTTCGCTCCGGCCTCGTTGGCGTCTTCCATTTGTTTCTTGAACTTGCCACCCTTGAGGGCGTAGGACACGGTACAGCCGCGCTCGCGCAAGCGCTGCGCGAGCGCGAGCATCCCGGCGCGCGGAAGCGCGCCGGGAGCGGACGCGAGATCCGCGAGGTAAAAATCCACACCGGGACGCCCCTGCGGGAGCAGGCCACGTTCCTTGAGGAGTTCCGCAAGCACCACGTCCCCCATCCCGAACCCCACCGCCGGAACGGCCGCCCCGCCCAAGCTGGCCATCAGGTTGTCGTAACGGCCCCCGCCAGCGAGGGCGCGCAACCCCACACCCTTGTCGAACACTTCGAAAACGATGCCGGTGTAGTAGGCCAGGCCGCGCACGACGGACGTATCGATCACAATGTACCCGGCGAGACCTTGAGCATCCAGGAGCGCGAACAACGCGCGCAAGTCGGCCAGCGCCGCGTCCTCCCCGGGCGTGGGGGCAGGGAAAACCTGCGCGAGATCCTCCAGCGAACGACAAAGGAAGAATCGTTCCAGATCGGCGGCGACCCCGGCCGCCCCCTGCTCTTCCAGAAGCTTGCGGAAGGCGTCCTCGCCGATCTTGGCCCGCTTGTCGAGCGCCGCATAGACACCCGCCTTGGCATCGGCGGCGACGCCCTGGCGGTCGAGGAATTCGGAGAGCAGCGCCCGGCTGGAGACGCGCACGGCGAAGTCGGCGGAACCGAGGCCGAAACCGCGGAGCATGGCGACCACAGCCGCGATCAGGTCGGCCTCGGCCGCCACCGTGTCGCACCCGACGATATCCATGTTGAGCTGGAAGAACTCACGGAGGCGGCCGCGCTGGGCCCGCTCATAACGGAACAGGCGGGGGATGGAAAACCACTTGAACGGTTTGCGCAGGGAGGATCCCTTGGCGTTGACCATGCGGGCCAGCGTGGGAGTCAGTTCCGGGCGCAACGCCAGGGCACGATCCCCCTTGTCGCGGAAGTGGTACAACTGCTCGACGATTTCGGGGCCGGACTTGCCCACGTACAACTCGAGGTGCTCGAAGGTGGGGCCTTCGTACTCCTCGTAGCCGAAGGCGCGACACACCGTGCGCCAGCCGTCGAAAAGGTGGTTCTGCAGCCGCATGTCGGACGGAAAAAAATCCCGGGTGCCTTTGGGTGTCTGGGGGGGCTGAACGGGAACCTGCCCCGATGACGATGCGGCCTGATTGTGTTCTGAGGACATGAAAACCCTTTGATGAAACCCCGGCGGCATGTCGGGTGAAACCCGGGCGGAGGCGGCCGGCGCAACCGGAATGGAACGGGGAAATCGAGGTGCCCAATCTAGAAATTGCAACCTTGCCCGGACGCCAAAACTTCATGAGCAGATCCGCATAACCCGAGGTGTTCATTGCGAAAAACAGGCGTCGAAGCTACCTTTGATCCTCATCGGAAGACCCCTGAAAAGGTCCCCACGAGCCGGGCGCGACACACCTCCCGGCGCCCCGCACCTTGTCCCGGAATACTCCAGAACCATCGCATGCGCATTCTTTTAACCAACGACGACGGCGTGCTCAGCCCCGTGCTGCACGGCACCGCCGAAGCGCTGGCCCGGGAGCACGGGGTCATCGTGGCCGCTCCGGCGCTCGATCAAAGCGGGACGTCCCACTCCTTCACGCACGGCGTGGGCCGCTTGCTGACATCGCACCTTGACGCTTCGCATCCCTGGCCGGTGTACCGCATCGACGGCACCCCCAGCGACTGCGTCAAGTTCGCGATCGTTCATTTGCTGCGCGACAATCCTCCCGACGTCGTCATCTCGGGTCCGAACCTGGGTGAAAACGCAGGCATCAGCGCGATCTACTCGGGGACCGTAGCGGGCGCGCGCGAAGGGGCCTTGTGGAACATCCCCGGGCTTGCGATCAGCCTGACCGAATACGGGCCCGATCACCTCGCCCATGCGCTGCGGTGGACCCTCGACCTGCTCCGCAAACCGGACATGCTTCCGGAACGGGGCACGCTGTGGAACATCAACTTCCCCGGCTGCGCGCCCGCCGATGTGGCCGGCGCCCGGTTCACGGGCATGAGCACGGCGATGTTCAGCGATTACTACGAAGAGGTCACCACGCCCCATGCGATCACCGCGTACCAGCTGCGCGGCCGCAAGCCCGTGGAAGAATTCGTTCCCGGCAGCGATGACGAGGCGCTCCGCCACAACTTCATCGCCGTCACCCCCTTGCGCCTGTCGCAGGAGGACGAAGCCGCCCTCGCCGCGCTGCGGCTCCGCGAGCACCGGTTGAACGAGCCCCCGGAGGCCCCGTGATCGCGCCCCCCAAATTTTCCCGCTGAGTCCTTCAACCCGATTCAGTCCGTTTTGAAACGCCCAGGAGTACTCTCATGAGCAACGAAGTCAACGACATGTCCCCTGTTCCCTTGTCCGGCGGCACGAACGCCGGCCGGGTCGTCGACGCGTTCATCGAAGACGAGATGAAACGCTCCTATCTCCGTTATTCGATGTCGGTGATCGTGGCCCGCGCCCTGCCCGACGTCCGCGACGGACTGAAGCCGGTGCACCGCCGCGTGCTGTACGGCATGGATACGCTGTCGCTCTACAACGACAAGCCCTACAAGAAGTCCGCCAACATCGTCGGTGAGGTGATGGGCAAATACCACCCGCACGGCGACGCATCGATCTACGACACCCTCGTGCGCCTGGCCCAGGATTTCTCGATGCGGTATCCGCTGGTGGACGGCCAGGGAAACTTCGGCTCCATCGACGGCGACAACGCCGCGGCCATGCGATACACCGAAGCCCGCATGGACAAGCTTGCGGAGCTCGTGCTGCGCGACCTCGACAAGGAAACGGTGGACTTCGCCCCCAACTACGACGAGTCGCTCAAGGAACCGACCGTTCTTCCCTCCGCGTTCCCCAACCTGCTGGTCAACGGCAGCACGGGCATCGCCGTGGGCATGGCCACCAACATGGCGCCGCACAACCTGCGCGAGATCGTCAACGCATGCGTCGCCATGATCCGCGACCCGGACGTGACGGCCGAGGAGCTGCTGACCTATGTGAGCGGCCCCGACTTCCCCACCGGCGGCATCATCCACGGCCGCAGCGGAATCCGTGA
>CAZKRC010000056.1:0-13275 GCA_964555105.1 uncultured Bifidobacterium sp. | reverse complement strand
GCCTGGAGGACCTCGTCGAGCAGGCGGACGACCTGGAGAACGAAGAGGCGCTGGCCGGCACGCCGCTCCAGTTGTTCCTGCAGGAAATCTCGCTGGTCTCCGACGCCGACGCGCTCAAGGCGGGCCAGGATGCGGTCACGTTGATGACGGTGCACAGCGCGAAAGGCCTTGAGTTCCCGCGCGTGTTCGTCACCGGCATGGAAGAGGGCCTGTTCCCGCTGATGCGCGAAGACGACCCCGATGCCGAGGAGGAACGCCGCCTGTTCTACGTCGCGGTCACACGCGCGCGGCAGGAGCTGTCGCTCACGTTCGCGCGCCGCCGCCGCCGTTACGGCACGTACCAGGACAGCATGGCCTCGCGCTTTTTGCGCGAGATCGACAAACAGTATCTCGAAATCCCGCGCGCGGTGGCGGCCCCCAAGCCGGCCTTCCGCATGGGCATGGCCGTGGGCCGTGCGCTGAACAACCCGGATCCCATGCCGCGGTACGAGGACATGAGCCAGGAAGAGTCTCCGTTCCGTCCGGGTGCACGCGTGCGTCACGCCAAGTTCGGCGAGGGCAAGGTGATGCAACTCTCCGGCAGCGGCGACTCCGCCAGCGCGGTGGTGATGTTCGGGGACCGCGTGCCGCGCACGTTGATGCTGAAGTTCGCGAAGCTCGACGTCCTCGACTAGGGCCAGAAGGAGCGGGCGGTCAACCCGCGGTAAGCCACACCCGCCCGTCGCGGCGGGTGACGCGCAGCGTCGCGCCGAAGGTCTTTTCCAGCAACGCGGGCGTGAGCGTCTTCGCCTTCGGTCCCGCGGCCACCACCTTGCCGCCACGCAGCAGCAAGACATGCGTGAACGCCGGAAGAATCTCTTCGGTGTGGTGCGTGATGTACAGGATCGCGGGGCGCGAGTCCGGCCGGATCAGCTTCGCCAGGCTTTTGAGGAAGGATTCGCGCGCCACGGGGTCAAGGCCGTTGGTGGCTTCGTCCAGCAACAACAGGTCGGGCTTCATCGCCAGCGCGCGCGCGATCACCGCCCGCCGTCGCTGTCCCTGACTGAGGCGGTTGAAAGGCCGGGCGGCCAGATGCGTGATGCCCAGCAAACGCAGCGCGCGCGCGGCGGCCTCGCGATGAGCCTTGCGCGGGGCCTCGAACTGGACACCCAACGTGCCCAAGGCCCCGGAGGCCGCCACATCCGCCACCGACTGCCATTCCGGAAACTCGGGCTCCACTTCGTTGCCCACCCACGCGATATGCGTGCGCAACTCGGCCACATCGTCCTCGCCGAACGCACGCCCCAATACGGACAGGCTCCCCTCCTGGGGCCACAGACGCCCTTGCAGCATTTGCACCAGTGTGCTTTTGCCCGAGCCATTGGGCCCCAAAACGGCCCAGTGTTCCCCGCGGCGCATGCTCCAGGTCAGGCCGTTGAGCGCTTTCACGCTCCCGCGTGACAACGTCGCGTCCCGGATGTCGATCAGGGGTGCTTCGGGGGAGGCGGGAGGAGAGGAGGCGCGGGATTTCTTTTTGAGAGTCATACAGGGGAATCTACTCCGATTGGGCACTGGTGGGGACGGATGGAGGCCGCTGTTGGGAATGGTGAGGAACGCTTGGGAACGGTTGGGGGTGGCGTGGGCCGGCCATAGCCGGCCGGTTAAGGCCAGAGGGGACGATAGATTGGGGCCGGCTGGTCTCGTGGGGGCCGGGACTGTAACACGACTGAAACCGGGTTCCGCAGGACGCGAAGGTAGTTTTGACGACAGGCGACCCGAACCGGCCGGACGTTCCGAAACGGATTTCGGAACGTGTCATCCGGACAGCTTGTCGCAGAATGGAGCCCCATGGACGGAACTTCCGTACTGGTCACCGAAGACAACGCGGACATCCTCGAACTGGTCACGTACGGCCTGGAGGCCGAAGGCTTTCGCGTCTTCGGGGCAACGACGGGCCAGGACGCGTTGTCGATCCTGAACGATGAAACCATCGACCTGGCCGTGCTCGACGTGATGCTGCCCGACATGAGCGGCCTGGAGAGCTGCCGGCGCATGAAACGCGATGAACGCCTGGAACGGATTCCCGTGATCTTTCTGACCGCGCGCAACGAAGAGACCGACAAGCTCGTGGGATTCAAGGTGGGCGCGGACGACTATGTCACCAAGCCCTTCTCACCCAAGGAACTCGCGGCGCGGGTGCACGCCCTGATCCGCCGCGTACGCGGGGGGGACGATTACGTGTTCCGCGGACTGCGTGTCACCCTCGACAGTCACCGGGTCGAAGTCGACGGCGCGCGCGTCCATTTGTCGCCGCGAGAATTTTCGCTCCTGAAGGTTCTTCTCGAAGCGAAATCAAAAACGGTCGACCGGGCCACCTTGCTTGAGCGCGGCTGGGGCATGGACGCCAAGTCCGGCCTGCGCAGCGTCGACGTGGCCGTCACCCGCCTGCGCGACAAGATCAAGCCCTACGGCGCATGCATACGCACCGTCACGGGCTTCGGCTACCAGTGGGATACGGACGGATTTGCGGACTGACGCGCATGAGGAATGGGGAATGAAAAATGTGAAATGGGAAAACAATTGACAATGTCGAGGAAGCTGTGGAGAGTGCTCTGCGCAGCGCCACACCAACTTCCAGAGCCTTGCTACGTGCCAACACGTTCATCCCGCGTCCTGACCCTTCATGATGATTCAGCCTGCGGCCTCATTCCGCGACACGTCCGCTTCGCCGCCTCATGCCTCCGGCGCTTGACTCCCCATTCTTAATTCCACATTCTTAATTCTTAATTTCCCCCCATGTCCCGCCCCTCCCTGCTTTCACGCCTTTACCTGCTGCTGGGCGTATTGGGAATCGGGTTTGTCGTCCTGGCGGGTTCCCTGCATCTCACCACCGAGCGGATCTTCACGCGTGAACTGGGCAAGGAAATCACCGGCGACCTGAAGCTGCTGGCCGACCTCAGCCATCAGGATCCCGGGCTGCTGCGCCCTGAACGCGCCGACTCGCTGGCCCGCGCCGTCTCACGCTACAAAGGCTATCGCGTGACCATCATCGCAGCCGACGGCGAGGTGATCGGCGAATCCCACGTCAGCTCCCCCGATGTCAAGGACATCGAGGATCACGGCTCCCGCCCTGAAATTCTGCAGGCGCGCGCACGGGAAACGGAGCCTGCGGGCGGGTGGGGCGAGGCGCGCCGCTATTCTCCCACCGTCGGCCAGGTGATGCAGTATCACGCCTTGTCCCTGGGACCGGGCCGACCGGTACTCCGCATGTCCGCCGGGTCCGCCACCCTCGCCGACTTCCGCGCCGTGGCGCGCCGCACCGCCGCGTCCGCCCTGCTGCTGTTCGTGCTGGCGGCCGGGATCATTTCCCTGTGGGTGTCGCGCCGCATCAGTCGGCCTCTCCTGCGCCTGCGCGGCGAGGCGCGCGACGTCTCCAAACCGCTGCGCTGGGAAGCGCCCTTCCGCGAAGCCGAGATCCTCAACGCGGCCTTCACCGACTATGCCGACGCCGTGCAAAACCTCGCGGCCGCACTCAGGGTCGAACGGGACCGCCTGGTCGAACTGGTCGATCACCTCGAGGAAGGCATCGTGTTGCTCGATCGTCGCGGCCGCATCCGTGCGGCCAACGCCTCGGCTCTCGCGCTGTTGCCGTTGCGCGACGCCGCACGTCGCGCGCACACCCTGGCCGGCCTCCCCTTCCGCGACGCGGTACGCCACGAAGGACTGGTACAATGGGTCGAAGAGGAAAGGCCGGGTGCGGCACGCGAAAGCGTCTACCAGGTGGACAAGTCCGACGGCGACAACGGCGGCGACGGCCGGACCGACAGCGACGCCGACCTTTTGTGCCGGCTCCGCACGATGAAGTCCGTCGGGGGCGAACGGGAAACCCTGCTCACGTTTGTCGACGTCACGGACTTCCGCAATCTCGACCGCGCCAAAACCGACTTCGTCGCCAACGCCTCGCACGAGTTGAAGACGCCTTTGTCCTCCATTCTCGGTTACTCCGAAACCCTGCTGGACGGCGCGTCGGAAGACCCGCGGGCACGCGGCCCCTTCCTGCGGAAGATTCACGACAACGCGCACCGCCTGCAGAAACTCGTCCAGGATCTGCTCAACCTCTCGCAGCTGGAAAGCCAGATCGAACCACGGGCCGAGCCGCTGTTCGTGCGCGACTTCGTGCAGGCGGCATGGAACAACCACCGCGCCGCCGCGGACGCGAAAGGCTTGCGTTTCGAAAACCGCATTCCTCCGGGGCTGATCTGGCGCATGGAGCCTCGCGATCTCGATCTCATGTTGGGGAACCTGGTGGGGAACGCCGTGAAGTACAGCTTCCCGGCGGGCAAGGTGCGTGTCGACTGGCAGGAGGCCTCCCGCACCTTGGGGGTACGCAACGCGGGCAAGGGCATCCCTCCCGAAGACTTGCCCCGCATCTTCGAACGCTTCTACCGCGACGGTGCCGCCCGCGCTTCCCGGGAAGGAACCGGCCTCGGGCTTGCCATCGTCAAGCATGCCGCCCAACGGTACGGCATCGCCGTCGCCGCCGAGAGCCGCATGGGCGAGGGCAGCCGCTTCACGCTGCACCCTCCGGAGGAGTTGATCACGGGCATCGACCGCTCGCGACGGGCGAACGGAGGTGCGACGCGACCCTCCTGATGCCGGCCCTCGTCGCGGATGGCGCGGGATCCGCACCCCGCGGCGTCGGACGCCTTCCCGCCTCCGGCGTCCATCTACTACCTTGCCGTGCATGCATATTCTCGTGACCGGTGGCTGCGGCTTCATCGGCAGCAACTTCGTACGCCTGATCCTGGCCGAACGCCCGGACTGGCGCCTCACCAATGTCGACAAGCTGACCTACGCGGGCAATCGCGCCAACCTGGCCGATCTCGAAGACAACCCGAACTACCGCTTTGTGCACGCGGACATTTGCGACAAGGAGGCCATGGCCGCCGAGTTCGCGCGCAAGCCCGATGCGGTCGTGCACTTCGCGGCGGAATCGCACGTCGACCGCTCGATCACCGGCCCCGAGATCTTCGTGATCACCAACGTGCTGGGCACGCAAATCCTGCTGGAACTCGCGCGGCAGAACGGAACCGGCCGCTTTCTCCACGTCTCCACCGACGAGGTTTACGGTTCGCTCGGCCCCACGGGCCTGTTCACCGAGACGACGCCCTACGCCCCCAACTCGCCCTACTCCGCCTCCAAGGCCGGGTCGGACATGCTGGTACGTTCCTACCACCACACCTTCGGCATGGACACCGTCATCACCAATTGCTCGAACAACTACGGGCCGTACCAATACCCCGAAAAGCTGATTCCGCTTTTGATCACCAACCTCGTGGACGACCGGTCGATCCCGATCTACGGTGACGGCCTGAACGTGCGCGACTGGCTGCACGTGGAAGACCATTGCCGCGGCATCCTGCTGGCACTGGAGAAGGGACGCGCGGGAGAGACCTACAACATCGGCGGGCGCAATGAACGGACCAACATGGAGATCGCGCGCGCCATCCTCGCTCTGATGGGCAAGGATGAAGCGTCGATCCGCCACGTCGAGGACCGCCTGGGGCACGACAAGCGCTACGCGATCGACGCGGACAAGATCCGCGGCGAACTCGGCTGGGAACCTCGCCACACCTTCGATACGGGTTTACCCGCGACCGTCGCGTGGTATCGGAACAACGAGGCCTGGTGGCGGCCTTTGAAAAAACGGTGATCATGTAGGGGCGAATAATCATTCGCCCCTACATGATTGGCCGCCACGAATCAACCGGCCGCCACGCATCGCGTTTTTTATCATCACGATATGTTGAATCTCGTCTTCATGGGCACACCCGCATTCGCGGTGCCCGTTCTCGAATCCCTCGCGGCGCGACACAAGGTATCGCTCGTGGTCACGCAGCCCGACAAGCCCAAGGGTCGTGGCCAACAACTCGCCGCGCCGCCGGTCAAACTCAAGGCGCAGGAGCTCGGCATTCCGGTGGCGCAGCCGCAGTCGCTGAAGACTCCGGGGTTCCACGATCTCATCGCCGCACAGAAGGCCGACCTGCTCGTCGTCGTCGCCTTCCGCATTTTGCCCGCCACCCTGTTTCCGCTCGCCCGCCTGGGCGCGGTGAACATCCACGGATCCCTCCTGCCCAAATACCGCGGCGCGGCACCCATCCAGTGGGCCGTCGTGAACGGCGAGAGCGAGACCGGCGTCACCATCTTCCGCCTCGACGCGGAGATCGATCACGGCGAGGTCCTGGCGCAGGCGACCACGCCCATCGGCCCCGACGAAACCGCGGGCGAACTCTTCGCCCGCCTCAGCCTCATGGGTCGCGACCTGCTGCTCAAGACACTCGACGATCTCGAGGCGGGCCTCACCGTCCCCCGCCCGCAGGATCACGCGCACGCCACCGCCGCGCCCAAGATCCACAAAGAGGACGGCCTCATCGACTGGACGCAATCCGCACAGGCCATCCACAACCGCGTCAGGGGGTTCAACCCCGCACCCGGCTGTCATACCGTGGAACGGGTGCGGGGGGAGGACGGCGAGGCCTCCGGGCGTACCTTGCGCGTGCACCGCACGCGCGTCGTGCCGGGCGGCGGTTCCCCGGGTATTCTCGAGAGCGAAGGCGGCGAAGCCTGCGTGGGCACGGGCGAGGGCCGCCTGCAGCTCATGGAGGTCCAGTGGGAAGGCAAGCCGCGCATCTCGGGTCGCGACCTGGTCAACGGCCTGCGCGGCACCACGCTGCGGTTCCACACCCCAACCTGCCCCCCCTTCATTCTTAATTCTTGATTCTTAATTCTGATGCCTTCCCTCGCCTCGCTCACGTCCCTCCGCCGGGACCTCGCTTCCCTGAACGATCCGCCCAAGGCCGCGTTCCTGCAGGGATTTTTCAAAACCGCGCCGGGACAGTACGGGCATGGCGACCGCTTCCGTGGCATCACCGTGCCCGTGCTGCGACGGTTGGCGAAGCGTTATCGCCACCTCGCCTTCGACGACGCGGCGGCGCTGCTGGAGTCTGAGTGGCACGAGGATCGACTTGTGGCCCTCTTCCTGCTGATGAATCTGTACGACAAGGGCGCACCGCCCCTGCGCGCGAAGATCCACAGGCATTATCTCGCGCGCGTGGCCGAACGCGTGAACAACTGGGATCTGGTCGACACGAGCGCGGCGTACCTGGTGGGCGGTCATCTCGCGAACGAAGCCGGGAAGGGGGGCGCCGACACCTCGCTGCTCAACACGCTCGCGCGCGACAAGAACCTGTGGCGACGACGCGTGGCGATCGTCGCCACGCATCACTTCATCCGCGCGCAGCGCTTCGGCGAGACGCTGCGCATTGCCGAAGCCTTGTTGCACGACCACGAAGACCTGATCCACAAGGCCACCGGATGGATGTTGCGCGAGATGGGGAAGAAGGACGTGGCACCGCTGTTGGCCTTTCTCGATCGCCACGCCGCCGTCATGCCCCGGACGATGTTGCGCTACGCGCTGGAGAAGCTTCCCGAGCGCACGCGAAAAGAGTATATGGCACGGAAGCACGCCACACCGGAACCGCGTGCCCACGACGCGCCCCCGCCCCGCTGAAAGCGGTTCACCCCCGAAAAAAACCGACTTTCCTGTTTTTTGCCGAAATTCGGCATTAAAAAAGCGAAATTTTCTTTGAAGAGCCCTTGACGCCCTGAGAAGTACGTACGTATATATATCCCATAGGAATTATCGACTAATGCTTTCCAAGAAAACCAAATACGCGCTGAAGGCGCTGCAATACCTCGCCCGTGAACGCCATCGCGGGCCCGTGCTGATTGCGGAGGTTGCGGAAAAGGAAGGCATTCCCCAAAAATTTCTGGAAGCCATTCTTCTCGAGTTGAAGAAGGAAGGTTTTCTCGATAGCCGCAAAGGCAAGGGTGGCGGGTACTTTCTCGCGCGGACACCGGAATCGGTGACGCTGGGTGCGGTGGTGCGCAAGATGGAAGGGCCTCTGGCCCTGCTGCCGTGCGTGAGCCAACTGCATTATCGCCGGTGCGTCGAATGTGTCGATGAACGGACGTGCGGACTGCGCATGGTGATGAAGGATGTGCGCGACCGGACGGCGGAAATCCTCGACAGCACGACGCTGGCGGATGTGGAAGTCCGTGTCACCGAAGCGACGCGCCAACACGTGGTCGATTACGTCATCTAAATTTTACCCATTACTCGACCTACTGAATAGGATAAATAGGCATGAATACCCATCACCCGGACTCGTGGGAAAAGGCGGTGAATGAAGCGATCCGTTCCTTGCGGTTCGGGTCGGTCGTCGTTTCAGTGCAC
This sequence comes from uncultured Bifidobacterium sp., assembly GCA_964555105.1. Classification (GTDB taxonomy): domain Bacteria; phylum Fibrobacterota; class Fibrobacteria; order UBA11236; family UBA11236; genus UBA11236. The sequence continues at coordinate 5,000 of CAZKRC010000056.1, read as the reverse complement.
GAAGGCAAGGTGACCCAGATCGAGAAGCGGGAGAAAATCCGTCTCGATGCCGACAACGCGAAACCCTCCGCCTAAAATACCCGATCCCCTACCGCCCTACCGCCTACCCGACCCCGGATGGCTCCCCCTCTGAAATCCCCGAAGCGTTCATCGGAAGACCGAAGACCCTTCATCCCGAAATCCACACCGCGTCAGACGACGCATACCAAAAGGAAACCCATGAAAACTCCGATGCAGAACATTCAGGTAACTCCGAAAGCGCTCCGGGCCGGCGCCCTCGCGGCCGTTCTCGCCGTGACCGCGGCGCCGGGCCTCGCCCAGGCGCAATCGAATGATTCGCTGCAGCGGCAGATCGAGGCGCTGGATCAGAAGCTCCGCGTCATCGAGCGCCAGAACGAAATCGCGCAGGAAGAAGCGAAGGCTGCGGCGGCCAAGGCTCCGAAGATCAACGCCGCACCGGGAAACCTCGGTTTCTCCAGCGCCGACGGCGCATTCGGCATCCGCTTCTCGGGCTTCAACCAGATCTCGGGCCGCGTGTTCACCAGCGAGCCGGCGGCCCCGGAAAACCAGGCGCACACGTTGGGCCTGCGCCGCGTGCAGACCGACGTGCGCGGCACCGCGTACAAGAACTTCGGCTGGCGCGTGCACACCAACTGGGCGGGCAACTCCGTGAACCTGCTGGATGTCCACCTCGACTGGAACCTCCTGCCCGAATTCAACCTGAGCTTCGGGAAGTTCAAGCCGCCCACGGGTCTGGAGCGCTTGCTGTCTTCGCCCCGCGCGCCCTTCATCGAAGGCTCGTTCGTGACGGCGTTGCAGCCGAACCGCGATATCGGCCTGCAGGCGAGCGGTAACTTCGGCAAGGGTTTGCTGCAGTACCAGGCCGGCGTGTTCAACGGCGCCAACGACAACCAGGATTACGCTGCCGAAGTCGACGGCAAGAAGGACTTCTACGCCCGCGTGTTCGCACACCCCTTCAACAACGGGTCCGAGGCGCTCAAGGGTTTCGGTCTCGGCGTCTCCGCGTCGTACGGCGAGCGCAAGAACAGCGGCACGCTCACGGCCATCCCCACTCCGGGCCGCCAGAACTTCCAGCCCTTCACCAATGACACGCTGGACGGCACGCTGTCGCGCATCTCCCCCCAGGCGTACTACTACGTGGGCCCCTTCGGCCTGATCGCGGAATACACGCAGACCACGCAGGCGGTGCGGAGTGGCGCGAACAGCGGTGACCTGACCAACGCCGCCTGGGGCGTGACCGGATCCTGGGTGCTCACCGGCGAGAAGAACAGCTACCGCAGCGGCCCCCGCGTGGCCAAGACCAACAACTGGCCCACCGGCAGCGACTTCGGCGCGCTCGAACTGGTCGCCCGCGTGCACGGCATCACCATCGACGACGCCGTCGCCGGCACCTTCGGCCCCACCAACCAGAACCACGGCATCGAAAGCGCCCTCAGCGCCGGCGGTGCCCTCGGCTGGCACCTGAACAACTCGTTCAAGATTTTCGTGAGCTACGAGCACACGGCGTTCACCAACGTCGCCGCCGCACCCGCGGACCGCAAGGCCGAGAACGTGCTCTCCTTCAGCTTCAACGCCGCTTACTAAAACCCCCTGCCCCAACCTTCCCCCGCTCCGGCGGGGGAAGCGCTTGAGGGGCCGTCGTCTGACCGGCCCCAGGGTCTCTCATTCCCCGCCGGCAACGCCGGGGACGTCAACAACACCAATCACCGGATCACGAACAAGGAAAACACATCATGCTGCGCCTCACCTTCCTTACGATCGCCGCCCTCGCGGCGGCAGTGGCGATCCCCGCCAAGAACATCACGCTCCTCAACGTCTCCTATGACCCCACCCGCGAACTCTACAAGGACGTCAACGCGGTCTTCATCAAGCAATGGGAGTCCAAAAACCCCGGCAACAAACTGACGATCCAGCAAAGCCACGGCGGCAGCGGCAAGCAGGCCCGTGCCGTGATCGACGGCCTGCAGGCCGATGTCGTCACCCTCGCGCTCCACTACGACGTCGACGTGTTGCACAGCGTCGCCAAGCTGATCCCCGCCGACTGGGACAAGAAGCTCGCGCACAACAGCGCCCCCTACACCTCGACCATCGTTTTCCTGGTCCGCAAGGGAAACCCCAAGAAGATCCAGGACTGGAACGATCTGGTCAAGCCGGGCGTTTCCGTCATCACCCCCAATCCGAAAACGTCCGGCGGCGCCCGCTGGAACTATCTCGCCGCGTGGGGTTACGCCCTTCGTCAGCCGGGTGGAAACGACGCATCCGCCCGCGAGTTCGTGCGCAAGCTTTACAGGAACGTTCCGGTCCTGGACGCGGGAGCGCGCGGATCGACGACGACCTTCGTCCAGCGCGGCATCGGCGATGTCTTCCTGAGCTGGGAAAACGAAGCCTACCTCGCCATCAACGAACTCGGCCCGGACAAGTTCGAGATCGTCTACCCGAGCGTGAGCATCCTGGCCGAGCCTTCCGTGGCCGTGGTCGACAAGAACGCCAGGAAGAAGGGCACCGAAGCCGTCGCGAAGGAATACCTCTCGTTCCTCTATACGGAACAGGGCCAGGAACTCGCCGGCAAGCATTACTATCGTCCCCGCTCCGCCAGCGCGCTGGCCAAATACAAGGAGTACTTCCCCGCGTTGACCCTGCTCACCATCGACGAGGTCTTCGGCGGCTGGAGCAAGGCGCAGAAGGTCCACTTCGCCGACGGCGGCGAGTTCGACAAGATCTACACGAAATAGGACAATCCGAAGCCGGGGCGAAGCCACGCCTGCGAGGTCGGTTCGAAGGAGTTCCTTCAGCCGACCTTTTACGTGGCTCTCCGTCGTCGTGGCGGACGCTTCGCCCCTTTTTTCCGCCTCCCCCCATCACTCCCAGGACCTTCCCATGGCTTTCCGATTCAAGAAACGCAGCGTGTTGCCGGGCTTCGGGCTCACCTTCGGATACACGATCTTCTACCTGTCGCTGATCGTCCTCATCCCGCTCGGTGCGTTGTTCATCAAGAGCGCTTCGTTGTCCGCTGCGGATTTCTGGGCGACGGTCACCGACCCCCGCGTGCTCGCCTCCTTCCGGATCTCGTTCGGCGGTGCGTTCATCGCCGCCTCCATCAACATCGTGCTGGGCCTGCTCATCGCCTGGGTGCTGGCGCGCTACGAATTCCCGGGCAAGTCCATCGTGGACGCCCTCGTCGACCTTCCCTTCGCCTTGCCCACGGCGGTGGCCGGCATCGCGCTGACCACCGTGTTTTCCGTGAACGGGTGGTTGGGCGCGCCCTTGCAGGCGCTGGGGATCAAGGTGGCCTACACGCCCCTGGGAATCATCGTGGCCATGGTGTTCATCAGCCTTCCCTTCCTGGTCCGCACCGTGCAGCCGGTTCTCGAGGACCTCAAGAAGGAGCTGGAGGAAGCCTCGGCGACTCTGGGCGCGAATCGATGGCAGACGTTCCGCAAGGTGATCTTTCCGGTGGTCGCGCCCTCGTTGTTCACCGGCTTCGCGCTCGGGTTCGCCCGCGCCCTCGGCGAATACGGCTCGATCGTTTTCATCGCGGGCAACATGCCCATGAAAACCGAGATCACGCCCCTGCTCATCATCACGAAGCTGGAACAGTACCAGTACGCGGAGGCCACGGCCATCGCCGCGGTCACGCTGATCATTTCCTTCGTCCTGCTGTTCGCCATCAACTACGTGCAGTGGCGCCAACGGCGTCGCTACTCCCTTTAATCCCCACACTCCCGGAGCCACACCTTTATGCCCTCCACAACCGCATACCAAGCGGGCCCGGTGACGCACCCTGAAAAAAGCCGTCCCGACACTCCCGGCGAACGCGTCCGCCAGGCCGTCGGCGAACCGGCATGGGTGCGCCGCCTGCTCATCGCATCGGCCGTCCTCTCGCTGGCGGCCATCCTCCTCGTGCCGCTCGCCGCCATCTTCCACCAGGCCTTCCACAAGGGCTGTCGGGATACTGGCAGGCGGTCACGTCCCCTGACACCTTCTCCGCCATCAAGTTGACGCTGCTCGCCTGCGCCATCGCCGTGCCGCTCAACGTCGTGTTCGGGGTGGCCGCGGCCTGGTGCATCGCCAAGTTCGACTTTCCGGGGAAAAACTTCCTGATCACGCTGATCGATCTTCCCTTCAGCATCTCCCCGGTGATCTCCGGCCTCGTGTTCGTGCTGCTGTTCGGTGCGCAAGGCATCTTCGGTGACTTCTTCATCGAGCACGGCATCCGCATCCTCTTCGCCGTGCCCGCCATCGTGCTCGCCACGGTGTTCGTCACCTTCCCCTTCGTGGCCCGCGAACTCATCCCCGTGATGCAGGCGCAGGGAACCGAGGAGGAGGAGGCCTCCATCACGCTCGGCGCGAGCGGATGGCAAACCTTCTGGCGCATCACTCTGCCGAACATCAAGTGGGGCCTGCTGTACGGCGTGGTCCTCTGCAACGCCCGCGCCATGGGCGAGTTCGGCGCCGTGTCGGTCGTCTCGGGTCACATCCGCGGCGAGACGAACACCTTGCCGCTTCACGTCGAAATCCTGTACAACGAGTATGACTTCACCGGCGCGTTCGCCGTGGCGTCGCTGCTGGCCTTTCTCGCCGTCATCACCCTGATCGCCAAAAAACTTCTGGAGCGCGGTGTGCGCGCCGACATCACGGATGCCGCGGCATCCAGGGAAGGAGCTCTTCACTCATGAGCATCAAGATCGAAAACGTGCGTAAGCAATTCGGAACCTTTGAAGCGCTGGCCGGTGTCAGCCTCGACATCCCCTCGGGAGAACTGGTGGCCCTGCTGGGGCCTTCGGGTTCCGGCAAGACGACCTTGCTCCGCATTCTCGCCGGTCTCGAGGCGCCCGATTCGGGCCGCATCCTGTTCGAGGGGCGCGACGCGACCGAAGATCACGTGCGGGACCGTCAGGTGGGTTTCGTGTTCCAGCACTATGCATTGTTCCGGCACCTCACCATCTTCGAGAACGTGGCGTACGGCCTGCGCGTCAAGC
>CAZKRC010000055.1:0-13385 GCA_964555105.1 uncultured Bifidobacterium sp. | reverse complement strand
GCGGCGAGTACGCGATGATCCAGGCGGCGGGCAAGCTGGGCTGGCTCGACGCGGACGCGGCGCTGATGGAGGCGACGCTGGCGATCAAGCGCGCCGGGGCGGACATGATCCTGACGTATGGCGCGGTGAAGATGACGGAGGAATTGGGGTAAGTTGCGCACCGCTCACCAAAAGCCCCCAAAAAATCTGGGGAATTTCCCTGAAAACGCGGAACTCTGGGCATTTCAATACGATTTCTATACTGATGATGAGACGGGAGGTTTTATGAGTTCTGCAAAAAGGGAAGTCGCCTCCATGCTGGATTCCTTACCGGAAGACAGCAGCTTCGAGGACATCCAGTATCATCTCTATGTTCTCGAGAAAGTAAAGCGCGGAGCCGCGCGATTTGATTCCGAAGGCGCAGTGTCCCATGAGACCGTTAAGGCACGCCTTGGAAAATGGCTCGCTTAGACTGGTCTCCCGAAGCCATTGAGGACATTGAATCGATCGCGGACTATATCGCCCGCGATTCGATGTGGTATGCTCGGGCGGTAACAACGCGGCTCATTGAAATTGCTGAAACGATTCCTGATCACCCACTTCTTGGACGTGTCGTACCGGAGTTCGGCCGGGAAGAAATCCGGGAGCGCATCGTTTTCAGCTATCGCCTGGTTTATCGAATTGAAACGCAACGCATCGTGATACTGGCCGTGATTCACGGAAGCCGGTTACTGGAAAACGCATCGCACTAAGGCCGGGACAAGCACTGGAAAATCCTGTGGGCTGAGGAGAGATCCGAAGCTTTTTTAATGCTCAATGCTCAAGAATATGTACATCACAGCAATAGAACGCAGACCTCCAGAGCATAAGCGATGAATGGCGCCCCTGCCTGTGCTCTACTGTTGTGATGCTGTGATGGTGTGACGCCCCTACCCCTCTTCCCCCTTCAACCCGAACCGCCGCCTGATCTCCTCAAGCGAATAGCGGATGAGCACCGGCAAACCGCCCGGCGTGACGTAGGGGTTCTGCGTGGCGAACAACCCGTCGACCAACGCCGCCATGCGCGGGGCGTCCAGCGGTGTGTCCAGCGGCACCGCCGCGGCGCGCGCATAGGCCCTCGCCACACGCTTGTGGATTTCATCCGGCCCATCCTTGCCGCGCCCCGCCGCGTCGTTCATCAGGCGCCCGACCAGATCCTGCAGGATCGCCTGCGCCTGATCCGACGGCGCATCCGCGGGGGAACCGCGCAGCTGAAACGCCGTCGCGCCGAAAGGTTCGAGGTCGAACCCCAGGCCGCGAAGCTCCGCGACGTGCCGCTCCACCACCCGCGCCTCGGCGGCCCCGAACTCCACCACTTCGGGAAAAAGCAACTGCTGGGCACTGAAGCGTCCCGGCTTGCGCAAGTCGTCGAGCGCCTTCTCGTACAGGATGCGTTCGTGCGCCGCGCGCTGGTTCACCAACAGGAACCCGCCGCGCACCGCGACCAGGATGAAGCTTCCATGGATCTGCAGGCTCGGCGCCCCCGTGAACTCCATCATGTACGACGGAGGCCGCGCGGTCGTTGGAAACAGCGAGATGTTGTCAGGTACCGTGGGGGCCGCAGGGCCCGTGGATGCGGGGGCGGACTCTTCGGTCCCGGAAGCGGGCGCGCCCTCCCGTCCGGACGAAGGGGGCACGTACGTGAACGCCGGCACGAAGGCCTCCGCGGCCGCCGGAGCCACTGGTGCGGAAGCCGCTGTCGGGGTCCCGGCCCCCGCGGCGGCCGCGGGGGATGCTGACACGTGCGAGGCCCCGGCGTCCGCAGGAAGTACGTCACGTGCCTCCGCAGCATCGGGCGCGGGCGACAGTTCGAGCGCCGGGGCATCAATGACGCCGCGCAGCGCCGCGCGTAGCGCCTGGGAGACCGCCCAGAACACGCGCGCTTCGTTGAGGAAGCGGATCTCGCGCTTGGTGGGATGCACGTTGACGTCGATCTCCGCGGGCGCGATGGACAGGAACAGCGCCGCCACGGGATGACGCCCCGGCGGCACGACCTCGTAGGCCTGCGACAGGGCGCGCGTCAACATGGGATGGAAAATGTTGCGGCGGTTGACGAAGAAATGTTGCTGGCCCGGCCGGCCCGAAAAGCGTTGCGGCTCCGAGACGTACCCCTGGATGTGGATGCCGCCGCCTTCCCAGTCGACCGCGACCAGATCCTCCAGAAGATGGACGCCCAGAACGTCGCCCGCGCGACGGCGCAAGGTGCCCTCGGGCAAATGCAGCAGCTCGCGGCCGCCGAGCCCGCTGGTGCCGCCGCTTCCTTCGGACAACCGGAAGGACACGTCGGGATGCGCCAGCGACAACCGCGTCAACAAGGTGGTGATACGGCTGGTCTCGGCCTTGGCGGTGCCGAGGAACTTGCGGCGCACGGGGTTGTTGCGGAACAGGTTCCGCACCGTGATGGTGGTGCCCTGCCCGCGCGCGGCCGGACCCGATTCCTCGACCTCCGCTTCCACCACGCGCAGACGGTGTCCCACCTGGCCTTCCCAATGACGCGTCTCGATGGTCAATTCCGACACCGAGGCCATGCTGGCCAGCGCTTCGCCGCGAAAGCCGAAACTCGACACGCTGTCGAGGTCTTCCACCGCGCGGATCTTGCTGGTGGTGTGCGCCTGCCAGCATCGCTCCAGATCCTCGCGGGTCATGCCGAAACCGTTGTCGGCCACGCGCACGAGTTCCTTGCCACCCTCTTCGAGCGTCACCGTGATCTTGGTGGCCCCCGCGTCGAGGGCGTTTTCGACCAGTTCCTTCACCACGTTGGCGGGGCGTTCGATCACCTCACCGGCGGCGATTTTCTGAATGGTCAGTGGACTGAGGGCCTTGATCACGGAAACGGACATGGAGGCCAATTTACCTCTTCGCAGGCTCCCGCTGAACCTTCGCGTGTTCTCCGCCAACAACCCCACGGGATTGACTGCCCGCCTCCTCACACCTCCAAAAAACGGGCGAGGGTACGGATACCCCCTGAAAAAGGCGGTTTTCAGAAGGATAGTCCCATTCCTATTTTACCTACAAATTTCGTATGTTTAGAGCATGAAGGTCTCTTCGAAAACCCTGTACACGCTGCAGTTTTTGAGCGCGTTGGCCATCAAGGAGCGCAAGACTCCCGTGCAACTGCGCGAGATCGCGACCGAGTACGCCATCCCCTTCAAGTTTCTCGAACAAATCGCCATCCTCATGAAAAGCGTGGGGTTGGTGCGCGGCACGCGCGGTAAAAGCGGCGGTTATCAGCTCGTCGAGGCACCGGAACGCATCGACCTCGCCCGCGTGGTACAGGCCACCGAAGGCGAGATCCTCCCGTGCGCCGACATCGAGGGCGGACACGACGTCGTGGGCGCGCTGATCCGGGACGCGTTCGCGGAGCAACGTTCGCTGGTACGCCAAAACCTGTCGACCATCACCATCGCGGACATCGCGGAGAAGGCGCGGCGGCACCTCGAGCCCGCGCCCATGTTTTATTTGTAATCCGTCACGAAAATGAAACTAATGAACGATCCATCCCACCCGTCCGGGGCGACGTCCGACACCACGCCTGCCGCCGCGCCGGAAACGGGCGCTCCGCCTCCCGATCTCGAGGCCTTGCGCACGCGTGCGGCCGCCCTGAACGAGGAGTTCGCCGCGCTCGACGCCGACGCGCGCATCCGTCGCGCCCACGAACTGTTCGGCGACACCCTGATCGCCACCACCTCCTTCGGGCGCGACGCCGCGCTGTTGCTGCATCACCTCCACCGCCTGGGGGTTCCGGTGCGCGTGTACTTCATGGACACGGGTTTCCATTTTCCGGAGACGCTCGCCTATCGCGACACGTTGAAGCAGGCCTGGAACCTGCGCGTGGAAACCGTCGCGTCCGACGACCCGGGCCGCCGCCGGTATGAAACCGTCACGGAGGGGCCCAAGGGCCGGGAAACGCGCATCATCAACGTCGAGGCCTGCTGCGCCGTCAACAAGGTGGAGGTCCAGCGGCGCTTTCTCGCACTGCCCGACGTCGCCGCGTTCATGTCGGGCCTGCGCCGGGACCAGGCCGACACGCGCAAGGACACGCCCTTCGTGACCGTGCAGCGCGGCAGGATCAAGTTCATGCCCTTCGCGGACTGGCCGCAGCGCGATGTGGAACTGTATCTCAAGGTGTGGGACGTTCCCGAACATCCGCTGGCCGCCCGCGGCTACACCAGCATCGGGTGCAGCCCGACCACCTGCACGCGGCCTCCGGTCGACGGCGACGCCCGCAGCGGCCGTTGGGCCGGCGACACGAAAACGGAGTGCGGCATCCACCTCGACACGGAGATTTGAAAATGGCCGCGACGGACATTCCCGCAGGCATGAACGTGCACACCGACATGACGGCCCTGGTGGGCCGCACGCCGCTGGTGCGCCTGAACAAGGTCGCACCCCACGGGGACGCGCTGTTCCTCGCCAAGGTGGAGGTGCGCAACCCCGGCGGGTCGCTCAAGGACCGCATCGCCTTGAACATGATCATGGAGGCCGAGGCGCAGGGACGCCTCAAGCCGGGCATGACGCTGCTCGAGCCCACCTCGGGCAACACCGGCATCGCGCTCGCCTGGATCGCCGCCGTGCGCGGCTACAAATCACTGATCATCATGCCCGAGTCGATGAGCGCCGAGCGCCGCAATCTGCTGCAGGCCTACGGTGCGGAGTTGATCCTCACACCCGCGCACCTCGGCATGGCCGGCGCCATCGACCAGGCGCGCGAGATCCTCGCCACACGCACGGACTGCTTCATGCTCCAGCAGTTCGACAACCCCGCCAACCCGGCCGCGCACCGCAAGGCCACCGCCGAGGAGATCTGGGCCGACACCGCCGGACGCCTCGACGTGCTCGTCGCCGGCGTCGGCACGGGCGGCTTCATCTCCGGCGTGGGCGCGGAGTTGAAGCGGCGCAACCCGGCGCTGCATGTGGTCGCCGTGGAACCCGAATCCTCCGCCGTGCTGTTCGGTCGCAAGCCCGGCTGGCACGAAATCCAGGGCATCGGTGCCGGATTCATCCCCTCCGTGCTCGATCGCAAGGCCATTGACGAAGTCTTCCCCGTCAGCAACGAGGCCGCCCGCGACATGACGCGCCGCCTCGCGCGCGAGGAAGGCATCCTCTCCGGGCCGTCGTCGGGCGCGAACGTGTACGCGCTGGGCGAAATCGGAAAACGCCCTGAATACAAGGGCAAAACCCTGCTCACCGTCATCTGCGACACCGGCGAGCGCTATCTCAGCACGCCGGTCTACAACACGGAGTTCCGCTAGCACGCGCCGGGCGTCGGCACCACGCACACCTTCACCCTTTCCGACAAGGTCACCATGGCTCCCATCTTCACACCGTCCCAAATGGAGCGCTACGCGCGGCACTTCGATCTCACCGGCGTGGGGTTCAAGGGACAAATGAAGCTGCGCGAAGCGAAGGTGATGGTGGTGGGGGCAGGCGGCCTGGGGTCCCCCGCCCTGTTGTATCTGGCCGCGGCGGGAGTGGGGACCATCGGGATCGCGGACGGCGACACCGTGTCGCTCAGCAACCTGCAACGCCAGGTGGTTCATGTCACCGCATCTCTCGACCAGCTGAAAACGGCCTCGGTGAAGGACCGCGTCCGTGCGATCAATCCCGACGTGAACGTCGTCGAGTACCCATACTTCCTCGATGCATCCAACATCGCGGACGTGTTTTCCGGATACGACTTCATCCTCGAGGGTTGCGACAACTTCGCCACCAAGTTCCTCGTGAACGACGCGTGCGTCCTCCTCGGCAAGCCGTACTCGCACGCGGGCATGCTGCGCTTCGAAGGACAGACGTTCACCTATCTGCCCGGCCACCGGTGTTACCGGTGTCTGTTCCGCGCGCCGCCGCCTCCGGGTGCCGTCCCCAACTGCGCGGACGCGGGAATCCTCGGCACCCTGCCGGGTACGCTCGGCTCGATCCAGGCCACCGAGGCCCTCAAGTACATCATCGGACTCGGAGACCTGCTCACGGATCGTCTTTTGATTTTCGACGCGCTGGGCATGCGGTTCCGCGAACTGAAGGGCGGCCCCGACCCGGATTGTCCGGTATGCGGGACCGCCCGCACGATCACCTCGCTGCGCGACGAGGAAGGCGGGCGCTGCGAGAGCTGAGCACCCGCACGGACGGCTGCCCCGCCTGACGGGCCAACCAGCGCTGAAGGTTCTCCGTGGCGAGTCCCGGTTGCCCCGACAACAGTTCCAGGGCGGCGGCGGCGTGCAGGTGCTGTCCGAAATCATCCGGGCGCGACAGCTCGGACAACGAGCGAAGATGGGTGCGTGCCTGTTGAAGGTGTTCAAGCCATAGGTTCGCTTGGTCCGTCTTGTGTACGACCATGATGTCCTCCTGCGGTTTCGTGTATGCGTTTTTAAATGAAGGCCGGGCATCGACCGCGTCGGAGCGCATGCTGCGCGGCGCCCCGCCCGTTCAGAACTTCAGGCTTCCCTGCAAGGGGCCCCGCAAGGACCCGCGCACGGTCTTTTGAGGCGGCGTCCGGTCGGGCACGCGCGCCGCCGCACCCCGTGCCTGTTCGTCGTCGTAAAAGAAGGCGACGCGCAAAAAGCGCACGAAGGGATTGTCGCGATGACGCGCGCAAATGGCGCCCAACGGATCCCGCATGGTGGCGCGGGCTTTGGGCACACCGGTGCCGGTGGATCGACGCGGGGAGAGTGCTTTAAGGGCATGCGTTTTCATGTTGGTCCTTCCTTTCATGGTTCCAGATCCTGTCTTCTATCTAATGCGGAAAAGCTGGAAATGGGACGGGCGCACATCGAAAACCGAAAAACCATATTACTGGACCCGAATCCTTATTACGGCAATTTCTTGAAATTTCTCCAAAATTTCAGCCAAATATGAAATCGGGGGCATTTCCCCACGCGCCGAAATGGAAAGAAGCCGGTTCCACGACTATTACAAGCTTGTCATATTACGGAGGCGTGACCGAAGATTTCACAGGGCGCAGCCTGCCCCAGAATCCCGGCCCCGGAAACCCCGACCGCAACCCGCGCAGCCCGCATGCGCGTCCCCGGACGAAGCTTACCGAAACGTGAGGTCGAGTCCCGCCACGAACAACAACCCGTACACGATGTAGACGAAGTGTTTCTGCGGGATCATGCGGTTCAGCAACCAGCCCACGCCGATGCCCAGCGGCACCATGGGCGCCAGCTTCACCGCGGCCCTCAGGATCGCGCCATCGACCAGACCGCTGCTCACGTAGGGAGGAACCTTCAGCAAATTGAGAACGAGAAAGAACAGGGCGCTGCTCGCGACAAACACCCGTTTGTCGACCTTCTGCGCAATGAGGTACAACGCCATGATCGGTCCCGCCGCGTGAGCCACGGTCGACGAAAACCCGGCGAACGCCCCCACCCCCAACCCTTGCCACCACGAGGGACGATAGGTTTTGGACGGATACCACACATCACGGACGATCAACAGCCCGGTGAGTGCCAGCGCCAGAACGCCGAGCGCCTGCCGCAACAACGCATCCGAGACCACGTTGACGAACAACATGCCCAGCGCGATGCCGGGGACGCCCCCCATGAGCGGCCAACGGATGAGCGCGAAGCGCCACTGCTTCCAGAAGGCACCGATGGCGAGAAAATCGGCCAGCACGAGCAGCGGCATGACCAGACCGATCGCCGTGCGCGCCGGCACCGCGTAAGCGATCAGGGGAGCCTGGAGCAGGGAGATGCCGGAGGCGAATCCGGCCTTGCCGAATCCCACCACGAAGGCGCCGATGTAGGGGAAAATGTCGGAGGACATGGGGAGGAAAGATAGCTGGTGGTTGGCGCGCGTCCTTGGGGCCCCACGTCACATGGTGACGCCCCCTGAGGGCTCCGCGTTGCATGGTGACGCGAACTTCCGGGTGTTCAGGAACGAAACGAAGTATCCGTTGGCCGAAAAACCCCTGCGGGAATCCCCGCAGAAACGGCCCTGACGGGCGAATATGACGGGAAACCCCATGTTCACGTCGCGCCCTCGGCCCGACGCGTCGACACCGTTGTGCACCTCGACCACTCCGGTCGCTCATGCTAGATTGGGTGTTCATGAATTTCCTCAAGCTCGACCGCATCATCCGCGCCACCGGCGACGCCGCCAAATACCGTCTCGTGCTGGTGGACGCCACCCGCGCCGCCCACGACATCGCGACCCGCCATGAGGCGAAGGGATACGCCGCCCAACTGCTCGGCCAGGCGTCCTCGGCCGCGTTGCTGCTCGCGTCCGGCCTCAAGGGCCCAGGAACGGTTCAGCTCCGGTTCTCGCTCTCGGGGGACATCAGCCGCGTGGCGGCGGACGCGACCCCGTTCGGGCTTGTGCGCGCGATGATTCCACGCAGCGAAGTCCTGGCGACAGGCAGCTTCGAACCCATGGTTCTGCCCCGCATCCTCAAGGTCATCAAACTGGACAAGGAGGGCGCGCGCCTGTCCGAAGGCATCGTGGAAATGCTGACCACGGACATTTCCGACAGCGTGAACCACTATCTGCGCCAAAGCGAGCAGGGTTCGGCGGTCATGCGCGTCGTCTCGAAATGGGACGAAGCGAACGGGAAGCTGCACTATGCCGGCGGCATCCTGCTCGAAGCCTTTCCGGAGGCGAAAGGGACAGACTGGGAGGCGCTGCAGGCGATTCTCGACGGCATTGACTTCGACGCCCACGCGCGCGAAGAGGGCGCGGACGCGGAAGGGGAACAAGGCCTGAACCTTGATGCGCTGTACGATGCCTTCGTACGCTTCACGCCCCAGGTCCACAAGGAGTTCGAGGTCGAACCCTTCTGCCCCTGCAGCGAGGAAGGCGTCCTGCGCGCCCTCAGCAGCCTGGGTCGGGAAGGGCTTGAGTCACTCTTTCTGGAAGACAAGGAAGCCGAAATCTTCTGTGAATTCTGCCGCAAGCGCTACACCGTGAGCCAGACGAAGATCCTTGAGTTGCTGAACGAAGCGGAGGAAGCGGAAGGCCAGGGATAATAGAACAATGCAACAATAGAACAGTGCAACAATGGGAGTCTACCGGGATTCGGGTCTTGGTCGTGGGAAGTGAGTGGGCGGGGATGACGTCTCTCACACACCTGTTGTTGCTCGTCCAGGAAACGAACATTGTTCCGGCTGCCTCTTCCAGCAGAGATCCCTGAGTTTTTGCCGCTCATAAACGTCCACTCCGTCTAGGGTGCACTTCGGAACTTCGCGTATCATAGCCCCCTTGTTTGCCGGTTTCGCGTTCACTACCAACCACCAACCACCAACCACCAACTACCTTTCCCCCCATGTCTTACCTGGTGATGGCCCGCAAGTGGCGGCCGAAGAATTTCGACGAGATGGTGGGTCAGGAGCATATCGCCCAGACCCTGCGCAATGCCATCGCGTCGAAACGGGTCTCGCACGCCTATCTCTTCACCGGAACACGCGGCGTGGGCAAGACCACGGCGGCCCGCATCCTCGCCAAGGCGCTGAATTGCCAGAACGGTCCCACCGCGACGCCGTGCGAAACCTGTGACAACTGCCTTGCCGTGAACCGCGGCGCCTCGATGGATGTGCTCGAGATCGACGGTGCGAGCAACAACAGCGTGGACAACATCCGTGAATTGCGGGAGCAGGTGGCCTACGCTCCCATGCAGGGCGGCTCGAAGATCTACATCATCGACGAGGTGCACATGCTTTCCAGGGCGGCGTTCAACGCGCTGCTGAAAACCCTGGAAGAGCCGCCGCCCCACGTGGTGTTCATCTTTGCGACCACCGAAGTGGGCAAGGTCCCGCACACCATTTTGTCGCGCGTCCAGCGCTTCGACTTCAAGCGGATTTCGGAGACGGCCATTGCGGACCGGCTGGAGTACATCTGTGGGCAAGAGGGAATCTCGCCGGAGCGCACGGCCCTGGAAACGCTCGCCCGCAAGGCGGATGGCAGCATGCGCGACGCCCTGAGCCTTTTCGATCGCGTTTACGCGTTCGCGGGCGACGCGCTCACGCTTGAGGCGGCGCGCAAGGCGCTCGGCATCCCGGCCGACTCCCTGTTCGACGATCTCCTGAAGCATCTCTCCGGCCACGACACCGGCGGCTGTTTCGCCGTCCTGAACACCGTGTACGAGGAAGGGCTGGAGATCTCGGACTTTCTGACCGGGTTCGGAGAGTATCTGCGGGACCTCCTGTTCACCCGTCAGCCGGGGGTGACACCCGCGTTGCTGGGGCTTGCGCCTTCGCGGTTCGCGGAACTGCGCGCCCTCACCGGCGATCTGCAGGATGGCGACATCCTGCGTTTCGCCAAGATCGTATCGGACCTGATCGCCGGCCTCCGGCACTCGCCCCACCCGCGCCTGGGTGTGGAACTGGCGTTCGCGCGCATGGCCGCGCTGGACCGCGTGGTGACCCTGTCCCAGCTCATGGGACAGGAGGTTCCCCCGGCCGCGATGGCCCCGTCCGCCGCCCCGCCCACCGAGGACCCGAAAAAAAAAAGCCCTGACCTGACGGAGCCGCCCGAAGGCTCCGGAGCTCCGGACATCCCCACGGGGGATGCGCCTGCTCCGGAAGGTCGGTTCACCCCCCCACCCCTGCCCGTGTTTCCCGATGACCCGATTCCGGAAACGTCTCCCGCAAGGGACCGCAAGGAAGGGGACCCGGAAGCGCACGATGTCTTCCAGGTGACCGCACCGCCGGATCTCGACGCGGATGTCGATCGTCCTCCCCCCCCACCCATCGCGCCCGCGGCCGCACCCGCCCTGTGGCCCGATCTCGTGGAGGACTACGCGCTCGACCGTCCCTTTACGTCGAGCCCTCTTCGGCATGCGACCTTGTCATTCACGTCGGGAGCGGCGGGAGAGGAGAACGCGATCCTCGAGGTCGCCTTCGCCAACGAGCACTACAGCGACCTGTTTCTCGCCGACGCGGACAACCGTAAGAGCCTGCGGGCTTTTCTGGCCACGCGCCTCGAACCGGGGACGCCTTTCGCCTTGACCTTTTCCGTGGCCGGCGCGGACCGCGAAGATGCGCCGGGAGGCGATGTGGACGGGTCCGCTCCGGGAACAAGTGGCACGGCGGCTCCCTTCGGTCATGCCCACCCGGCCGGCACACGCGAGATCATTGAGAAAGACCCCATTATTCAAACCCTGATCGGGCTTTTCGAAGGGCGCGTCCTGAATTGACGTCCCTGCGTTGACGCCCCCCGACCCCGTCCCCCGTACGCGAAAAGGAGATCGCTCATGAACATGCAGAAAATGATGAAGGACCTGCAAAAAATGCAGGGGCGCATGAACCAGATCCAGGAAACCCTGCAATCCACGGTTTACGAAGCCGAAGCCGGCGGCGGCCTGGTGAAAATCTCGCTGAACGGAAAATTCGAGGTACAGGCGGTGCGTCTTCAAAAAGAAGCCGTGGATCCCGATGACATCGAAGCCTTGGAGGATCTGCTGTTGGCCGCCTTCAACGAAGCGCGCGCCAAGGCTGAAGCCGATTCCCAAAGCCGCATGGGAGGCTTGACGAAGGGATTGGGCTTGCCGGGGATGTAAAGTGCGGGAGGATGCCCCCTCCTCCCCAAAATCGTATCTTTACGCTGCTCATGCAAATCCCCCTCCTGATCCTCAAGCTTTTGCTGCCGTTAGCCTATCTGGTCGCCTTGGGAGCCTATGGCCGGGCGTTTTTCCGGGAGGAGGCGGGGGGATCCCGCAAAACGGCCATCACGGCGATGCTGACGGCCTTGGGCCTCCATACGGCCTTGTTGACGGTGTTGACCATCGAATACCGGCGTTGCCCCCTGTGGACGGAGGGGGAGGCCCTCCTGTTCCTCGGCTGGATGCTTGCATTGCTTCACCTGGTGTCCGAGTGGTCGGCCGGCACGCGACGTTTGGGAATCTTCACATTGTTGCCGGCCGCGCTGTGTGCCCTCCCGGCGGTTTTTTTCCTGGGGCACGAGTTCTCGCTCGCTCCCGAATACCGCAGTTCCTGGTTCATTTTCCATATCGTCGCGAGTCTGGCGTCCTACGCGGCGTTCAGCCTGGCCGCGGTGCTCGCGGCCCTTTACCTGTTGCAATACGGGAAACTCAAACGCAAGCATTTTGATCGCACGTTCCGCCGCCTGCCGCCCCTCGACAAGCTGGACAAGCTGGCCGCGGTCTGGGCCTTTCTCGGTACGTTGCTCATGATCACGAGCAGCGTGATCGGGGCGTGGTGGGTGCGACGCGACGGCCTGCACGGGATGTCAGTGCAGGAGGCGGGCATCTTCATCGTGCTGGGCATCTATCTGATGGCGGCGGCATCGCGCCGTACCCTGGGCTGGCGCGGACGCCGCCACGCACTGTGGGTTCTGGGCGGCTTTGCCGCGCTGGTGTTCGCAAACCTTTGGTTGCACGGCTTCTTCCGCGCCTGAGGCGCAGGACGAAGCATAGGGAATCGGAATACGGGAGTGACCACTTCGCATCTTCAACTTTTCGTCCTCGGGGTCAGCCATCGCACCGCTCCGGTGTCGTTGCGCGACCGCCTGTTGTTCCAGGAGGACGAATTGCCCGCGTTCGTGGACGGGATCCTGCTGGAAGGCCTCGCAGGTGAGGCCGTGATGCTCTCGACCTGCAACCGTTCCGAAATCTACGGGATCGCCTATGCGTCCGCGGACGCGGGCCCTCCCCTTTCCGAAAACGCGGAACTGGGTGACCGCATCGCCGCCGCGTGGGCGACGCGACGCGGCGTGCCGGCGGACTCAGTGCGCGAGCACGGTTATTTCCTGGCGGGAGACGAGGCGGTCCGCCACCTCTTCCGCGTCATCGGGTCGCTGGACAGCCTCGTGCTCGGCGAGGTGCAGATCCTCGGCCAGGTGAAGGACGCGTACCAGCTCGCCACGGAGCATCGCTGGACGGACTTCTACCTGAACCGCGTCTTCCAGACGGGGTTGCACACCGGCAAACGGATCCACGCCGAAACCGCGGTGCATGAAGGGGCCGTGAGCATCAGCTATGCGGCGGTCGAACTGGCGCGCAAGGTGCTCGGCGACCTGCGGGGCAAGACCGCGGGACTGATCGGCACGGGGGAAATGGGTGAACTGGCCGCGCAACACCTGCACCGCGCCGGCGTCAGGACCTTCCTTTTTTTCAACCGCTCGCCGGGCTCGGCGGCGCGGCTGGCCGAGGCCTTCGACGGCCAGGCCCACGGCCTCGACGAACTGCCCGCGCGCATGGCCTCGTGCGACATCATCATTTCGGCGACGGGCGCGGCGGGCATCGTCGTGACCGCCGCGCAGGTGCGGGAGGCCTCCCGTGCGCGCCACGGAAATCCCTTGTTCCTCATCGACATCGCGGCGCCGGGGGACATCGACCCCAAGGCCGGCGACGTGGACAACACCTTCCGGTTCACCATCGACGACCTGAAGGCCGCAGTGGAGGAGAATGCCGTCCAGCG
>CAZKRC010000054.1:0-13460 GCA_964555105.1 uncultured Bifidobacterium sp. | reverse complement strand
CACACAGGGCCTTCGCGGTCCGGCGGCCTCCCCCGCCCCCCTCCCTGAACGGATGCTTCTCCTTGGGGACGGGGAACGCGGGATCCGGGACTCAGAAGTCGTTGCGGTAACGCTTCGCGATCAGCGTGTCGATGGCGACGCGACCGGGACCGGCGATCATCAGCCACACGAGCAACAGCAAATAGAGGAAATCGGTCACGCCCAAAAGCGCGGTGAAGCCCGTCACGTTTTCGGCTTGCGCGGTGCACAGCGCGACGATCATGATGATGGACAGCGGAATGGAGATCAGGCGCGTGCCGAGGCCCGCGATCAGCAACAAACCGCCGAGACATTCGATCCACGCGACCAGGTACGCGTTGAATGCGGGCGCGGGAATTCCCAGGCTGGTGAAGAAGCCGATGACGTTGTCGAGATTGCCGAGCTTGCCGAGACCCGCCTGGAAGAAAACCCAGCCGACCGTGATGCGTGCGAGCAGCGGCGGCAACCAGAGAAGTCGGCGGGAAAGATCCAGCAGGGAACCGCCGAGCGTGACGAGAGCGTTCATGAAGCCTCCGGAAGAAAAGGTGTCTGGGGAAGGTAATGCGGTGCGCCGTTTCCTGCGCGTGCTTTAAGCGCAGAAGCGGTCGAAGACGTCCCGAGGGCGGGAAAACACCGGGGGCGGCACGCCGCGGCGCACGCCTTGCCTGAGGTTTGCATGAAATGTTGTTGAAATGCCTATCGTTGGGTCAGGACGGGGAGGGGATCATGGCTCATTTACGGTTTGCGGTCTTGACCAGCGGAGGGGATGCTCCGGGCATGAACGCCGCGCTGCGCGGCGTGGTGCGCGAGGCGCACTCGCTGGGGCACGTGGTGATGGGTGTGCAGCGCGGCTACTGCGGATTGCTGCAGGAGGACCTGACGCAACTGGGGCCGCGCGACGTGTCGAACATCCTGCAACGGGGCGGCACGTTTTTGCGGACGTCGCGGTGTCCCGATTTCGCGACGCCGGAAGGAATGGCGAAGGCGGTGGAAACGTTGCGCGCCCACGCCGTGGACGTGTTGATCGTGGTGGGCGGCAACGGGTCGCTGAGGGGGGCCATGGGGTTGGCGGAGTCGTGGGACGGCCAGGTTCTCGGCCTGCCGGGCACCATCGACAACGATCTTTACGGCACGGATGAAACCATCGGCTACGACACGGCGGTGACCACCGCGCTCGAAGCCATCGACAAGATCCGCGACACGGCGGACTCGCATGAACGCTTCTTTCTCGTCGAGGTGATGGGACGCGATGCGGGTTTCATCGCGTTGCAGGTGGCACTGGGCGGCGGCGCGGAGGAAGTGCTCGTACCCGAGGAAACGCCCGACTTTCCCGCGCTGGTCGCACGTCTGCGCAAGGGACGACAGAGCGGCAAGACGAGCAGCATCGTGGTGGTGGCCGAAGGAGCGTATCCGGGCGGCGCGCAGGCGGTCGCCGCGGAACTGCACAAGCTGGGGGGCGACGACTATCGCGTCTCCGTGCTGGGGCACGTTCAGCGCGGCGGAACGCCCACGGCGCGGGAGCGCCTGCTCGCCACGCGCATGGGCGCGCGGGCGGTGCGCGCCGCCATCGCCGGAGAGACGGGAAAAATGGTCGGCCTTGCCGGCAGCGAGATGGTGCTGGTGCCGCTCGCCGACGCGGTGGGAAAAAAGAAACCGCTTGATCCCGACCTGCTGGCCCTGGCGCGCCGCCTGTCCCAGTAGCTGCGGTCGATGCGGTCGATGCGGCCGACGCGGGTGGATCCCGGGAGAGCCGCCGCGCGTCACGATTTTTCCCGGGCGCTTCCGGGGGCGGCGCGTTTTTGGTAAAATTGAGGACCCATGGAATTGCGCGACGCACTCTCGGCCTTCACCGGCGCCCGCATTCTGGTGCTGGGCGACAGCATGGTGGACGAGTACGTCACCGGTGACTGCTCGCGCCTGTCGCCCGAGGCGCCGGTGCCCATCCTCCGCGTCGACCCCCTGAAGACCCGTCGCGTGCTCGGCGGCGCGGCCAATACGGCGGCCAACATCGCTTCGCTCGGCGGGACTCCCGTGCTGTTCGCCTTGTACGACTCCACGGATGCCGCCGGGACGGCCTTCACCTCCCTGTGCGCGGCGCAGAACATCACCGTGCGGCCCTTCGCCGACGGGCGCCCCACCATGGTCAAGATGCGCGTGGTCGACCAACGGCAGCAGTTGCTGCGGATGGATCGCGAAGATACGCGCGAGATCGCGCCCGATACCGAGGCCGCGATTCTCGCGGCGTTCCGCGCGGCGCTGCCGGACGCATCCGCCGTGGTGCTCTCCGACTACGCAAAGGGTTTCTTCAGCGCCGCGCTGACACGGGGCCTCATCGAAGAGGCGCGTGCCTCCGGAAAGCCGGTGGTCGTCGATCCGCGGCCCCGGCACGTCGCCCGTTACCAGGACGCGGACTATGTCACGCCCAACTGGAAGGAGTCGCTGGGCATGCTCGGCTGGGACGAGCGCGACGCGACGCCCGATGCCGTGAAGGCCGTGGGCTGTGCCCTGCGCGACCGTCTCAACGCGAACATCCTGCTCACGCTCGGCCCGGCGGGAATCGCCCTGTTCGGCCGCGACGGCAAGGAGTGCCTGCTCCGTCCGGTGGCCACGCCCCGCGAGGTTTTCGACGTGTCGGGTGCCGGTGATACGGTGGTGGCCGCCTTCACGCTCGCACTGGCCACCGGCCAGCAGCCGGACCTGGCCGTGGAGATCGCCAACCGGGCGGCCGGCGTGGTGGTGGGGAAGCTCGGCACGGCCACCGTCACGCGCGAGGAAATCAGTGCGGGAGCGCTCGAAGGTTCACGCCTGGTGACACGCGACCGGCTCGCACACCTGGCGGCGCTGCTGCGCGCGCAGGGCCGGCGCATCGTCACGCTCAACGGATCCTTCGATCTTCTGCACGCCGGGCATTTGCACATTCTCGGCGAAGCGCGTCGTCAGGGCGATGTCCTCATCGTCGGCGTCAACAGCGATGCCTCCGTGAAGCGGTACAAGGCGGCGGACCGCCCGTTCATCGGCGAAGACGATCGCGCCCGCATGTTGCTGGCGTTGCGCGTCGTCGATTACGTGCATGTCTTCGGGGAAGACGACCCCTTGGCGTTCCTGGAGGAAGTCCGGCCCCACGTCCATGTGAACGGCTCCGAATACGGAGCGGACTGCATCGAGGCGCCGGTCGTCAAAAAGCACGGCGGCCGCGTGCATATCGTCGAAAAGATCCCGGGGCTTTCCACCAGCGCGCTTGGGGACAAGATCAAGGGGTCGACGTAGGGCGTGAGGACGGCTATCCAACGGGATGCCAGGCGCGGGCCGTCTTGTTCCGAGTTCTTGTTTCATCACGCAATACAACAGTACAGCAGTACAACGATAAAGCGCACGCTCGAAGTTTGCATTTTACTGCTGTACTGCTGTACTGCTGTGCTGTTGTGCTGCCGCGATGTCCGGACATCGCCTTACTCCAGCAACGACCGCAACATCCACGCCGTCTTTTCGTGGACCTGCATACGCTGTGTCAGCAGGTCGGCGGTGGGTTCGTCGCTGGCGCTTTCGGCATCCTTGAAGGCTTCGCGCGCGGTCTTCGCAACGGCTTCGTGGCCTTTGACCAGCGAGCGGATCATGTCGGTGGCCGCCGGGATGTCTTCCTCCATATCGATGGACGAAAGCTTCTTGTAGGCTGCATAGGTGCCCGGTGCGAAGTGGCCGAGGGCGCGGATGCGTTCCGCGATGTCGTCGACGGCGACCGCGAGTTCGGTGTACTGCGTCTCGAACATGAGGTGCAACGTCTGGAACATGGGGCCGGTGACGTTCCAGTGAAAGTTGTGTGTCTTGAGATACAGGGTGTAGCTGTCCGCCAGTACATGGGACAGGCCCGTGGCGATCTTCTGACGATCCTTTTTGGAAATACCGATGTCCAGATTCATGAAAAGCCTCCTTTGGTCTGTCTTTCAAAGTATCCCTCTTTGCGGTTTTAGCCTAGTCGTTCCCGCAGAATTGTGGAAAAGTGGAGTCCTTTGACTCCTTTCCGTTATCCGAAATCAGAAAGTACGCCGTCCACCCCGTCTCTATATCGGTCATATTGGTGTATTTGAGGGGTTCCCGGGGGGAGCCGGTGTTATCGCACGGATAAAAAGTGATTGTCCGAAAATGGGGAAGCCAATAAATTAGGGTTAAACAGAGATTTTGCGCTCGAAGGCGTGAAAAGTCCGACCGGGGGAGAGGGGGCCGGGAGACGGGACCGGGCGGGGGCCTGGAAACGTCTCCCGGCTGGGTCGGCTCGGGCCGACACCTCGTCGTCCCGGACGGTCGCCCGAGCCGCAAAGTCCAGAAGGGAAAATGGAAGCTGGCCCCAAAACACCGGCACGCCCCAACGTCTATCAGTACGACGACTTCAGGGCGTTTCTAAAGGCGGCCTTCGAGGCTCTCAAAGCCGAACGCCCGGACTATTCCTACCGGAAATTCGCGCGCGAAGCCGGCATCAGCAATCCGGGTTACCTGCTGGACGTGACCATCGGCAAGCGGACGCTGAGCCGGAACATGGCCGCGCGGATGGCCCCCGTATTCGGCCTGAACGAACAGGAGACCGAATTCTTTTTCCGTCTCGCGGAGTTCGGGCAGGCCCGCCGTGACGCGGACCGGCAAGCCCTGTACCAGGATCTTTTACAGCGCCGCAACCGCAGTCGCTTCGCCCGCTTCAGTCCCTCATTGGTCAAGTACTACCAGGACTACCGTTATTCCCTGGTACGCTGCGCCGTGAACGCTTTCGATTTTCACGGGGATTGTGAAACCCTTGGAAAATTCCTGGAACCCCCTCTCGCGCCCGCGCTTGTCCGCAAATACGTCCAGGATCTCGAGGAGTGGGGCCTGATCATGCGGGGGAGCAGCGGTCGTTATCATGTGACCCAGAAGTTCGTCGAGCCTCCCCCCACCCTGTCCGCTCTTGTGCGCCGTTTGAACCGGGAATGGATTTTACAGGCGTCGGAAGTTCCATTTAAGTTTGGCCCTGCGGATCGTCACATTTCCACCATGCTGATCATGGTCAGCGAGGAGACCCGGAAAAAACTGATGGAGCGCGCCGAGGCCTTTCGCAAGGAAATGCTGGACCTGATTGAAAAGGACACAAACCCGGAAATGATTTTGCAGCTTTCAGTCCAGCTTTTTCCCAAATCGCGTCGCGTGAGGACTCGCAAAGGAAAGTCATGAAACCGGCGTTAGGCCGTCTCTGGGCGGCAGCCCAGACATTTGTGCTGACCGGCACGCTGGCCGGCGCGCTGTCCGCCTGCATGCTCACGGGTGGCGATACGTTCGTGGTGCCCGGCGGCGCCGAGGACTTCCCCAACACCATCACACCTTTGGGTCGTGTGGCCGTGGATGACCTCTCCGCGGTGGGAGAGTGGGAACAGATCCCGGTGGTGACACCATCGATGCCCGAACTGCCGTCGCTGGATTCCCTGCAAATGACGCCGCCGAACGGAAAGGTCGCAGCGCTCGCCAAAACCGGCATGACGCAGGCGACCGCTTTCGACACCCTGAATCTGGACGTATGGCGCGTCGATACGACCCGCGTGCTTGAGGCCTATCTTCTGGGCCGGATCTACGCGTACACATCCGATTCGTCCGCGACGCGCGTCCAGTACGACACGGTGTCCGCCCAGTACCTGGGCGACCGCGCGGGGCTCAGCCTGTCGGCGGCCTCACTCAATGCCGTGCGCGATTCGATTCGGGCGAATCCCGCGAAGTTCCTCATGCCCCTGGAGTTCCGCGGCACGGCGTCCTACGGGCCTGCGGGTGCGCGCGCCACCTGGGTCACGCATTCCTACCGCCTCCGCAACATGAATGGCGAAGGGACCATCGACCAGGCCGAATACCAGACCTCGACGCCCCTGCCTGACGGCGGCGTGCGCCGTCAGTGGGTCAAAATCCATGGCCTTGAAGGCGCGTACGCCGAACCCGGTGCCGTTCCGGAGGAATTCGAACTGCTGCATCGCGGACCTGCCGGTGACACGCTGTCGTGGACGTCGGTCAAGGACGCCGACTGGGACCGCCGCCTTTGGACGCCCGACGGCCGGGGCATGGTCGACCTCGCCTTCCGTGTGCGCAACCCGCCGACGCAACCCGGTATCGCCCGCATGCATTCGTCCTTGCGCGCGGCGTATCGTGCCGCAGGCGACAACGACAGCCTCGACCAGCTCAAGTATCACGAGCAACGCTGGCTGCGCGATGGCCGCAACGTGACGTTCACCTTCCAGGGGATCGGCACGGAGGAGAACCTGCTCGTGGGCGCCGATACCGCGCGCATGACCGTGGATACCGTGTACACCTTGCGCGATTCCCTGATCAAATACGAGGCGGTCTACACCATGCTTCTCGGGCCCGTGCCCGAGCGCATCCAGGATCACAAACTGGTGGGATACAGTGTCCGGAAGCATTGGCGCACCGGTCCGCTGTCCAGCAATACGGCGGAGTTCCTCCCGCATGAACCCATGCCGATGGGGGAATCGATGTTCACGGGGTCGATGTCGAGCACGTCGGTGACCCGCGGCGGCGATTCCACCACCACGCAAGGCACCGTGGACGCATCGGGTTTCAACCTGGTGGTGCGGTATGTGAAGGGCAATGTGGTGAGCACCTATGACGTGGTGCTGAACGCCGCCGGCGACGTGCTGCACTACGCACCCGCAGACGCGACGGTGGCACCGCAGCGCGCTCCGCACTCCCCCGCCACGTCCGAACCCTGAGACGCGGCGCTGCCGTCGGCGAAGCCTCCCCGCTTCTCCCCACTTCTCTCCCGCCTCTTTCACCTCTTTCCCGCCGCCGCTTCTTCCTCCGCTTCTCCCTGCGGCTTCCTACTCCGTGTCTCCCGCGGCTTGCGGCCCTCGCGCGGCGTCGAAGGCGCGCCGCACGGCCTCCACCGTGACCGTGTCGCGCACGCCGCTCCCTGCGGGCAGGGGCTCCGGCGCGACCTGGATGGTCCGCGGCCCGCGCGGCATCACCTGCGCCGCGGGCGACACCATGTTGATCCATACAACGGGCTTGCCGTAATGGCCAGCCATGTGGCCGAGGAAGTTGTCCGTCGCGATCACCCCCGCGACGTTCCGCACCGCGTCGGCGATGCCGTCGAGAGTCCCGGCGACAAAGCCGACGCGACCTTGCCAGCGCGCGCGGAAGCGCGCGTAGGCGTCGTCACCGTCCGGAGCCAGGAGGACCGCGCACGTCACCCCCTGATCCAGTAACCCTTCCAGGAGTTGATCCCAGTTTTCCAGCGGCCAATTTTTGGCGGGCTTGCGGGTCCATACGGAAAGAAGCCAGGGCGCGTGCGGGGAGACAGGCGGCGGAGACGTTTCCGGCGCGTCGCCCGCGTCCTGTGGGAAGGGCACGGGCGCCCGCGATCCGCCGTTCACGCCGGAGTGCGGAGAAAGTCGCGACACGGCGTATTCCGCCACGGCCAGGTCGCGGTCGGCCTGATGCACCGCGGCGGGAGGCAGGGGAAAGGTTTCGTGGAACAACGTTCCGTAGGCGCGACGGTAGGAAACGACACGGGGTACGCCTGCGAGGCGCATCCACAATGCGGTGACCGGGCTGGCATCCACATCGAAGACGACGGCAGCAAAGGCGGTGCGGGTCGTGCGCGCGGTGTGCGTCGCACGTGTCGTGCGGGCGGGGCCGGCGGGATCTTGCGCGCGCCGGAGCGCCCACGCCGCCCGGGCCGTGCGCAGGAAGGATGCGGGAGTCCGCCGGGAGAAGAACGCGTTGTCGAACGGGATGACGTCGAGTCCCTCCCGCGTGAGGATGGCGACGCAATCGGGGCGGCACAGCACGCGTACGGGGTGTGCGGCGGCGAGACGTTTCAAGGCCGGCAGCGCCATGTAAAGGTCGCCCACCATGTAGCTGGCGAACACGGCCGCGGCCCCGGGATCCCCGGTCGGGGCGGGCCGCTGCAGGAGGCGGAGCAGGGGCCGCAGGGGCGACAGCAGGGCATACGCCAGCATCCCCGCGACCGGTCGACGGTGCAGGTTGGGGTTCGCGGAGGGGAGCGGTGCGGGTGTGGAGGGCATGCGGTGCAAAGATATGTCGGCGCCGCCATGGATTCCATGACGCGTTCGCGCTCTCCGCCTGCATGCGGGCATCTTTTTGCATTTTGCATCCGACCCCATGAGCCTTCCGAAACATCCGTCCGCCGCGTCCCCGGCGCCGCCGCGTCCGCAGGTGCTGCTCGCGATCCTCACGGATTTGTCCGTCGACCATCGCTGCCACAAGTGGGCGCGCTCCCTGCGCGACGCGGGTTACGACCCCGTGATCCTGTGCGATCGTCCCCTGCATCCGCTGGGTGCGGCGTGGGACGGCTTCGATGTGCGCATCCTCACCCGCACGTCGCATCAACGGCGCTTCCTCCCGGCGTTTCTCGAATTCCTGTGGAGGCTCACCGGCGAACTGCGTCGCACCCGCGCGCGCGTCTGGGTGTCCCTCGACGCACCGCCGCTGTTCTGGCTCGCGCTGTGGGGAAAGCTGCGCGGCCGCACGGTGGCGTACGACTCCCACGAGCTCTATCTCGAAACGCCCCTCGTCCTCAACCGCACGAGTCGCCGCATCTTCTGGACGTTGTGGGAACGCGCGGGGTTCGCGCTGATCCGCAAGGCGATCACTGTCAGCCCCGCCATCCGCGATCGCCTGCAGGCGGAACATGCGCACGTGCGATTCCATCTGCTTCCCAACATGCCGATCCGCCCGTCCGTGTTTCCGGAATCCCGCGCGCCCACGCCGGGGGGCCCGGTGCGGCTGGTGTTCCAGGGCGGCCTGCGCGTCGCCACCGGTTTGCCCGAACTCTTCACGGCCCTGGCGACCCGTCCCGGCTTGCGCATGATGACGCTCGACATTTACGGGGGTGGTCCCGAAGAGACCGCGCTGCGCGAGGCGGCGGTGGCGGCCGGATTGATGTCTGCGGGAGACGGGTGTCCTGTTGCGGAAGAGGTGGATCCGGGGGGGGAAACGCGACGGGACTCCGCGGAGCCCGTCGCGGGTGAAGGTGCGGGCTCCCGGGTGCGCTTCCACGGATCCGTCCCGTTCGAAACGATTCCGGACCGCATGGCCGAAGCCCACGTGGGCATCCATCTCATGCAGCCGGTGTGCGGAAGCTTTGCCCTGACATGGGCCAACAAGACCTTCGACTACGCGCAGGCGGGCCTGCCCGTCCTGCTCAGCGACAACCCCGCGCACCGCGCGCTGCTCGCCGCGCATCCCGTGGGCGTGATGGCCGACTCCTTTTCGCCCGAGGCCATCGGCGCGGCGCTTGAGGAGCTCATGGCCGGCCATGCCGGCCACGCGGCGGCGGCGCGGCGTGCGCGGGAAGACTGGCACTGGGACGCCCACTTCCGCGCACTTCCTTCGTTTTTGGGGTTGTGATGGACAAGGCCGCGTCCCCCGCACCCGTGCCGCCGCTGGGCCGCACCGCCGGCGTGGCGGTGCGCTGGAACGGTGCGGCGGCAGTGATCACGCTGGTCTCGCAACTGGCGCAACTCTTCATTCTCGCGCGCTGGCTTTCACCCGCGCAATTCGGCCTTGCCGCGGCGGCACTCGCCGTCACGACGTTCGCGTCCGGGTTCGCCGACCTCGGCATGACCGCCGCGCTGGTACGCCGCCAGGGGCTTGCCGCGCGCGCATGGGCCAGCGCCTGGTGGGCGGCGTGTCTCGCGGGCGCAGGCCTCGCCGTCGTGCTCGCGCTGCTGTCTCCCGGCCTGGAGGCCCTGCTCGGGCTTTCCGGGCTCGCCGGACTGCTGATCGTGTCGGCGGCGGCATTGCCGTTGTTCGGGGCGGCGGCGGTCTTTCAGGCGTACTTGCAGCACAATCTCAGGTTCCGGCGTCTCGCCGCCGGGGAAATTCTCTCCGCGTTGCTGGCTCTCGCCGTCACCATCGGATGGGTGCTGTGGCGGCCCGGGCCGATGGCCGTGGTGGCCGGACAGGCCGCGCTGTGGGCGGCGCGTTTTTGTGCCCTGGGCCTCCTGTCGGGGCTGCGGCCGTCGCTACGGCTGCGTGCCGGCGACCTGCGCCCGCTCTCGTCGTTCGGCGCGTTTCAGATGGGCGAACGGGCCCTCAACACCGCGGCAGGCAACCTCGACCGTTTACTGGTCGCCGCCTTGCTCGGTCCCGCGGCCACCGGTTTTTACACCATGGCGTCGCAGATCGCGCTGCGCCCCATCGCGCTGCTCGGCCCCTTCGTGGCGCGCACGTTGATGCCGCTGTTCGCCCGGCTGCAGCACGACGCGCCGCGGCTTGCGGGCGCATACGTGCGCAGTATGACTTTACTGTGTCTGGTGGCGTCGATCCTCTGTGCGGCGTTGATCGGTCTTGCCGACCCTCTTCTTCGCATCGTCCTGGGCCCGGGTTGGGAACCCGCCATTCCCGCCGTACGCGTGTTGGCCCTTCTGGGGTTTTTGCTGGTGCTCGGGAACGTGTTGGGAAACCTCACCTTGGCATTGGGGAAGGCCGGGGTCAACTTCTGGGTCAACCTCCCGGTTCTGGTCGCGCGGGTTTTGGGCATCGTGATCGGGGCGCGGTTCGGCGTCACGGGCGTTGCGTGCGGCGTGCTGACAGTGACCGTTCTGACTCTTCCGCTTGATTTCATCCTGCCGCAACGGTGGCTGGGGGTTCGTGTCGGCACCTTGATGAAAACCGTCTGGCCCTTGGTGCCTGCGACGGTGGCGGCGGCGGGCATGTGGAGCGTGACCGCCGCGTTTCCCGCGGTGCCGCCGGTACGGATCGTGGCGGGCACGCTGCTGGGTGTGGTGCTTTTCCTCGCCACGTCATGGCTGCTTTTCCGCGCCCGTCTGCGCGAGGCCTTTCAGGAGTTCAAGGACATACTACGCTGAAAGCGCCGCCCTCGTGACCTTGGGCGTGCCCGGTCAGCCGGCTTCAGGGGCTGCCGCTCCTGTGGTTCCATGGGCCCGTGAGGGACCATCACGCGACGGTATCACGCCTGCGGCGTGGATTCCCCGGATTCGTCCCATGCGCGTTGCAGGGCACCCAGCATGGTTTCCGCCGGTTGCGCGCCGGAGAGGCCGTAGCGGCCGCCGATGACGAAAAACGGTACACCCTGCACGCCCAGTGCGCGGGCACGCGCGATGTCCGCGTGCACGGCTTCCGTGTGGGCGTCTCCGGCCAGCACTTTCGCCGCCGCGTCCTTGTCCACTCCCGCCTCGGTCGCCAGCCGGAGCAACGTCTCCGTGTCTCCCAGGGAGGCGCCTTCAAGGAAGTACCCTGCGAACAGACGTTCCTTGAGTGCATCCTGCACCCCGTGTTCCTTGGCGAGATGCAACAGGCGATGCGCGTCCAGGGAGTTTTCCGACTTCGTCAGGTCGAGGCGGTACTTCAGGCCCTCCTGGGCGGCAACGTCGGACACGCGCGTCTGCATCGTCTCGGCCTCCTCGCGCGACACGCCATACTTGCGCGCCAGCATGCCGAGCGTGGTTTCCGTGGCGACCTTGGGCGCGTCGGGGCTCAGCTGGTAACTGCGCCATGTGAGCGTGACCTTGTCCCGGTGTTCAAAGCGCGAAAGCGCCGTTTCCAGACGGCGCTTGCCGATGTAGCACCACGGACAGACGATGTCGGACCAGACTTCAATGTTCATAATGGACTCCTGGGATTTTTAAGGGCGGTGTCGCGGACGTGTTGAAACCAGATTTCGAGAGTCAGCAGATGTCCGGGAAGAACGGAATGATCGGCTCCGCGAACGTGTTCCCGCAGGGGCCGTTCGATTTTGGCACGCGCGACGTGACATGGTGACCAAGTTACAAAAAGCCTACTTTGCGGCTTGGCCCCAACAGGAATCATCATGCCCAAGCTCGCACTCGACGGCGGCAAACCCGTACGTTCCCGCAAGGATTTTCTCGTCTTCGGCGCGCCGCCGCTCGGTGACGCGGAGATCGCGGGCGTCACCGATTCCCTGCGTCGCCGCTGGATCGGAACCGGGCCCAAGGTGGCGGCCTTCGAGACGGCCTTCGCGGCATACAAAGGCGTTGATGCCGCGCACGCGGTGGCCGTCAACTCGTGCACCGCGGCCCTTCATCTTTCCATCCTCGCGCTCGGGATCAAGCCCGGTGACGAAGTGATCACCACCCCGATGACGTTTTGCGCCACGGCCAACGCGATCCTGCATGCGGGCGCGACGCCCGTGCTCGCCGATGTCGATCCGGTGACGTTCAACATCGACCCCGCGCGCATTGCCGCCAAAATCACGAAGAAGACCAAGGCGATTCTCCCGGTTCACTTCGCAGGTCGCGCGTGCGACATGATCGCGATCATGAAGATCGCGCGCGCACACAAGCTCAAGGTGATCGAGGATGGCGCCCACGCCATCGAGACGGAGGTTTCCGGCCCGCGCGGCATGATGAAGGCCGGCACGTTTGGCGATGCGGGGTGCTTCAGCTTTTACGCTACCAAGAACGTCACCACCGGTGAAGGCGGTCTTGTGCTCGCACGCTCGCGGGCGGTTGCCGACCGGCTCAAGCGCCTCGCCCTCCACGGCATGAGCAAGGACGCGTGGAGGCGCTACTCCGATTCGGGATACGTTCACTACGACGTGGTGGAGCTTGGCTACAAGTACAATATGACCGACCTGCAGGCCGCCATCGGCCTCCCGCAGCTCGCGCGCGTGGAGGCGCACGGGAAGCGGCGCCGCGCGCTGTGGGCGCGCTATCAGGCGGCCTTCGCCGACCTGCCGGTCGACTTGCCCGCGGAGCCGGGCAGGGACGAGCGGCATGCCTACCATCTCTACACCCCGCTCGTCCGTAAAGAGGCGGCGGTCGGCCCTCAATCTGCGCGTACGGCGGCGCAGAAGCGCGACTTCATCCTCTCCGCGCTGACCGCCGAAGGCATCGGCGCGGGCGTTCACTACCGCGCGCTGGTCGATCACCCCTATTATCGCAAAACGCTCGGCTGGAAGCGCGCCGATACCCCCCTTGCCGCCGACATCGGCGACCGCACGTTCTCACTCCCGCTCTCGCCCGCACTCAGCGACAAGGATGCGGACGATGTCATCACGGCGGTGCGGAAGGTGTTCGGGGTGTGACACGTTCTTCGTAAACCTTCATTTTCGTTGGTAGTTGGTGGTTGGTGGTTGGTGGGGGCGTCGGTTCTTTCCGGCGTTCGGCTTCTCGTTGCCCGCGAATCGGCATGCGAAGCCTGTCCGGCACGTGAATCGCCAAAACCGCCAGAACCACCAAAATCGTCGTTTTAATCGTGCTTTCGGAGCTTACCATCACCCGCGAGCCCCCCAAAGTCGCGTATTTCCTTGGGTTTTTGGCTTTTTCTACCAACTACCAACCACCAACTACTTTTACCCCCCATGACCAACACTGCAAACGCCTACGCCCAGTACGACAATCCCCTGATCCGCCGCTATGCGTCGAAGGAGATGAGCTTCCTCTTCTCCCCCCAGTTCAAGCACCAGACCTGGC
>CAZKRC010000053.1:0-13499 GCA_964555105.1 uncultured Bifidobacterium sp. | reverse complement strand
CAGGTGCATGTTGCACGGGTTGCCGTCCCAGCCTGTGCTGGCGATGCCGACCTGCGCCTTGCCCATGTCTTCGTCGGTGAAGCCGGTCGCGTACAGCATCGCCTTGGAGGCGGGTTGGGACACCATTTCGGTGAGGCGCGAGCTGTATTTATTGAGTTTGGGCGTGCTGGACATGATGGAGTTCCTGAAAAAAGACGATTCTCCAAACTTAGAAAATGCGGATCGGGGGGATGGCGCTTGCGCGCGGCGGGAAGACGGGTTGAACGGGTCGAGGGAGCGGCCGGGGTGATCCGGCCGCCGGACGCGGCACACAGCGGGAAGTTCCCGCGTCAGGGATGAAATGCCCGGCCTGTCGAGATATGTTTGCCGGATGCCCAGAATTTTCCACCGGCTCTTTCGGCTCTTCCCGGAGTTGCCCGGAAAACCCGTCGCGCTCTTGGCGATGGCTCTGGCCATGGGGGTGGTGACGTCGACCGTCATCCTGGCGTACCGCTTTTTTCATCCGGTCGTTTATCGGGACATGTGGTACATGCTCGATCTGGTCGGGGCCTCGTTTGAGGGCTCGCTGTGGGGCTCGTTGTGGGCTCCCTGGAACTACCACAGGATTTTTTTCCCGAAGCTTCTCTATCTCTTCGACTTGAGGGTCGGCGGGGGTCGCGGTGCCGTGCTGGTCACGCTCAACCTGGTTTGCCAGGCCGCGGTCGCGCTGTTGTTTTACATCTCGTTGCGCCGGCAAAGCGGCATCGACGCCTCCGGGAGACGCGTGATGAGCGCCATCGCGTGGGCATCCTGCTTTTGGCTGGTGCAAAGCGGGAACATGCTCTGGGGATTCCAGATCGCCTGGTTCCTGAATGGCCTGGCGGCGGCCCTTGCCACCTGTTTGGTGTGCGGCATGAGCGCGACGCCCGCGCGGAAGAACGGGATGCTTTTGGTCGGGGCGGGGGCTTGTGCCTCCGTGGCCGCTTTCTCGTTGGCGAACGGGTTGTTCATCTGGGGGGTGTTGGGAATCCTCCTTGGGAGAATGGCCGTGCCCTGGCGCCTCCAGGCGGTTTGGTGGGCCTGTACGGTTGTGGTGGCATGGGGAGCGATCCCTGCGGGGGACGGGGAAACGACCTTGGGCTCCTTTTTTTTGCTGCGCAATATTCCCTATGCGCTCACGGTGCTCGGCAATCCGGTTTCACGCCTCCACGCCGAAGCGGGTTTTGTCCTCGGCATGCTGGGAGTGACGGCCTTCCTCGTGTTTGCCGCATGGTTTCTTTCCGGCCGTCTTCGCGGTCCCTTTTTCTCCTTCGCCTTTGCCCAGTCTTCCTACATCGTACTCTCGGCGTGGGCCATCGCCGCCGGACGCGGTCATCACGGCGTGGAGCACGCCACATCAAGTCGATACTATACCGTCGCGTTGCTCTTCTGGGCCATCCTGTTCGCTCTGGCATGGTTGGCGACCCGATCCCTGCGCTTCAGGCCGATCCTGCGCAGCGTGCTTCTTCTCGGCGTCACCATCGTCTTCGTCGCCGGGCAATGGGCCTCGGTTCCGGAAAGGAAAAAGAGGTTCCTCGGGGCCGACCTTTCGGCCCTGGCGCTGGGCGCGGGCGTGCACAGGATGGCGGCGGAGGATTACGCCACGCTGCATACCGACTCGTTGACATTGTCGGTCGGGAATGACCTCTTGAAACGACATCGTCTTTCGATTTATCGCGATTACTGGTTTCATACGCACGGGATGCGGCTTTCCGAAGCCTATGCCCTGGATACGGGACTGGCCGCGCGCGCGGTCTATCACGCCACGGCCGTTGCGACGGAACCTGGCAAATCCGGTTTTTTGATTGAGGGGGTGATGAGCCCGATCGCAGGCACGGGAAAGCGGCCCTCCGCGATCGTGCTGGTTCGTGCGGGGCGGGTGGTCGGGTTTGCGGGCACGCGGGAGCGGGGGTGCTCCGGCTGTTTCTCCGGCTTCGCCGCGGGAACGAGTTCAGGTGGTCTGGAGTTGTACGGCCTGGCTCACGAAAATTCGCGAGAGGTACGACGCCTCGACGCACAGGTCGCGGTGGTTCCCTCCCGGCAACAGGAGCGGGCCGGTCATGATCGGCCCAGCAGCGGCTCCAGCATGGCACGGTGATCCCGCAGCCAGCGCGCGATTTCATCGACGATCGCGGGTGTCGACCGACGCGGTGTCCACCCCGTGGCGTGCTTCACTTCGGCGTTGTCGGCCACGTACCACGGAATGTCGGCCGGATGGGTTTCCGGGACGGAGCCGATGTCGAGGGTCCGTCCCGTGGCGGCCGCGCACAAGGCGGTGGCCTCGCGGAGTGAGACTGCGTTTTCGGCGCCACCGCCCACGTTGTAAGTACGGCCGTTATGGCGACCAAGGTCGGCGAGTTGCAGGGTGATCAGGTCGTGCAAATCCTCGACATGCAACACGTCGCGGACCTGGAGTCCCCGCCCGCCAAAGCCTTGGTAGGAAAGGGTTCCCCCATATTCATGGCGTGCGGTCCAGAGCGTGAGGAACCCTTGGTCGACCTTGCCCATCTGCCACGGGCCGGCGAGGACGCCGCACCGGTTGATGACCGCCTCCACGCCGAGGGTGGCCGCGTATTCGAGCGTGAACAACTCGGAGGCCAGCTTCGTCGCCCCATAGAGTGAGCGGCTTCCGCCGAGCGGGAAGGCGGTGGTGACGCCGTGCTCCGACCAGCCCGGTCCGGTCGCGCCCGGCGGCAACGCGAGACGCGTCCCGCGCTCCTCCAGCGGCAGGGCGCGCAGGGCGGCGATGGGGTAGACGCGGCTGGTGGAGAGGAAGACGAGACGGGCGCCGCGTTCGCGCGCGAACTCGAGGCAATTCAGCGTGCCGCCGAGGTTGAGGTCGATGAGTTCGCGCGCGCCGCCGGCGTAGCCGGCGCGCACGGAGGGCTCCGCGGCGCAGTCGATGAGAAGATCGGCCGCGCCGAGGGACGTCAGTGAGGCGAGGTCGCGGACGTCGCCGCGCACGAATTCCACGCCCGCGGCGGCGAGTCGCGGGAGATTGAGTTCGGACCCCGCGCGCGACAGGTTGTCGAACGCGATCACGCGTTCGTCCGCGTGGTCCCGCTTGCGGAGCGCGCACAACCACGAGCCCACGAAACCCGCGCCGCCGGTCACGACCGTCACGCGTGTCACGGCGCGTTCCCCCCCGAAACGGCACCTTCACGTACGGGATCCGGAACCGCAACGTGCTTCTTCCGGTAGTCGCCCGCGCTGAGCCAGCGTTCGATCAGGCAGTAGATGACGATGAAGAGGTAGCGGCCGCCCATTTCCTTGATCCGGAGCTTCGATTCCCCCGCCTTGCGGTTGTGCCAGCTGTTGGGAACGACGGTGTACGTGTACCCGCGAACGATGGCCTTGAGGGGGAGTTCCACGGTGAGGTTGAAGTGGTGGCTGAGGAAGGGCTTGAGGCCCTGAACCACCTCGACGCGATACATCTTGAACGCGTTGGTGACGTCGTTGTAGCGCAGGCCGAACAGCACGCGGATGCCGAAGTTGAACAGGCGGTTCAGCCACAGCTTGTGGAACGGGTAGTCGACCACCACGGAACCCGGCATGAAGCGCGAACCGAAAACACAATCGTAGCCGGTTTCGATCTTGCGGAAGAAGCGTACGAGGTCCTTCGGGGAGTCGGAGCCGTCGGCCATCATCACCGCCACCACGTCCCCACGCACGTTCTCCAGCCCCTTGCGTACGGCGAGGCCGAATCCGTTGGGCGGGGCGTTGTTGATGTGCCGTAGTCCGGGGATTTCACCCGCCAGTTCGATCAGGAGGGCCTCGGTGCCGTCACGGCTGTTGTCGTTGATCACGAGCAGTTCGTGTTCGATGCCGGCCGCGACCAGTTCCGCGTGCAGCGTCCGGAGCACGGGGACGATCGAATCCGCCTCGTTGTACGCGGGCATGACGACCGTGAGCTTCATGTCTTTTCCACGCCTCTCTCGGCCACCACGAGGAACTGTTTGCCGAAGAGCCTCCAGGCCGGGGGGAAGCTCAGGTAGAGTCGTACGAAAAGATCAAGCACGGGCAGTTTCTTGCGGCGGAAGGAATAGGGAAGATAGCGGGGATACGTTTTGACAAGGTCGAAATGTTCGGAATACAGGAGTTCCTCCACGGCGTGATGCGTGAGGATGAGCTTGTGGTCGGCGCAATCGAAATATTCGTCGCCGCAGTACTTGAAGTTGGGGCCCATGATCACGAGACGCCCGCCCGGGGCGAGCAGGCTCCGCATGCGGGCGAGAAAGCGCGCCGCGACCTCCGCGGATTCGAGATGCTCCAGGAAATTCGACACGAAGATGCCGTCGAAATGTCTTTCGGGGAGTGACACATCGAACGCGTTGCCCGGCAGCGTGCGCACGTGCGGAGCCGCCGCCTCGAGAAACCGGGGCTCGATGTCCACGGCCCAGATCTCCTCGACCCGCGCATGATTGACGAACTCGCAGCGCCCCGCACAGGGATCCAGCACCCGTCGCGCGCCGGGCATGAACGTCAACAGGTGGCGCGCGATGTTCCGCCACGCCACCTCTTTCTGCCGGGCGGAGACGTCGCGGAACCGGAAGTCGTAGATGCGGGAGTAGTCCATGGCACGAACCGCTAGAGGCGGATGCCTTCACGTTCGGCCGTGGCCTCTATGATCTCGCGCAACAGGCGGTCGGTGTCGTACTGATGCGACCAGCCGGGGTAGTCCTCCTGGAACTTGCGCACGTCGCTGATCCACCAGATGTGGTCTCCCGAACGGTTTTCATCCGAAAGCTTGAAGTTCAGCTGGCGGCCCGAGATGTCGCGGATGGCCTCGATGGCCTCCAGCATGGAGCAGTTGCTGTGGCGTGCGCCGCCCATGTTGTACACCACGCCGCTGCGCGGCTTGTCCACGAAGCGCGCGAAAGCGGAGATCAGGTCGTTGCTGTGGATGTTGTCGCGGACCTGCTTGCCCTTGTACCCGAAGATCGTGTACTCACGGCCGGTGAGGGCGCACTTCACCAGATAGGCCAGGAACCCGTGCAGTTCGGCCCCGGAGTGCGCCGGGCCCGTGAGGCAGCCTCCGCGGAACACCGCGGTGTTCATGCCGAAGTACCGGCCGTATTCCTGGACGAACAGGTCGGCGGCCACCTTGGACGCGCCGAACAGGCTGTGCTTGGAGTGGTCGATGCTCATGCTTTCGTCGATGCCGTGGGCATGGAACGGATGCGCGGGGTCGAGTTCCCAGCGGGTGGGGGTTTCCACTAAGGGCAGGCGGTTGGGCGTGTCGCCGTAAACCTTGTTGGTGCTGGTG
This sequence comes from uncultured Bifidobacterium sp., assembly GCA_964555105.1. Lineage (GTDB taxonomy): Bacteria > Fibrobacterota > Fibrobacteria > UBA11236 > UBA11236 > UBA11236. The sequence continues at coordinate 8,215 of CAZKRC010000053.1, read as the reverse complement.
AAGATGAAGGCCGCCCGGGGGGCGTGCTTGCGGCAGGCCTCCAGCATGTGCAGCGTGCCGGTGGCGTTCACGTGGAAGTCGGTGAGGGGTTCGCGCGCGGCCCAGTCGTGCGAGGGTTGCGCGGCCGTGTGGATCACCACGGCGACGTCCTTTCCGTAGCGGGCGAACAAGGCGTCCACGGCGGCCGCATCCCGGATGTCGAAGTCGTGGTGGGTATAACGGGGCAGCGTTTTCACGAGCTGCTCGCGGTTCCACAATGTGGAGCCGTCCTTGCCGAAGAAGTATTCGCGGAGGTTGTTGTCCACGCCCACGATGTCGTGGCCCAACTCGTGAAAATGACGGACGGATTCGCTGCCGATCAAGCCGGCGGCACCTGTGATGATTGCGACGCTCATGAGGACGAGAAGTTATAAAAGCATTCGAAGGCGGGGTTTACGACCACCCCCTTTTCCGCTTTTTCCCACGCCGGCCCGGATCTTTACCGGACGTAGTCCACCGCGTTGCGGAAGATCTTGAGCCCGTCCCCTTCGGCTTGCAGGCCCTCGCGTTGCCACTGCGGATGTTGCGTCGGCAAGACGTGAGCCTCGGGATGGGGCATCAACCCGAACACCAGTCCGTCACGGCTGACGAGACCCGCGATGTGGCCCGTGGATCCGTTCGGATTCGCGGGGAAGCCTCCGTTTTCCGGAGAAGGTTCCGAACCGTCCGCGTTGCAGTAACGCAGGCAGGCCTGGCCGTTCGCCTCCAGCTCCCGCAGCAGTTCGGGGCCGGCGGGAATGAACTTGCCTTCGCCGTGGCGGATGGGCAGGTAGATCCGCGTGATGCCCTTGAGCCACGGACTCGTGACGTTCGCATCCGTCTTGAGATGGCACCAGCGGTTTTCGAAGCGTCCGGAGTCGTTGTAGGTCAGCGTCGCCGTTTGCGTGAACGATGCCGGTTCGGTGCCGGGAAGCAGGCCCAGCTTGACGAGGACCTGGAATCCGTTGCAGATGCCGATCATCGGCACCTTTTTTTCGCGCAGCCGGAGCAAGGTGTCGCCGAGCTTGTAGCGCAGGCGGTTGGCGAACACGCGGCCGCTGGCGATGTGGTCGCCGAAGGAGAAGCCGCCGGGAATGGCGACGATGGCGAAGTCCTCGAGCCGGACGCGTCCGTCGATGGCGTCGTGCAGGTGCACGCGCTCGGCATTCCCGCCCGCCAGGTTGAAGCTGTGGGCGAGTTCGACGTCGGAGTTGATGCCGTAGCCGGTAAGGATGGCGATGCGGGGCTTGGTCATTTCAAAAATCCAGGGGCTTGCGCCAGGCGGTGAAGGCTGCGTCGATGGTGGTGTTGATGACGGTGCGTTCGCCGCGGCGAACGTGCAGGGCGTGCCCGGAGGTGACGGTGCCGACGCGCGCGATCGCGGAGCCGCCGTTCGCGAAGACGGCCTCGAAGTCGGCGGCCTTGTCGGCCGCGACGGAGACGACGAAGCGCCCCTGGCTTTCGCCGAAGAGCAGGCCCGCGTCGGAGACCTCGCCCGCTTGCGGCGCGAGGGCGACGTCGGCCTCGAGCCCGAGGCGGCCCGCCATGGCCGACTCGGCGAGGGCGACCCACAGGCCGCCGTCGGAGCAGTCGTGCACGGAGCGGGTGAGTCCGGCCTGGATGGCGGCGAACACCTTTTTGTACAACGCGAGGTTGGCCGCGAAGTCGGTGACCGGGACCGTTTGGCCCACGGCACCCAGCAGGCCGAAGTACTCCGACGCTCCCAGTTCCTCCTTCGTCGTTCCCAGAACGTACACGACGTCTCCGGCGCGCTTGAAGTCGATGGTCGCGGTCCTGGCGGCGTCGGGGATGGGGCCGATGACGGTGACCATGAGCGTGGGGGGCACGCTGATCTTGGTTTCACCGCGACCGTAGTCGTTCTTCATCGAGTCCTTGCCCGAAATCAGGGGCAGGTCGTAGGCGAGGCAGATGTCGTACAGCGCCTGGTTGGCACGCACGAGCTGGGCCATCTTGTACTGCCCGTCGGGCGTCTCCCCGGACTCCACCGGATCGGGCCAGCAGAAGTTGTCGAGCGCGGCGAGCTTGCCCGGCTCGCCGCCGGCGGCCACCGCGTTGCGCACGGCCTCGTCCACGGACGCGGTCGCCATGTGGTAGGCGTCGATGTCGCTGTAACGCGGCACGAGGCCGTGCGAGACGACGAGGCCTTCCTTGCGGTCGTGCAGGGGCTTGAGCACCGCCGCGTCGCTGGGGCCATCGTTCTCGCGGCCCATGAAGGGCTTCACCACGCTCTGCCCCTGCACCTCGTGGTCGTACTGACGCACCCAGGTTTCCTTGGAGCAGATGTTGAGCGTGCCCAGCAACGCGAGCGCGTCGTCGTTGAGGTCCCGCGCGGCGACGCTCGCCATGGGCGGATCGAGATGCACCGGCGGCGTCCAGCGCGCCTTCAGGCGCAGCTTGGGGTTGCCGTCGTGCAGGAAGATCATGTCCATGCGGCACACGGGCTTGCCTTCGTAGAAGGCTTCGAAGAAGCCCGAGTCCGTGAAGACGCCGAGGTTGGACACTTCGACGTCGCGGCGCTTCGCCAGGCTTGCAAAGGCCTCCCAGTTTTCGGGCTGCACGGCGAACGACATGCGTTCCTGGGCTTCGGACACGAGGATTTCCCACGGGTCGAGCCCGGGGTACTTCAGCGGTGCCTTGTCGAGGTGGAGTTCGCAGCCGCCGGCGGAGCCGGAGGGGCCGCCGCACTCGCGCGCCATCTCGCCGAGCGAGCTGGACAAGCCGCCCGCGCCGTTGTCGGTCACGAAACGGAACAAACCGAGGTCGCGCGCTTCCAGCAGGAAGTCGGACATCTTCTTCTGCGTGATCGGATCGCCGATCTGCACCGCCGATACGGGCGACGCCTCGGTGAGCGCGATCGACGAAAAGGTCGCGCCGTGGATGCCATCCTTGCCGATACGACCGCCGGCCATCACGATGTAGTCGCCGGGCTCGATCGACTTTTCATGCGAGGGCTTGCCGTGCAACGTCGCGGGGATGAGGCCGCCCGTGCCGCAGAACACCAGCGGCTTGCCGAGGAAGCGCTCGTCGAACACGATGCTGCCGTTCACGGTGGGAATGCCGGATTCGTTGCCCCCGTCCTTCACGCCGCGATGCACTTCCTTGAGGATGCGCTTGGGGTGGTGGAGCTTCTCCGGCACGGGCGGCGCGTCCGGACCGCGATGCGGCGGCGCGAAGCAGAACACGTCGGTGTTGAAAATCGGTTTGCAGCCCATGCCGCATCCCAGGATGTCGCGGTTCACGCCCACGATCCCGGTCATCGCGCCGCCGTAGGGGTCGAGCGCGGAAGGGGAGTTGTGCGTCTCGGCCTTCATGGCCACGTCCCAACCATCGGTAAATGCGATGATGCCGGCATTGTCGGTGAACACGGACTTCAGCCAGGGGGCCTTGGGCCGCACCGCGTTGGTGGCGGCTTTCACGAAGGTCTTGTACAGCGAGTTGATCGTGGTGGTCTTGCCTCCACCCTCGCCGGACGCGTCGGTGTATTCCACGTCCGCGGCGAAGATCTTGTGCTTGCAATGCTCGCTCCACGTTTGGGCGATCATCTCCAGCTCGACGTCGGTCGGATCGGCGGGGAGGCCGGCGGCCTCGCGGGCGGCCCGGTTCGACGCATCGGCGAAATGCGCGCGCACCGCCTGCATCTCCTCCAGCGTCAGCGCCAGCAACATGTCGTGCGAGAGTTGCTCGAGGGCCGCGGGATCTTCGGGCAGGGGGATGGTCTTCACGCCCGGCGTGTGGGGCACGACCACCTTGCGCGACTGCGGGGCGATGCCCTTCCGGGGGGCCCACTCCGCGCGCGGGACGGCCTGCCACGTCTCGATCAGCGGGTTGGCGAGCAGCGCCGTCGCCACGCGCACGGCCTGTTCGCGCGTCAGTGCGCCCTTGAGCAACAACTGACGGCCCGCGTACACCTTGTCGTCCTCACCCAGCGTACGGCCCGATGCGGCCAACGCGTCGGCGATGCCTTCGCGGGCCGAGCGGCCCACGTTGTCGGTCACGCCGGGCTTGAAACCGGCCTCCAGGGCCCAGTCGAAGCCGGGCAAGGCCGCATCGGCGGCCGGGGTTCCGATGGTGAAAGTCTCCGTCACCGGGTCGCAGAACAACTCGCGGGCCACTCGTTCCAGTTCCTCGGGCGTGAGGGCCATTTCCAGGGTATACACCCGGATCAGGGCGGCGGCGTCTGCGGGAATCCCCAGATCATCGCGCATGGCGAGCAGCAGGCGCTGCGCGGGGGAGTCGGTGGCGGGGCTTTTCTGGGCGACCTCGATGCGATGGAGCAAAGCGGAGTTCCTTCGGGGACGGAAGCGTGGTAGAACCTCCAATTTAGAATTTTACGGGAGGCTGGTGGCTGGTGCGCTCCGGGGGCCTGACCGGAGGTTGGTATTGCCCTGCGGACCGTGCCTGAGGTTGGTGGCTGGTTTCTGGGGCCACCGGGTGTTTTAAAACTCCGGAGGTTGCGAAAGACTCCCATGGCCAAAACGACCACCTTCAGGGAAGGTCGCCACGCCTTTGCCTGCCGCCACCCACTTCATGGAACGTCCCCACTGTCGCCCCTCACCCCCCAAATCACACTATCTTTCCCCGTCCGTGTTCCCGTAGCTTAACAGGATAGAGCTGTGGTTTCCTAAACCGCTGATCCCCGTTCGAGTCGGGGCGGGGACACCATTTTTTTGAAATCAGAAATATGAAATCTGAAATATGAAATGAGCGCAGAAGGCGTGGCTGCGAAGCCGGCGAATCGGCCTGGAATATTCAGAACCAGAGGTTCGGAAGTCCGGGACTGAAGTTTGAGATCCGGATTCGACCTGAAGCCGGAAAAATCAAAAATCGACTTTAAGATCGCCTTTGGGCATCATTTACAGGGTTCCTGACGGGTGCCGGGCGCTCCGGTCCCCTTTCGGGCGGCACTTCCTACCTTTGGGGGTAACATGAATACTCCCCTCATTCCCCGCGTCGCTCGTCCTGAAGGTTACAAACACCCGTTTCTGGAGGCCGCCCAAGGTCGTTCGACCCCGCGCCCGCCCGTGTGGATCATGCGTCAGGCCGGGCGCTATCTCGCCGACTACCGCCGCGTGCGCAAGACCTTCCCGAATTTTCTGGAGTTCTGCCGCACGCCCGACGCCGTCGCGGAAGTGACGGTTCAGCCGGTCGACCAGGTCGGCGTGGATGCCGCCATCCTGTTCTCCGACATTCTCGTGCTGTTGCCGCCCATGGGACTGAACCTCGAGTTCGTGGAAGGTGAGGGCCCCGTGGTCCACAACCCCGTACGCGACGCGGCCACCATCGCGGCCATGCCCGGTGGCAACGAGGGCGACGATATCAATACGGATCTGGCTTATGTGTTCGAAGGCATCCGCCGTACACAGGCCAACCTCCAGGGCTATGTTCCCCTGATCGGCTTCGCCGGTGGCCCGTTCACGGTGGCCTCGTACATGGTCGAAGGCGGTTCGTCCAAGGAGCTCGCAAAGCTCAAGGCCCTGATGTACTCGGACCCGGCCGCGTACCACATGCTCTTGTCGAAACTGGCGAACATCACCGCCGCGTACCTGATCGAACAAGCGCGACAGGGCGCCGACGCGCTGACCATCATGGATTCGTGGGCGGGCTACCTCGCTCCGCGCGACTATCGTGAGTTCGCGCAGCCGTATACGCAGCGCATCGTGAAGGCCGTAAAGGCGGCGTTCCCCGAGATCCCCGTCATTCATTACGCCAACGGCGCCCCGTCCCTGCTGAACGACTTTGTCGGGCTCGGCGCGGACGTGGTGGGTCTTGACTGGCGCGTGGAGCTCGATGACGCTTTCAAAGCGCACCCGAACCAGGTGTTCCAGGGCAATCTCGATCCCAGCTATCTGACGGCGCCCATCGAGAAGATCCGTGCGCGCGTGGCGGAGATGAAGCAGGTCGTGGGCAACCGCCCGCACGTGTGGAACCTGGGCCACGGCATCATGCCGCACATTTCGCCCGACCACGCCCGCGCGTTCGTCGACGCCGTTCACGGGGATTGATGATATCCCTCGTAGCGGCACGTTGCAACGTGCCGCTACCCCGTGAACGCGGTTATACGATCAGCATTCGTCTAAACCGTCCAGTCGTCGATTTGTAATCCGGCGACGCGTGAGAATTCGCGTACGTTGTGCGTGACCAGCGTGCCGCCACAGGCAAGTGCCGTCGCGGCGATCAATAAATCGTTCGGTCCGATGGGCTTTCCGGCCCACTCGGCTTCGCTACGAATGCGGGCGTACTGCCGGGCTTCCGCCGGACCGAACGGAACGATGGTCAGCGGTGTGAGAAACGCCTCCACGATGGCCGTGGTTTTTTCGCGGGAGAGGCTCTTGTAGGCTCCCAGGTAAAGCTCCGCCTGAACGATGGAGGGAATCGCGACCATGTCGGGGGAGAGGGCGCACAAGCGCAGCCCGATGTTCGGATAGGTTCCCTTGAGCCAATAGATGCAGATATTGGTGTCGAGTAAAAACATCACAACGATTCCCGCGGAGCATCATAGCCGGGCTTGGGCTCGGCCACCCGGCGGAGATCATCTTCTTCCAAGGAACCTTCGAGAGAGAAGTACCCGGCAGGCCACTCACCATCCAGTGAACGAATCAGGCGCGCCTTGACCCAGCGCGAAACGGACAGGTGTTCTCCGGAGGCGGCCTCTTCAATGCGCTGAATGGTTTGTTCGTCGAGATAGATGGTCAATTGCGCCATATTCGGCCTCCGATCCCAAATTTACGAGTATAAGATAAAATATAAGTGCCTTTGGGTACAGCATGTCCGCCGCATCCCGTGTAAGACCTTAGGTCTGCGAAGCGGGTTTGCCGCCAGAAACGCCGGCGCCACCGTCGTTACACGATCAACATCCCGTCGCCGTAGCTGAACAACCGGAACCCGCGCGCGATGGCGTCGGCGTAGGCGGCCTTGGCGCGTTCGGTTCCCAGCTTGGCCGCCACCAGCATGAACAGTGTCGATTGCGGCCAGTGGAAATTCGTCAGCAGGCCGTCCACGGCCTTCCAGTGGTAACCCGGGTAAATGAAGATGCCGGTTTCGCCGGTGTGCGCGTGCAAAACGCCGGCATCGTCGGCGCAGGTTTCCAGCACGCGCGCCGCCGTCGTGCCGACGGCGAAAATCCGCCCGCCGGAAGCCTTCGTGTCGTTCAGCACGCGGGCGGATTCCACCGGCAACGTGTAGGCCTCCGTGTGCATGGGGTGGTCCTCCACATGTTCGACCTGCACCGGCCGGAAGGTCCCCGCGCCCACATGCAAGGTCACTTTCGCGAGGCGCACACCCTTTGCCGTCAGTGCCGCCAACATCTCTTCCGACAAATGCAGCGAAGCCGTGGGAGCCGCCACCGAGCCCGGGTTTTCCGCGAACACGGTTTGATACGTCTCGGCATCCTCTTCGTCGGCGTCGCGCTTGATGTACGGCGGCAGGGGAATGTTCCCGAGCCGCTCCAGCGCCTCGTAAAAACGCATGCCGGAGAGATTGAAGCGCAGCACGCGTTCACCCTCGGGCAGTACGTTCACCACTTCGGCTGCAAGATCGTCGGCGAAGCGGACGGTGGTTCCCGGCTTGAGTTTCTTGCCGGGGCGCGCCATGCATTCCCAGGTGGAGGCGTCGGGCGCGCCGTCGGCGCGCGGTTTGAGCAGCAGGATTTCGCAGGCGCCGCCGGACGCGAGGGTGCCCCGCAGGCGTGCCCGCAACACCTTGGTGTCGTTGAGCGCGAGCGCGTCACCCGGTTGCAGGATGTCGACCAGATCACGGGCGCGGCCGAAGGTCGACGCCGTCGTGCCGGAGGCCGATATCACCATCAGGCGGGCTTCGCCGCGGGGAAGAGGTCTCAGGGCGATTTGCGATTCGGGGAACGTGAAGTCGAAATCGGAAGTGAGCATGGGGTGGTGTGGGGATGTTGGTTGAGAACCGCCTACCCCCTGCGAAGGCAGGGGGGTAGACGGTAGTAAAGAGGTCACGGAAAGAGTCGAGCCGTTATTCAGGGGGGAAGTAGGGGCGACTCAGCGAGTCGCCCTCTCAACCCCACGATCCCCGGGGAATCGCCCCGCATCCGACGGGTCGCGTCGCGATATCCCGTGCGGGCAAAAAAAGAGGGGCGACTCACGGAGTCGCCCCTCTGAATTGGCGTTCCCAAGGGGATTTGAACCCCTGTCGCCGCCGTGAAAGGGCAGTG
>CAZKRC010000052.1:0-13624 GCA_964555105.1 uncultured Bifidobacterium sp. | reverse complement strand
CCGGTACGGCTGCGTCGGAGCGCCTGGCCTTGCTCGCTCTCGCTCCGTCGCTGAACCATGTGCATTTTTTAGTGGGGCCGAAAAGGCATCAGGGAGCACGAGCACACTAGAGCAATAGCGCGTCACAGCATCACAGCAATGGAAAGACACTGTCGAGCCGTCTTTGCCTGAGGTGACGGAGCACGGGCTCTAACTACCTTACGTCGGCTTCAAATCCGGGCATGTGTTTTACTGTTGTGATACTGTAATGAGGCTCCGAATATTGCCCATTGCCCATTGCCCATTGCCCATTGAGCATTGCTCATTGCTCATTGAGCATTGTCTTCAAATCCCGCGTGGCCTGGACGGGATCGGGAGCCCGGTAGATCGCGGAGCCGATCACGAAGGCGTTGACGCCTGAAGCGGCCACCTCACGCAGATTCGACGCACCGATGCCGCCGTCCATCTGGATGTCGAAGTCGAGGCCCAGGGCGTCGCGCCGCGCGGCCAGCGTGCGGGCACGGTCGAGCGCTTCGGGCATGAATTTCTGTCCGCCGAAGCCGGGGTTCACGGACATGATCAGCACCATGTCGATTTCGGGAAGCACGGCTTCGAGCGCCTCGAGCGGGGTCGCGGGGCGCAGGCTGATGCCGGCGCGCAGATTGTGGCCAGCGCGTTCCTGCGCCCGGATGGAGCGTGCCAGCGCCACGGAGTCAGCGGCGGCTTCGATGTGGAACGTGAGCGAGTCGGCACCTGCATCGATGAACCACGGGATCATCTTCTCGGGTTCGTTGACCATGAGGTGGCAGTCGAGCGGGCGTGTGGTGATGGCGCGCAGCGCTTCAACCACCACCGGGCCGATGGTCAGGTTGGGGACGAAGTGCCCGTCCATCACATCGACGTGAACCCAGTCGGCGCCGCCGTTTTCGATCACGGAGACCGCTTCGCCCAAGCGGGCGAAATCGCTGTTGAGGATGCTGGGGGCGAGGTAGAGAGGGCGAGAGGAAGGCATGGGTGAAATCTACTACAGGGGAGAAGGGGGAGTGAGGTGGGAATGACGGCAGTACAGCAGTACAGCAGTACAACAATAAAATATCGGTCGGTGGGGGGCTGTCCGGGGCTGCGTTTACTGCTGTGTTGTTGTACTGTTTCTCCTGCCACATTCTGCGGCATCCCCCGCAGACGTGGAGAGCGCTAATCTTCTCACATGCTGCAAGCCGCACCACTCCCCCCGCTCCTGACCGCATTGTCGTTTTCCCTGTTGCTCTCCACGTCCGCGTCCGCGTTTTGCGGATTGCAAAGCTGCCCGCGCCCTGCCGGGTCGGGCGATGTGCCCACGGTCGAGGCGGCCTTGCGTACGCGCGCGGTGAGTTACGACATCGCCGGACACCGGGGATCCTATGTCGTGACCGCACCGCGTGTGTTCCTGAACTACGCCGGGGTTTCGGTGGGCGCGGAAATCCCGTTGACCCGTCTCGACAAGGGAGGCGCCATCGCGACGGGCCTGTCGAACCCGGTGGTGATGGCACGGTACGCGCGTCGTCTGTCCTATTCCTGGAGCGGCGAAGTGGGGCTGCAGTGGGAGCTGCCCGTGGGGAACCGCAAGGATGGCCTGGCGGGTGATCATCACATGCTGCTCCCGTGGATCGGTGTGCGCCATGACTTCATGCCGCGCTCCGGTTCCGCGTCCCTGTGGTACGCCACCGGCATGTTCGGCGTCAGCACGGCGCTGGAGGAGGCCGGCGCGTCCGCGGGGACCGGAAGCCCCGCCGCGCATCATGCACATCATGCACATCGCGTGCCTGGAGTCGCGGGGCGCGGGGAGGCGTCGGTGCCGCTGGCCAAGGTCGCCAGGATCGCCAAAGTCAGCAAGATCGCACATGCCGGCCATGACCACGGAACCCCTGTACTCGTCAATCCGCATGCCGATCGCGAGGCGCAAGCGCGTGTGGCGGTGGGCTGGACGCGCGGGCGCGGCACGTTGGAGGGCTTCGGGCTCGCCCAGTATGATTTGACGGATGTGGCGGGTGACGCGCGGACTTACGCCCGCGCGGGCGCTTCGTATGAATGGGCCGTGTGGGGGTTCACAAGGGTTCAGGTGATCGCCGATGTGCCGGTGACGGCGGCGCGGCGCAACGAGCGGGAGATGGGCGTGACGCTGAAGACCGGGTTCTGAGAGCGCCGCGTCGCGGCGGTGGGCCCGTCGGGTCATCGTCTTCCGGAATCCCGGTGGAGCCCGCCCCCACCCTTCCTGTTCCCTTCCCGCCCCCTTTCCCGATGGCGTCGCTCAGAGGAAAGGCCGCGGTACGGGAAAGGGTTCACCCCCCCAAAAAACCTGACGTCATCCTGTCGTTGCCTGCATCCTGCTGCATCCTGTCGCGGCGTGGGCTGCGGCGTCCCTGTATCAGGGCCGGGGTACTTCGAGCAGGCCGGCCAGAACCTTGTAGGTGAATCCCCAGATGTGTCCTCCCTCGAGGCGTATGGCGGGAAAATCGAGAGGGGAACCCGGGATGGGCGTGATGCGGGTGTGATGAAGCGGGTTCTGCAGGTAAGAGGCGGAAACCCAGTGAAAAGAAGCGCACTCCAGCGGTTCGAGGACGAGTTCGAGGGGAGACGCCGTTTCGGTGAGCTCGAAAAGGTAAGGCGTGACGGGGATGGGGCGGCCGTGCGTTTGGCCGGCTTCGGTGACGGGGAGGGCGCGCACGAGGGCGGAAAGGGGAAGGTGCAGGCCGCATTCCTCCCGGGTTTCCCGGAGGCAGGTATGGAGCAGGGAGGCGTCCTGCGGCTCGCGGCGGCCGCCGGGAAAGGCGTAGTGGCCTGACCAGGGATCCTGCGGGTTGTCGGCCCGGCGCAGGATCAGATAGTGGGGTTCCGCGTGTGGTTCCAAGCGCGGTTCCGCGGCACAATGTGGCGAAATCCGGCGAATAACCGCAACTGCGGCCTCACGAAACATGACGGCCACCCTGTGGGCAGTTTTCACAACCCCATGAATTTATTAGATTTGCGGGTCTATGGCCAAACTTCATCTACTAAACCTCGATCTTGAGGCCTTGGAAGACGTGGTGGCCAACTTGGGCGAACCGCGCTTCCGCGGACGCCAGATTCGGGAGTGGATGTTTCGTCACCTGGAAAATGATTTCCAGAACATGAGCAATCTTCCGAAGAAATTGATAGAAAAATTGCACGAGACCGCTGAGGTTTCGGTGCTGCGCGAGAAGTCACGTCAGGAAAGCGTGGACGGAACCCGGAAGTGGGCTTTCGAGACGCACGATGGTCACGTGTTCGAGACGGTGATGATTCCGTCCGGAGACCGCCGTTCGATTTGTGTTTCGTCCCAGGTGGGCTGTGCGATGGGATGCACGTTCTGCCGCACGGCGACCATGGGGTTTATCCGTAATTTGACCCTGGGTGAAATTCTTGAGCAAGTTCATCATGTGTCCCGCTTCGTGCGTGAACAGGATGGCAGCCGGTTGTCCAACGTGATTTTCATGGGCATGGGCGAACCGCTGCACAATCTTGAGAACGTGGCGCGGGCCTGCATGACGATCAATGCCGGAACCGGTTTCGGGATCGGCAAATCGCATATCACGGTGTCGACTTCGGGGATCGTCCCGAAGATCCGTGAATGGGCGCAACGCGCGCCCGACTTCAAGCTGGCGGTGAGCCTGAACGGCAGCAACGACGAGGTCCGCTCGGCGCTGATGCCGGTGAACCGCCGCTGGAACATCGACAACCTTCTGGCCGCGGCGGACGAGTACATCGCGCTTACCGGCCAGAAGTTGACCTTTGAATACATCCTGATCAAGGATAAAACCTGCACGACCGTGGCGGCGCGCGAGTTGAGACGGATCGCGTCGCAACGGAACTGCAAAATCAACCTCATCCCCCTGAACAAGGGAGAGGATCCCGCGCTGCAGCCGCCCACCGAGGAGGAGATCCAGGCTTTCGAGGCCGTACTCCGCCATGGTGATTTCGAAGTGCTGCGGCGCCGGCCGCGCGGGCCGGACATTCTGGCCGCGTGCGGTCAACTCGCCTTACCTCTGAAGAAAGTAGCCTGACATGTTGACTCAAAATCTGCCGGAATACTGGGAAGCCCTTTACCAGGAAAAGAAAGACACTTGGGACCTTGGCAAGGTGACGCCCGCGTTGACGGAGTTCTTCAAGAATCCGCTGTGCCCCAAGAAGGGGCGCGTGCTGGTGCCGGGCGCCGGCCGCGGCCATGATGCGGCGGCCTGGGCGCAGCGCGGTCACGAGACCGTGGCGGTGGACTTCGCGCAAAGCGCGGTGAGCTCGCTGTCGGCCCTTGCGGAGAAGCATCCGAAGCTTTCGGTGCTGAACATCGACCTCTTCGAAATGGCGCCCAAGAGCACCGACCCCTTCGACATCATCTACGAATCGGGATGCTTCAGCGCCATCCACCCCGGTCGCCGCGATGAGTACTTCGAGGTGTGGGACAAGATGCTGAGCCCGGGTGGCCTGGTGATCGCGGTGTTCCATCCGTTGATCAAGAGCACGTCGCTGGACGGCCCGCCGCACCCGACCTCCGAAGGCGAGCTGATGGCGCGTCTCGACAGCGTGCTGGAGCTGGAGGAACGCATCGTGCCCAAGAAGAGCACGCCCGAACGCGCCGGCAAGGAAGAGATCTGGCTGTTGCGGAAGGCGAAGCGGTAGGGACCGAAAAAAAATCTGAAATCTGAAATCTGAAATCAGAAAAAGCGACAGGCAACTCGAGTTTTCCCGTCCGCTTTGCCTTCCTTTCTGATCTCCGATTTTTGATTTCTGATTTAATCACAGACTGACCACACGTATCCCATGCCTGTCCTCGACCCTCTTTACGACTTCTTCGTGCGGCTCAAGGGCGGCACGGAGCATTTGACGTACGGCCGCCCGATCCTCGCGGCGTGGGCCGCGGAACAGGCGCGGGCGCTGCCCGCGGAGGCGGTGCCGCGCATTCTCGACCTGGGGTGCGGGCAGGGTGACGATCTTGAGTTGATGGCGCGCACCGTGGGGCGCGCGTGCGAGCTGCACGGGCTGGAAGGCTACGGGCCTTATCGCGAGATCTGCGCGGCCAAGGGCATCGTCACGCATCCGGTCAACGTGGAGCGCGACGCGCTGCCGTTTCCCGATCAAAGCATCGACGTGGTGTCCATGAATCAGGTGCTGGAGCACACCAAGGACATCTTTTTCATCTTCTCCGAAGTCTCGCGCGTACTGAAGCCCGGAGGCCTGTTCCTCATCGGCGTGCCGAACCTCGCGGCGTGGCACGACCGCCTGATGCTGCTGCTGGGATGCCAGCCTTCGGGCATGAAGGTGCTCGGACCCCATGTGCGCGGGTTCACGCGCGAGGGCCTGACGAAGTTCGCGACGTGCGATGGATTTTTCGCGGTCGACGGGTTCCGCGGTAGCGCTTTCTATCCTTTCCCGGCGTGGCCGAGCCGTGTGTTGGCCCGCCTGTTTCCCGGCCTGGCGACCGCGTCCTTCTACCGGATGCGGCGCACGGACAAGCCGGGGACCTTCATCGAGGTGTTGCGTTCACGACGCTTCGAGACGGATTACTATCTAGGCCCGAATACTTAACGTCGATACACCGGCCACCGGACCGGATCGTGAGGACCGATGAGCGCACAACCGATTTTCGAACGCACGACTTTCCGCTCTTGGCTCGCGGACAACTGGAAGGCGCTGCTTGCGGTGTGGGTCATCAGCCTGCTGCCGTTTCTGCCGGTGCTGTTCGCGGGGGAAATCCTGTTCTCCTCCGACCAGATGGGCGCGCCGGGGTGGCGTTGGTATTTCGATGCCTTGCGGGGGGGCGAGCTTCCCCTGTGGAACCCGCACCTTCTGGGAGGGATGCCCACCTTCGACGCCATGGTCGGGGATGCGACGTATCCTCCCTTCGTGCTGTTGGGCTTCGTGTTGCCCGTGGCGTATGTCGTCACGGTCAACTTCATCCTTCACGTATTGTTGGCGGGGTTCAATGCCTACCTGCTGACCCAGAGGTATTTCCGCCTTGATCGTTGGCTGGCGGCTCCGCTTGCATTGGCCTGGGCACTCAACCCCCACTTCATCTCGTACATCTTCGGTGGACACACGGGCAAGTTCCACATTATGGCGTGGTTGCCTCTTTCGCTGTATTTCCTGTTGCGCATTCTCGGTCCGTCCGCTTCCTGGAAGCACATGCTGGGACTTTCGCTGACCGTGGCGGCCTTCATTTTCACGACGCACCTTCAGTTCACCTACTTCGTGATGATGGGGTACTTCCTCGTGTGGCTGTATTTCCTGTTGCCGGCGCTGTCGGGTCGTGAAATGCGTCGTGCCGGTTCGCTGGCCCTGAGGTTCTGGGTTCCCTTGCTGCTGGGCGTGGGCCTGACGTTCTTTTTCTTTTATCCTCCCCTCCAGTACAACAAGGACTTCAGCGTGCGTGGGGGCGCGGAGAGAACCACATTCGAGCACGCGACCTCGTGGTCGATGCATCCCGAGGAGACAGCCTCCCTGCTGGTGCCGGAGTTCGGTGGCCTCAACGAGAAGTATTGGGGTCGCAACCCCTTCAAGTTGAATACGGAAGCTCCCGGGACGACGGTGTGGTTTCTTGCGTTGCTGGGGTTGTTCGCTTTCCGCAAAAGCCGCTGGTACTGGCTGTGGGGCGGCGTAGGCCTGCTCGCGATGTTGTACGGTCTGGCCGCCCATACCCCGGTCTTCCGCCTCTTCTACGATTTCGTCCCGGGGATCAAGAATTTCAGGGCGGCCAGCATGATGCTGTTCTGGCTCTCAATGGCCTTGTTGCTCATGAGTGCCGAGACCCTGCGCCGCCTTGCGGTGGTGGGCCCGGAGGCGCTTCCCGATGCGCAGCGTACCACCATTCTGCGGAAAGTGCGGGTGTGGGGTTGGTCGATTGCGGCCGCGCTGGCGGTGTGCGGGTTGTTTCCGGCCCTTCCCTATTCCGTGTGGGGATGGTTCGTGGATGAATCCGCGATACCCAATCTCGCCCGGCAGGCTGCGGCCGAAGGGGCCTTTTCCCTGGGGGCGTTCCGCGTCGCGGTCGTCGTGGCTTTGCTCACGTGGGCGGTGTCGTCGCTGCTGTTACGTACGCGTCGTCTCGCCGCTTTCGGGATCGCCGTGCTGGCGGCGGTTGTCGTGGACGCCTACTGGGTGAACACCCACTTCATCCGCGGGTACGACGCGAACGCGTTGACCCCCAATGATCCCGCCATCACTTATATCCAATCCGACACGGACCGCTTCCGGGTCATGAGCATTCCCGGGGCCCTGGAGCGGTGGCATGGGCAGTACTACGGGTTTGAACTGGCGGACGGCTGGGTCGACAACGAGCTGCGTCACTTCCGGGAATACCGGGGGCACGACTATCACCGGAACCCGACCTTTTTCGAGAACCTGCAGCAGAACAGCGACGGGACCGTGTCGGGAAGCAAATTCCTCGACATGTTGAACGTCAAGTATATCGCGTTCCGGACCCAGGATCATCCCGGACTCAACCTCGTCCTGAACGCCTCCATGCTGCCGCGTACCTGGTTTGTCACTGCATGGCAGGAATTCCCCGAATCCAGGACCGTGGAGCGTATGCTGGAGGATGATTTCGATCCTCGTCGCCTTGCGTTGGTGGCCGGTGAGGGCGGGCGCACGGGCGGCGTGATGTCGGCGGACAGTGCTCCCCTGGTGACGGCAACCGAGTTGAGCCGCACTTACAATCATCAATCCTATTCCGTGGATGCTCCCTCGGAAGGCATCCTGGTGATTTCCGACGTGTGGTTTCCGCACTGGAAGGTACAGGTGGACGGGAAGGACGTCCCTCTTCTGAGGGTGAACCATATCCTTCGGGGCGTGATGCTTGAGCCCGGAACGCATCGTGTGGACTTCGTCTACCGTTCTCCCTGGATCGCCCTGGGGATTCGGGTGTCGCTTGCCTCCCTCCTGACGCTGGTCCTCCTTGCTTTGGTGTGGCGCCGTTCTGGAAGGGCTTCCGGAACAGCCACGGCATCGCGCTGACCGGCCCGGGTACGTCGTGCTGCAACGTCTCCCTCGACCGGTCGTGGTGATTTTCAAGTTGACCTTGACGGCCCTGGCCATCTGGTTGGTGGCTGGAAAAGTCGACTTGACCTCCTTGGCACCGGTGTTGCGTACGGCCGACTGGCGATGGATCGTGGTGTGCCTGGCGCTTCAGGTTCCCTTGATCTGCCTGAATGCCGCCCGATGGCGCGTCTTGTTTCCCGTCGAGGGCATAACCCTGCGCAAGTACGCCTATTATGTTTTGGTGGGGCACTTCCTGGCATTGCTGCTGCCTTCCACGGCCCTGGCTGAAGGCGCGCGAACGTACGCGTTCGGCCGCAAGTACGGCGGATTGCAGAAGAATTTCGTGGCCGCGGTTCTTGCGCGCGCCGCAGGGTTGTTCACGCAGGTCGCGCTCGCCACCGTTTTTCTCGTTTTCGCCTGGGCGGAAGTCCGTTCACTCCCGGTATGGGGCGAAGTCGCCGTGCTTCCGGTGTCGATCCTGGCCGCGGCTGTTGGCCTGGCCATCGTCGCGGCACTGGGGTGGCGTTTCAGGGAGCGCGTGGTTTCGGTGTGGGACGACCTGCGCTCGTACTTGCGGGACACGGGTTTGATGTCCCGTGTCTTCATGCTTTCCCTGCTGATCCAGGTATTGTCGGTGGTAAGCGTGTACACCTTGTTTCGCGCGGTGAACTGGCCAGTGGCCATGTGGGTCCTGTTTTTGATTCCGTTTCTTGTTCAGGTGGGCCTGCTCCTTCCCGTCACATTGGGAGGGGTCGGTGTCAGGGAGTACCTGAACATTTTGTTGTACGGCACGTTTGCGGGTATTCCTCCGGAAACGATTCTGGGAGCGACGGTGCTGGGGTACCTTCCCCTTCTGGTGGCCGCGGCGGCGGGAGGGATGTGGATGGGCTTGCGTTTGCTGTCGTCCCCCGGAGAGTCTTCACGCTGACGGGTGACAGGTGTCCGTTCGCGGTTGCAGGTGATGCGGCACATGCACCTGGGGTTTTCGTCGTGGTCCCGTATCAATCCGTCAAGGAAGGCCTGATGCGAGTGTCGTTCGCGGCGTGCATCGCCCACATCGCATCCAAGGGCCCGTAAAGGTGTGGACGCTTCAGGCCTTGCGCAGTTCGAATTCGATCTCGGCGAACCCACCGACGTATTGCGCCCAGAACCGTTCGCACAGCCTGATATGGGCATTCGCCATTTTGTTCAGGAGGCTGCACAGTGGATTGGTGATCCAAGGGAGCGTCCTGAACCGGTTGATATCGGGGTTTCCCAGGAAATGCAGTTTCCGGTCAAGCACGTGAAAGCGCGTCTTGAAGCCGTACTCCTGGTGATAGTTCGGTTCCCAATAATCGAAAGTGCGCGACGTGAAGGGCCGTACGTGCGTGGGGTCGTCCCAAAAACCGAAGGAAGAGGCATGGGGGACGCGGATGTGGAGACGGCCTTCGGGAGTGAGAACGCGGTGCAGGTCCTCCATCAGGCGCACGAAATTCAGATGCTCCATCACGTGATAGATGTAGACGGCGGACACGGAGCCGGAACGGAAGGGCAACGGTTTCGACAGGTCCGCGATGACATGTGTACTTCCCCGTTGCACGCGGTCCACGCCGATCGTACCGGGAATGCTGAGCGCGCCACAACCCAGGTTCAGTCGGGGCGATGCGTGGGGGCCGGAAGGTGGGTTAGCGGATGGCGGCATACGGTGGCTTGCTCACGTTTCGTGTCGTGGATCCTGTGCCGTGGGAAAAGCGCGTCGCGTAACGGGGCATTTGACGGATCGAGGCGGGAATCCACGGCGATATGGCATCCAGCAAAGATACAATCAAGCTTTGCCGGCTCCGTGCACCCTGGATTCAGTTCCCGAAGCCCATGAATCGCTTCAGGAAAGCCCGGCCCGGTTCCCATGAAAAACGTGCGAGCCACTCGCCGCTTTCGGCGAGAAGCTGGTCGGAAGGGGCTTGCTTCCCCAGCGCCGTCGCCAGGGCGTGCTGGATCGCATCCTCGCTGCGGGGGTCCGCCGTATCACACAAAGGCCCGGCGATTTCACCCAGGGCCGTATCGGACGAAGTGACAACGCGTGTTCCGCAAGCCTGGGCCTCAAGCACGGGAAGGCCGAAGCCTTCCGCCAGCGAAGGCAGCGCGAAGACGTCGCACGCGCGGTACCAGTCGGCCAGTCCGGTTTCGTCCAGGGTGGGAAGAACGCGCACGCGGTCTTCGACCCCGAGGGCGGCCGCGAGGGCGAGCACGTCGTTTCGCGCGCCGGGGTTCAGTGTTCCCCCGCCTTTAACGAAGAACACGTCCGGCTGCGCGTGAGCGACGCGTGCGAAAGCGCGCATCAGGCGCGGGAGGTTCTTGCGGGGTTCTCCCGAGCTCAGGTGAAAGACCACGCGCGCGTCCCCGGGAAGGCCGACACTCGTCCGCAAGGTGGAGCGGTCCACGGCTGCGGGATGGAACGTTCCGCGGTCGAAACCCAGGGGCACCACGGTGATGCGTGCGGGATCCGTGGCGGTGTGGGCCACAACCTGGGCGCGGGTATATTCGGAATTCACCAGTACCGCTTCGTAACGCGCGATGCCGCGATACAAGAGGTGTCCCTGCAGGCGTTCAAGCGGCGAACGTGGGTGGGTCCAGTAGAACAGGTCGTGTACAAAGAGGCACGCCGGGCAGCGCGGCCGGAGGAACGCGAGATTCTGGCTGTCGATGAAGGCTGCGCGATAGCGCGGCACCTTGTTCGCAAGGCTGAGGGCGAACAGGCTCTTCCCCCATGTGGTCCGGCCTCGCGCCACGACGGTGGTGCCGGCCGCCCCGCTCTCTTCGAGCCTACCCGTACTCCCGTTGAAATAAAGTTTCCGGAAATCGGGATGATGGCGCAGCGGTGTGGTGAGTTCCGCGCCCACGCGCCCCACTCCGGAGTTCGGGCCCGCTCCGGAGATCCAGGCCGCGGCCAGCGGGCGGGCCGTCATGTTCCTCGCTCCGTGCCCGTGGCCCCGAAAACCCACTCCCGTTCCCGTGCCGCGATGGCGTCCCAACTGAAGGCGCGGGCGCGTTCACGCCCCGCCTTTCCCAAGGCGTCGCGCAAGGCTTCGTCCTCCGCCAGGCGCGCCAGCCCGGCCTCCAGGGCCGCGGCGTCCTCCACCGGTACGGCCAAGGCCGTTTCACCAAAGGCGAGGCTGTCGCGGAAACCTTCGGTGTCCGTCGCGAGCACGGCGACACCCGCCGCGTTGGCTTCCAGCGCGGCGATCCCGAAGCCTTCGAAGCGCGACGGCGAAGCGAAAAACAAACAGGTGGACAAAAGCTCGCGCTTGCGCGCTTCGGACACGTCGCGCTCCAGGCGGATGTCGCTCCGGAGCGCGGGGGGCACGAATTCCTCCAGCGCGCGCGCGTCGTCGTCCGTGCCGCGTCCCGCGAGCACAAGCTTGATCCCGCGCGGTGCGAGCGTCTTCACCCATGCGGGAATGAGCAGATCCAGGCCCTTCATGCGGAGGTCGAAACGGCCGAGGAAGAGTACGAAGGGCGGGGACGACGGCGCGCGCGGGGTGGCGAGCAGCGCGGTCCCGAAACCGTTCGCCGTCAGCAGAACGTCCGCCGTGCGGTTCACCTCCCGGATGCGATCGCGGACGGCCGCGTTCACGACCAGATAGCGGCGTGCCGCGCGCAGCAACAGTCGCTCGCATACGTAGGGCAAATATCCTGCGATGCCGTACTTGCGGATCGCTTCGCGTCCCACGTAATGATGCAGGAAAATGGCGTGCCGTGAACCCCGGAAACATCCCGTGAGTACCGGCGCATACAGGGAGGCTCCGGTGACGATGCGGTCAGCGCGATCGAACAGGATGCGCAGGTTGGCGGACAGCGCGAATGTCAGGCGACAGAGCAGGTTGCTGCGTCCGAATCCCAGGCCACGGATGCGGATGCCGTCTTCGTCCCGCTCGCGGAAGCCGGGATGTCGGGCCGTGTACAGTGTCACGTCGACCTCGCGGACCATCCGCCTCAGCACTTCGAAATCGCGGACGGCACCCCCTCCCGACACCCAGGGGTTTCCCAGGCTGTCGTAGGAGTAATGGGATAAGCGGGGGCGGTGCGGCATCGGCGTCATCGGCGTCATCGGAAAGCCTCGGTGCGAGCGCACGCGTGGAGGGGACGGACATTCGTGCCGATGCCGGGCGGGAAAAGGTTCCCGATGAAGGCATTCGGGTGGAAGGAGAAGCTAGCAACCTCACGTCTGCCGGGCCTGCGAGCGAACTGGTTCAAGGCCGTACCTTCCAGTCGAAGTCGTAGCCCGTCAGAAGATTCGTCGTGCCCGCATCCAGCGGGATGCGGGGCGCTTCGTACACCACCACGTTGCGCAAGCCGGAAGGAAGATCGGCGAGCCCGGCTTCGTTCGACACCCGCGGCGGCCGTCCCGGGTCATCCGTCCCGTCCGGCGCGGCAACGTACCCGTACGTGGAAATGCCGGTGCGGTCCATGTGGTGTTTCATCGCGTCCCATAAGCCCTGCGGCGTTCCGAAGTCGTGCCACGCCGCGCCGGTGACGTCCACCACGCGGATCAACCCGCCGCCCGCCCGGGCGGCGTTCCACCACACCTTGATATCCGATACTCCGGACGGCACGAAAGCCAGAAAGTCGCGTCGATAGAAGGCAACGCCCGTGAATGTCAAACGTTTGAATTCGTGGGGGTCGCCCGCATAACCTTCGAACCCATGGATGCCCAGCAGGGAGAGGCGACCGTTGCGCTCTTCGATCGACAGGGTGTTGGCCGCACCTTCGCGCTGAAGGCCCGCGAGCGTGGCCAACGCGCCCGATTCCACATGGGCGCGGTACAGCGCCGCGAGGTCGATGTCGTGGATCAGGTCGGCATTGTGTACGAGGAAGTGGTCCGTCGCGGCGAGCGTGGTCGCGGCATTCGCGAGGCACCCTCCGGTGCCGAGCAGCACGGGCTCGTGGATGACCTCCATGTCGAGGTTCGCCGCGATCGCGCGGATCGCGTCAGGCAGGTGGTGCGCGTTCGCGATCCGCGTGCGGGGCCGCAGCGCCGCGTCCACCGCGCGCACGTTGATCTCCAGCGCGCTTTGGCCCAAAAAGGGAATCGCGGGTTTGGGCACACGGTTCGTCAGCGGCTGCAGACGCGAGCCGTACCCGGCGGAGAGGAAGAAGGCGGTGAGGGACATGGGAGAAAGTCTGAAATCAGAAATCAGAAATCAGAAAGTTTGGGCCGAAGGCATGAGGCCGCGAAGCGGATTTGTCGCTGAATGAGGCCGCAGGCCGAATCATCAATCAGAAAGTTGGGGTGGAATGTAGGGGCCAGCGAAAGGCTGAAATCCGTACAAGAAAACAAAGCGCTATTGCGGGAATGCTTTGCGTTCGCGTTTATTTCTGATTTCTGATTTCCGATTTCTGATTTAACCATTCACGATCTCCGGGAACACGCTCTCTAGCTTGCCGCCGATGAGGATCTCGATCGGGAGCCTGGTGTGCTCGTACTCGTACGGCGGCTCCTTCCAGCGGAAGTGCTCGCCGTAGTCTTCGCGCAGCTGGTTGAGGATGGCGAGCGTCGACCACCACGGCAAAAAGCTGTTGCGATCGGTGACGTGGAACTGCGCGCCGGCGCACAACTGCCCGGCGAACTTGTGGAACGTGG
>CAZKRC010000051.1:9957-13726 GCA_964555105.1 uncultured Bifidobacterium sp. | reverse complement strand
TGCGCGCGAACTTGCCGTTATGCGCCGGCGACACCACCAGGCTGTCGATGTTGTAGCCGCGGCGCGCGAACACCAGCGAAATGCGGATGAGCACGCCCGGCTTGTTGTTCACCAACAGGCTGATGCTGTGCTGGCTGGAACGCGCACCGGCGGGCCGGTAGCCGTGACTTTCCATCGAGGCCTCGGCCGGGGAGGCGGTCTTGGCCGTGCCGTTGACTGTTCCGTTGATCATGTTGTCCGCTCCTTGCGCATCGTGCGCGGAATTTGATTCGATGTCCTTGTCAGGAAATTCCGGGGGCCTTGGGCCCCCGGGTCTTTCAAAAGCCGGGGGTCAGGTGCTGCCGACCGGCTTTTCCATCTTGTGTTTGGGCGGTTCGAGCACCATTTCCTCGTACGTCGCACCGGCGGGGATCATGGGGAACACGTTGTCCTCCTTCTCCACCTCCGCATGAATGATGCACGGACCGTCGTTGTAGGCCAAGGCGCGCTCGAGCACACGGCCGGCATCGGCGTTGCGCTTGATGCGGAAGCCCTGGATGCCGTAGGCTTCGGCCAGCTTCACGAAGTCGGGGTTGCCCTCCAGGTCCACGCCCGAAAGACGGTTGTCGAAGAACAACGCCTGCCACTGGCGCACCATGCCCAAATACTTGTTGTCCAGGATGAGGATCTTGATGGCCAGCTTGTTGACCGCCGCGGTCGCCAGTTCGGCCTGCGTCATCTGGAAGCCGCCGTCGCCCACCACGGTGACCACGAGCGCATCGGGGCGTGCGAACTGCGCACCGATGGCGGACGGCAGGCCGAAGCCCATCGTGCCCGCACCGCCGCTGGAAATCCAGTGACGACGTTGATCCGTCTTGTAGAATTGCGCCGCCCACATCTGGTGCTGGCCCACGTCGGTGGTGACGATGGCCTTGCCCTTGGTCAGGCGGTACAGCTCGTCCAGAACGAACTGGGCCTTGAGGCCTCCATGCTTGCGGTACTGCAACGGGAAGCGCTTGCGCAGCTTCCTGACGTGCGTCACCCACGCGGCCGTGTCGCCCTTGGTGGTCAGCGGCAACAGCTCTTCCAGCACGAGACGGGCATCGCCCACGATGGTGCAATCGGGCACCACCATCTTGTTGATTTCCGCGGGGTCGATGTCGACGTGGATCTTCACCGCATCCTTGCAGAACTCGGACAGCTTTCCGACGATGCGGTCATCCCAGCGCGCCCCGATCGACATGATCAGGTCGCACTCCATCACCGCCTTGTTCGCATACGCCGTGCCGTGCATGCCCAGCATGCCCAGCGACAGGTCATGGCTTTCGGGGAACGCGCCCTTGCCGTGCAACGTGTTCACCACGGGGATCTGCAGCTTTTCGATCAACGCGCGCAGCGGCTTGCTCGCGTCCGCGATGATGGTGCCGTGACCCGCGAGGATCAGCGGCTTCTTCGCGCGCTGCAGCAGCTCCGCGCACTGCGCGATGGCCGCCGAATCGCCGTTGGTCGGAACCTTGTAGCCCGGCAGGTCGATCTCCACATTGTAATCGGGCTCGAACATCGCCCCCGACACGTCCTTGGGAATGTCGATCAAAACGGGACCGGGGCGTCCGCTTTCCGCGATGTAGAATGCTTCCTTCACGATCCGGGGAATGTCCTGGGGATCGCGCACGAGGTACGAATGCTTGACGGTCGCATAGGTCAGGCCCGACACGTCGGCTTCCTGGAAGGCGTCCAGACCGAGCATGCTCTGGATGGTCTGGCCGGTGATCACCACCATGGGCACCGAGTCCATCAGCGCCGTCAGCAGGCCCGTGATCGTATTCGTGGCACCCGGCCCCGACGTCACGAGACACACGCCGGCTTTTCCGGAAGCGCGCGCCAGACCGTCGGCCATGTGGGTCGCGCCCTGTTCGTGGCGCGTCAAAATGAATTTGATGCTCGAGTCCACCAAAGCGTCGAAAATCGGGATGGCGGCCCCACCCGGATGCCCGAATACATACTCAACGCCCTGCTGTTCCATGCAATGAATCAGCGCTTCCGCTCCGGTACAAATTTTCTTGGACATTTTGCCCCCTCGCGACTTGAGAGATGAATTTATAAAACACAAAATCGACATTTTTTAGCGATCCGTCAACACATTTCCGCAACTCACGCCCGAAAAGGAGAAAATAAAATGCAAATATCCTGATCTCCACGCGCGGCGATCAAAAACGACACCAGATAAGACCAATGTCACCATCGGAATGAAAATTCTGAACCAAAAATCAAGGAATTAGCGCACAACCTTCCGCATCACCCCGAAGAATGGCTGCCATCGGACGCATTCCACTCCCAAACCGTACCTTTTTCGAAGGTTGATTTTCGGGGGGTTGAGGTCGGGCCTCCGGTCGAAGTCTTTCCGGGTGGGCTACGGGGACAGTCGGGTTGGGGGGGGGGGGATGGCTTGGGAGGCGTTCCATTCCCGGAAGCCTGCCCGGTGCGCAACGCCCAGGCTTAATGCGCGTGTTTTTTGCGCGGGCTCTTCCCGTCGCGTCCGTGATCCTCGGCATGGCCACTGTGATCCCCATGATCATGATGTTCATGATCATCGTGCCCTTCATGTTCTTCGTGGTCGTCAGGATGATCATGGGCACCGTGCGGGGCGTAAATGGCGAACCCCGGAGGCGGCGGTCCGCTGACGCCGTCATCAAGTTCGGGGCCGTAGGGGTAACTCGTGGCGATGTACTCCGCCGTATGCCGGAAGGCGTCCAGGCGCGCGCGTGCGAGCTTCACTAGCACGTCCGGCGCCTCGGGATGGGAGATGTAGTCGAAGCGCGCATCCGAGGCCACGGCCTTCAGCTCATGCACCGCACCGCTACGCAGCACAATGCGTACGGAAACGCGGGGCTCACGATGCCGGGGCGGCGGGGTCTCGCCGGGTTCGAGGTAGCCGTCGATCACGAGACTGACCGCCTGGCCCAAGGTTTCCCGCGCTTTGCGCGGGTTCGCGGCGCGCGGCTTCCTGACACGTTGCCGACCGGACTCCACCAGCACCACGGACTCGCCCGTGCGCACCAGGGTGTACCGGTTCACGGGACCGCCTTCATCGCGCCATGACACCTGGAGGGTGTCGATGTTTTCAAGGTAGACCTCGGAGATGAGCTCCGGGGAGGTCCAGCTGTTGATGTCCGCGGAAACGGGTAGGCCCCGTGTCCGGTAGGCGATGAGGGGCGCAGGGGTTTCCGCAAGCAGGGGGTTGCCCGCGTCACGGGCCCACGTCACCGCCGCTTGCTCCGGGATCTCCCCCAGCCGCAACCAACGGCTGCCCCCATCGCTGAAGCCCAGACGGACGAAGCGGGCGGCCACCAACTGCAAGCCGTTGTCGACCAGATCCTGCTCCGTGCGCAAACGGCGCGGCTCCTTCTCCTCCAGGGCTTCCAGCTGGCGGATCGTCTGCAACGCCATGTCGGCACGTGCCGGCACATCGCGTCCCGCCACCCACCACCGCCCCTGCTCATCGCGGTGGATTTCCACGGTGTCCATCAACTGCTGGATGCGGATGCGCGTGAGCGACGGGGTTTCCGCGGGATCAAGCGCGCGGGCGGCGAATGCCGGAGACGACAGGAGGAGGGCGCCCAGCGCCATAAAAAATGACAGGCGGAACGCCGAACGGAACGACAAAGGGGGCGAAAAAGGGGACGACAGATGCCCGGCCGTCCCAAGTGATGAGGACGCTTTACACACGTGGGAATACAGGGATCGCATAGGCCGAACAAACTAGGAATTCACGGTTCCACAACCCATGAAA
>CAZKRC010000051.1:0-9857 GCA_964555105.1 uncultured Bifidobacterium sp. | reverse complement strand
CCGCGAAGCCGTTTTTTCACTTACCGTCTGCGTGTCTTAGAGAACGACGCGCGAGAAGCTGACCTTCTTCTGCGGGTTGGTCACCTGCACGATGAAGGTGCCCTTGCCCAGTTCGTTCATCTCGACCGTCTTGCCGTGTCCGCCCAGCAGCGTGCGGCTGCCGATGCGCTGGCCGTTCAGCTTGGTCACGTAGACCTGGTAGAAGCCGGCGTCCGGAGTCGCCACGCGGATGCCGTTGGCGAACGCGCTCACACCGGCGGCGGAAGTCTGGCCCGGGCCGATCGCGATGGAAGTGCCGCTGCAGGTGTTCGCGCCACCCGCCGTGTCGGTCGGCGTGATGCTTTCCACCGTCGCCCAGGGGACGTAGTTCTCGTCATTGTCGATCATGCAGCCCTGGTAGTCGCGGGCCAGGAAGCGCACGAGGTTCCACAGATAGGCATGCGCCATGCTGTCCACACCCAGGCCGGAGCCGGAACGCTGGTTGGCGTAGGGGGTGTTGTCGTGGCCGATGTTGTTGTACGCCGCGAGCCCGTTGCCCATCTTGCGCACCCAGGAGACCGGGTGGTCACCCATGGCCAGCTGGTTGGACATCGAACGGCTGGTTTCGTCCAGCGACAGCAGGATGTTCAGACGGCCTTCGGTGTAAACCTCGCCGTTGAAGGTGCGCTGCATCGCCGGGATGGCACGCGGGCCGGGGTTGTTGAAGTAGGTGTACCACTCATCCGCCAGGTTGTCCCACACGAACGTGCGGGGGTCGCTGGTGGTGTTGGGAGGCAAGGGCCAGTTGTACTTCACCGCGTTGTCGAAGATGTTCTTCGTCTCGTCGTTGTACTTGCCGTGGGGCATCACCGCCACGGACGGTGTGGGCGGCGCGTTCGACGCGGTCGACTGGTGAGGCGGAATCTGGCCCGCCTGGACGGAGTCGACGTAGATCCGCGCCGGGCTGCCGGCCGACAAGTGGTGGTAGTACTGGCGCGCCACGGCACGGGCCATGAAACGGCAGCTGGGGTCGGCGATGTTGTGACCGCCACCGCCGGTACCCGTTCCGGGACAGGTGATGAACGCCGAAGCCGCGTGCATCATCAGCATCGCGCCGCCGTCGCGGTAGATGTAGTTCTGCAGGGCGATGTCGCCCGCGGAACCCACGCTGCCGGTGACGTCACGGTCACCCTGGCTGAACACCACCACGTCCACCCCTTCCAGGGTGGTCGGAGTGATATAGCCGATGGCGGCGTCCGAGATCACCAGTTCGAAACCGTACTTGTTGGCGGCCCGAATCAAGGCGCGACGGATGGCCTGCTTGCCGGCGGGATGTGCCGCGTTATTGTCGTACAAAAGGACCTTGCGCACCTTGGTGCGCGCATCCATCTGGTATTCCACATCCGCACGACGCGGAACGGTGACGTTCGGGCAGCTTGTGTTGGCGTTCGTCAAACAAGCGTGGGTGTACTCCTGGGACTGGGCCGAGGCCGGGGCCGCCAGGGCCCCCAGCGCCAGCACACCCATCAACGAGGCTGTCAGAAGCCCCTTGAACGGTTTTTTGGGTTGAATTTTCATGGTTCTCTCTCTCCTCAGAAATTTAATGCAGCTCGTCTTAAACTAGCGTCGCAACGCGAAATGCGCACGGCGTTTCGGTGACGAGGGCCTTCACGGGGTTCATGGATACCAACCTTAAAGGTTGAAATCCACCCGGAAGACGTAATACCAGTCCTTTTTCTCCGTCGTGATCGATTCGCTGGACATGACGCCCCAGAAATCCGGATGACGCATGTGGTCGGAAGCCACCTGGGCGTGGACGTTCACACCCTGCAACACGTTTTTGCGGGCATACACGGACCATTTCCAGGGATATTGCTCGGCATCCAGGAACTGATAGCCACCGCGCGTGCTGGCTGCGGAAGTCACCGGCACCGGATTTCCCTGTTGTACACCGTGAATCGTGTTGGGGAACTGGGCCTTGCGGTATTCGACTTCCGCCGACAGCCGGTCCAGAATCCCGAATGTGGGCACGTTCATGCCCGCCATGAGCGGCATGCGCTCCAGCCGGTCCTCGTAGAAATACGGCTGGTTTTCGAAGCCGAGCAGCGCGCCTTCGGCATAAACCTTGAAATCACCGGGAGCGATCCGGGGGTGGCCGAGCAGGACGCCGAGGTCCACCGAGGCACGCAACATCGCCTTGAAACCCTGGAAGGTGTAATAGCCGATGTCGCTGCAGTCGCCCGCCTTACATTCCTGCCAATCGGCGATAGTCTGACGCGCACGGGCATTGTTCGGATCATTACAGGCCGCTTGCGAGGCCGGATCCGGATCAAGACAAGCGCCCCATAGCGTGTCATTGCCCGGCAGAACGGCCAGAACACCGCTGGTATCCAGCCCCGCCACCGGCATGCCCGTGGTTTTGCTGTAGGCATTGGCGTACGTTTTGGGACTTACCCGTGACGGACGTGCCGGCAAGGCATGGGACCAGACGACACCACCGCCGACTTCCAGAAAGGAATTTGGGCGCGCAGTGACCATGTAGCCTGGCGACAAGTCATGCAACGGCTCCCAGTCGCGATCGCTGAACAGCGTGAACTCGTGCGTCACCTTCTCGTTGAAGGTGGGCAAGATGTAGCGTACACCCAAGGCGCCGTAGCCGGCCGCCTGCATGTAGGACCAGCCGCCGGTCACCAAGGTGCCCGGGTAGGTGCCGCTGCGGAACAGGTATTCGCCCAGGTTATGGCTGTCGCCATACTTGACCGGGAAGAACCCGAATTGCAAGCGGGAATGAGGG
Source organism: uncultured Bifidobacterium sp. (assembly GCA_964555105.1). Classification (GTDB taxonomy): domain Bacteria; phylum Fibrobacterota; class Fibrobacteria; order UBA11236; family UBA11236; genus UBA11236. The sequence goes on along the minus strand of CAZKRC010000051.1, from coordinate 7,084 downwards.
TTATCGGGGGCACCGAAGGAGTAGATGCCCTGCGCTTCACCCAGACCGCTGCCGTACTTGATCAGGCGGTATTCCGCGCCCGCGCCCGTGTTGGCCGCGAACCAGTACATGCCGCCGAGATTCAAGCGAATCTCAAGTTTGTCGTCATGCACGGCGGAAATCCCCAGGTACACCGAAGTCCGCGTGATGGAGAAGTTCTCCAGGGGGACGTCGGAGTAGCCTTCCCGGACCTGGCCGACGTCGACGGCACCGCCGTAATGCTTGGGCTGCACGACCCATTCGGCGTGCGAAACCGCGGGCACCGTGAGGAGCGCCGCCGTGCACAGCGCGAGCAGGGAGCGCTTTACATGTTGGTTGGTAATGTTTTTCATGCCGTGGTTTCCCTACCCTTTAAATCCCGAACTCAAGACGGAGGACGTAGTACCAGTCGGAGTTTTTCTCCGTGGTGGGACGGTGGGCGGGGTTGGCGAACACCGTGCCATAGCTCCGCAGGTGGTCGTTGGCGGCCTGCGCATGCAGGGTCACGCCCTCGATCAGGGAACGTCGGGCGTAGGCCGTCCACTTCACGTACGTCTTCTTCTCTTCGTAGCTGTACGCGGACTGGTTCTGGTCCATCGGCAGGGGCTGGGCCTGTCCGAGGGCGCTTCCGATGCTGTTGGGGAAGCGGGTCTTGCGGTACTCGCCCTCGAACGAGAGGCGGTCCAGCAGGCCGAAGGTGGGCAGCACAACGCCGGCCATGATGGGCATGCGCTCCATGCGGTCGTTGTAGAGGTATTCGTCGACGTTTTCCACGCCGAGCAGGGCGATTTCGGTGTACAACTTGAAGTCGCCGGTACGGGCGGCCTCAAAGCCGATCAGGTTGCCCACGTCGATCGAGGCGCGCGCCATGGTCTTGAAACCCTTGAAGCTGTAGTAATCGCAGTCGGAATCATCCCCGTCGCGGCAGGGGTTCACCGTCGCCGTATCGCCGGTCGCGGGACGGCCGGTGGTTTTGCTGAAGGCGTTGTTCGGATCCTTGGGGGTGAGCACCTTGTCGGACTTGAGCGGCAGGCCATGCTGCCACACCGCACCGGCACCCAGTTCCAGGAAGCCGACCGGACGGTAGGTCACCATGTAGCCGGGCGAGAAGTCGTGGGCGGGGTTGATGTCACGCTCCATGTACAGCATGAAGTCGTGCGAGAGTTTGTTGTCCAGCATGGGCACGTTCAGACGCACACCCTGCGCCAGGTAGCTGGCGGATTGCATCAGCGCCCAGCCGCCCGTCTGCAGGTAGCCGGGGTAGGCGCCGCTGCGAAACAGGTACTCGCCCAGGTTGGCGGATTCACCGTACTTGTGGGGGAACAAGCCGAACTGCAAGGTCGCGGTGGGGTTTTGAACGTCTTCACCGAAGGTGTAGATGGCCTGGGCCTGCCCGATGCCGCCCCCGAACAGAACGCGCCGGGTTTGGGAGTTACCGGGCTTTTCAGGCTGCAGCGTGAAGAAAAGACCACCAAGGGTCAGGCGGATTTCGAGGCGGTCGTTGTACACGCCCGATTCCGTCAGCCAGATGCCGGTGCGCGAAAGAACCTGGCCGTCGGCCTTGCCTTCATTGGCGCTTTCTTCCCACAGGGTTCCCTTGACGACCTGTCCCACGTCGATGCTCGTACCGAACTGGGTCTGGTTGCGAACGATTTCCGCTTGTACCGACGTGGCCGCCATCAGGGCGGTGGCGGCGCAAACACCAAGCATTGCACGGGCATTTTTTTTCATGCTGAGACCTTCGTGATAAAGAATCTTGCGGGATTGTCTTCCCGGGTTGCTTCCTATTATAAACTCGGTTTTTGAAAACTTCATGGGCTTTTTGACTTTTCTTACCATTTCACCTTCGATTTTTCGCTTTTTTGACAATTGACGGGTTTCCGGTCCACCGGGCCCCTGCGCGGGGAAGCGGTGGTTTACATGCCCCGCTCCGCTATCTAATTTTGGCCATGGCCAGAATACTCCCCGACGTCTCCCGTACGTTTGCCGAATACCTGCTCCTCCCCGGTCTCAGCCGCAAGGAGCATTCCCCCCATGCCGTTTCCCTGTCCACCCCTTTGGCGGCCTTCCGCCGGGGTGAAAAAAGCCGTTTCCACCTGAACATGCCGGTGGTGTCCGCCAGCATGCAGGCGGTCTCCGGCACGGAAATGGCGATCGCCCTCGCCCGTCAGGGGGGGCTCGCCTTCATTTTCTGTTCCCAGTCCATCGAAAGCCAGGCGGCGATGGTCGCCCGCGTCAAGGCCCACAAAGCCGGGTTCGTGCGCAGCGACACCACGGTCCACCCCGCCTCCACGTTGCGGGAACTGGTGGCCTTGCGCAAAAGGACCGGCCATTCCACGGCCGCGGTCACCGATGACGGCACGAACGCGGGGCAGTTCGTCGGCATCATCACGGACAAGGACTTCTGGGAATTCGAGGACGACCTCGACACCCCGGTGAAGGACTACATGACGCCGCTCGAGAAGGTGGTTCACGGGCGGGTGGGCATCACCCTCGCCGAGGCCAATCGCCTCCTGCACCGCCACAAGAAGGAATGCCTGCCGGTGCTTGAGCATGACGGCCGCCTCAACTCGCTGGTGTTCAAAAAAGACTACGTCGACCACATGAACAACCCGTACGAGCTGCTCGACGCGGAGAAGCGGTTGGCGGTGGGCGCGGGCATCAATACCCACGACTACAAGGAACGCGTGCCCGCGCTGGTGGAGGCGGGCGTCGACGCCTTGGCGTTCGACTCGTCCGACGGGTATTCCGAGTACCAGAAGGAAGCTGCCTTGTGGATCCGCGAGCGTTACGGCGACAAGGTGGTCCTGGGCGGCGGCAACGTCGTGTCGGCGGACGGTTTCCGCTATCTCGCGGAAGAGGCGCAACTTGATTTCGTGAAGGTGGGCATCGGCGGCGGCTCGATCTGCATCACCCGCGAGCAGAAGGGCATCGGCCGCGGCCAGGCCTCCGCGGTCACGGATGTCGTCGCCGCACGCGATGAACTGTATGAACGCACCGGGCGCTACGTGCCGATCTGCTCCGACGGCGGCCTGGCCAACGACACCCAGATCATCATCTCGTTGGCGATGGGCACCGACTTCGTGATGATGGGACGCTACTTCGCCATGACCGCGGAAAGCCCCACGCCGAAGGTGTCGATCGGCAACCGCATCTACAAACCCTACTGGGGCGAAGGCTCGAACCGCGCCCGCAACTGGCAGCGCTACTCCGACGGCGGCGCCGACGACGAGGCATCGGCCGGCAAGCTCAAGTTCGAGGAAGGCGTGGACGGCTACGTCCCGGTCGTCGGCACCGTGCCCGAAGTCCTGGGCGTGACGCTCGCCAAACTGCGCGCCACCATGTGCAACGTGGGCGCGCTCAGCCTGAGGGAGTTCACGGACAAGGCCGTGCTGACGCTGGTTTCGGAGCAAAGCATCGTCGAAGGCGGCACCTCCACCATCATCCGTCCCGAAACGACGTTGGGCGACCGCGACGAATGACATCCCGGGGGTCGCGCGGCGCCCGCCCCGTCCCCCGCCCCGTTCCGCCGGGTTCATTTTGTCCCCGGCGGAACGCGATCACCACCGCACGCGCTCCCTGCCAGTATGTATGATCTGGTCATGGCACCCGGCACGGACAAACGCCCGAATCTCCTGCAGTATCTGGATTACCGGACGTTTCTCGCCGACTACACCCAGTGGCGGCGCGAATTCGACCCGGCTTTTTCCCAGCGCACGTTCGCGAAGGAAGCCGGTTTGCCCGCGTCCAGCTCCAGCCTGTTGCCCGCCATCATCAAGGGGCGCCGCAGCCTCAGCCAGAACCTGCGGGTCAAGTTCGCCAAGGCCTTGAACCTTCCCGAACGCGAAGGGCAATACTTCGACCTGCTCGTGCAGTTCAACCAGGCGAAGGGTATGGTCGAGAAGAATTTCTTCTTCACCCAGCTGTCGAAATTCCGCACGTCGCGCGCGCACGTCCTCAGTGAAAACCAGTTCGAGTTCTTCTCGAAATGGTATTACGGGGCGGTCCGCAACTTCTTCAGCATGGAAACCAAAGAGCGGAACCCGGTCGCGATCGCCGGCCGCTTGTTCCCGGAAGTGACGCCGGCCCAGGTCGAGGATGCCGTCCGTCTTCTGCTCGATCTGAACCTGATCAAACGCACCGCCAACGGATATACGGTCACCGAAAAGCATATTTCAACTCCCAAGGACGTTCAGGCGCGCGCCGCGCGGGAAAACCTTCTGGAGCTGACACGGATGTCGATGACACTGCTTGAGAAAACACCGCCGGAACAGCGCCAGTACAATGCGCTCATGTTCACGGTTTCCGCCGGCGGTTTCGCGACCGTCAAGGAACGCGTACGCTCCTTCCTGGAGGAGCTGCGGGAAATCCTCGATCGCGACAAGAACGAAGACCGCATCTACAGCCTCACGCTGCAGCTCTTTCCCAACAGTCGGCTGCCCGACGCGGCCCCGACCGCCCCCGGGCGCCCACACGGGGTCCGCAACGGCGGAGCCGGAGAATGACGCGACAGCGCCTCGTTCACAGGCTGCCCATCCTGGGGGCCGCGCTGCTGGCATCCGTGTTCGGCGCGGGACAACTGGTCGCCTGCAACTTTAGTGAACCGGTCGCGGGCGGCAGCTCCGAGGTGGACAATCCCGTGGTGGTGCTCGTCGACGAGTCCGGCACGCGGGTGAACGTCTCGGGATCACTCGGCATTTACCTGTCCACGCAAAGCCCCGCGCTGACGCCCTCTCCGGTGCTGGAACTCCAGCTCAGCGGCGTCGACTCCGTGATCCTGAGCCCGATGAGTTTCTCCCTGGCCCTCACGGCCGCAGGCTATGCCGACAGCACCCACTCCCTGAACCTGCACCTGCAGGCGGGCGAGTCCGCGGGCGCCTTTCTGCAGGGGCTGACGTACGATCCGGCCACCAAGAGCTTCTCCGATTCCACGACCACGCCCGGATCCCTGCTGAAACTGACGGTGTCGCCGCTCGTGCAGGCCGAGGCCTTCATCCTCGATACCCCGGACACCGTCGGCCTGCACCGTCTGATCATTCCGGGATCTCCGTTCCAGACGGTGCTGGTGGACAGCACGTTCACGTTCAGGAACATCCCTCCCGGGATTTTCCCGCTGCACATGCTCGGGCCCGACGGACGCGAGCTGCCTCTGCCCACCCCCTTGACCACGGACGCTCCGCAGCACCATCGGGTCAACCGCGATACCATGCCGGTATTCCGTCCCGTGACGCCGATGCCGGTCCTCCACGTGAACGCCGGCTACGACCGCACCGTCTCCATCGGCAGCCCCGTCTCCCTCACCGCGGACATCATGGGCGTGAACCCGTTCGACAAGCGCCTCATCGTGTTGTGGCGCCAGCTCCCGTCCGAAACATCCGGCTCGGCCCCTGCGGCCATCCAGAATCCGACCACCCTGAGCACCAAGGTCGACTTCCCGCGCACGGGAGCCTACACGTTCACCGTGACCGCCGTCCTCGGGCAGCAGCAGGTCACCGACACCGTCATCATCGGGGTCCAGGCGGCGCGCAGCGCGCCGGTGTTCATCGAACCCAGTGCCGGGGACACGGTACACGCCCACCAAGGGTTCGGCATCTGGTGGTGGGAAGACCCGGCGTACGACTGGTGGAATCCGCCCGCTCCACTCAGGCTCGAGTTCTCCAGCGACAGCGGAACCACGTGGGGCCCCCCGCCGTGGAACGCCTACCCTGCGCTGGACAAGGACATCCCGCCGGGGCCCGGGTTCAACCCGATTTACGTGGCGCCCGTGCAGGCCGCGCCCGGGACTCCTGCGTTGCCCCATTGCTTCTTGCGGTTCACCCGCAACGGTGAGGTCGTCGCGGTGAGTGGGCGGTTCATGTTCGTGACCAGTCCGGGTCCGTAGCGCACGCGCACGTCGGTTCGCGGATCATCTCCCAACCGGGAGCACCGGCATCACGTACGGCACGGCGCGGCGGAGTCCAGTCGCGCGCCCGGTACCGGATTCAGGAACGATGCGGACGTTGCGGGCGACGCGCCACCGGAACGTCCAGGATCTCCTTGAGGATGAACGCCTCACGCAAACGCGCGGGATCCTTCAGGTCGATGCGATGCTTCAACGCCCCCTGGGGAGCCTGTTCCGTCACGGAGACCACGGACACGGCCGCGGGCGGTACCGACACACCGGGGACGGAGGCCGGACGCACCCGTTCGGGCACACGCTCCTTGACGACCCGTTCCGTGCGGACCGCAGGCCGCTCGGGAAAAGACACGGTGCGACGCTCTTCCCGCCTGACGGGAGTCGGGGGCGGAACTTCGCGCGGCACACCGCGCGAAGGGTGCGAAGGGCGTGGGGTTTGTGATCCCCGTGATGTTTTCGGCGAAGAGTGCGGGGCCGGGGGACGAGGGGCGCTCTCCGGTGCGGGCGCCTGGGGCCGGGGCACCTTCAGCCCGAGATCCCGTGCCAGTTGATCGAGAATGTCGCGTCCGAAACCGGGCAGGCGCTCCCCCTCGTCTCGTTCCGCTTCCGGCATCGGGGTTGCGGGGTCCGCACCATGGGAACCCGCGGCTTGTTCCGCCTCGGCGCGCTTCTTCGCGCGACGCTGGATCACCGCCGACACGACATTGAAGGCGATGATCATCAGGATGATGTGTTCAAAGCGCATGGGCCCCCCGGAGGATGATGCGAACGCGTTTCAGGCTCAGGACTTCGGCGGATTCTGCGCGCCGGAGGAACCGCCGGCGATGCTTTCGCGCATGGAGGTATCGGCCACCACGTTCTTCATGTTGTAGTAGTCCATGACGCCCAGCCGGCCGGCGCGGAACGCATCGGCCATCGCCTGCGGCACCTGGGCTTCCATCTCCACGACCTTGGCGCGCATTTCGGCGACGCGCGCGATCATTTCCTGCTCATGCGCGATGGCCATGGCACGACGTTCCTCGGCCTTGGCCTGGGCGATCTTCTTGTCGGCTTCGGCGCGATCCGTCTCCAGTTCGGCGCCGATGTTCTTGCCCACGTCCACGTCGGCGATGTCGATGGAGAGGATCTCGAAGGCCGTCCCGGCGTCGAGCCCCTTGGCGAGCACCGTCT
>CAZKRC010000050.1:0-13880 GCA_964555105.1 uncultured Bifidobacterium sp. | reverse complement strand
GGGCAAGGTGCTCATGGCGACGGTCAAGGGCGACGTGCATGACATCGGCAAGAACATCGTGGGCGTGGTGCTGGCCTGCAACAACTACAAGATCATCGACCTCGGCGTGATGGTGCCGGCGGCGAAAATCCTGGAGGCGGCGAAGGAGCACGACGTGGACCTGATCGGCCTCTCGGGATTGATCACGCCCTCGCTTGACGAAATGGTGCACGTGGCCAAGGAGCTGGAACGGAACGGCTTCAAGATCCCGCTCCTGATCGGCGGCGCGACGACGTCGGTGGCCCATACGGCGGTGAAGATCGCGCCCGTCTACAGCCAGCCGGTGGTGCACGTGCTGGATGCCTCGCGCAGCGTTCCGACCGCCGGCGCGCTGCTCACGTCCCATCAGCGCGATGCGTTCATGACCGAGATCACCGCGCGCTACGACAAGGTGCGCGCCGACCACGCCAGCGCCAACAAGGATCGCGCCCTGGTGCCGCTCGAAGCCGCGCGCGCGCAACGCTTCAATCCGGACTGGAAGGCGGATCACGCCGCGGGTGTGATCCGCAAGCCCAACAAGCCGGGCGTGCACGTGCTCAAGCCGTATCCCCTGGAGGAGCTGGTCGAATACATCGACTGGACGCCGTTCTTCCATACCTGGGAATTGAGTGGACAGTACCCGCGCATTTTCGATGACCCCAGGAAGGGCGAGGAGGCGCGCAAACTATTCGCCGAAGCGCAGGCGCAACTCAAGGACATGCTTGCGGGCAAGAAGCTTGAGGCGCAGGGGGTTTATGGTCTCTGGCCCGCGAACAGCGTGGGCGACGACATCGAGATCTATGCCGATGAAAGCCGCACGACGCTGCTGGGCGTGAACCACGAGTTGCGGCAGCAGCTCCAGAAGGAAGGCCCGACACCGGGAGAATACCTGTGTCTCGCGGATTACATCGCTCCGAAGGAAAGCGGAGTCCCCGACTGGATCGGCGGCTTTGCGGTGACCTCGGGCGGAGGTCTGGATGAAATCGTGGCCGAGTTCCACAAATCGCTCGACGACTACGGCGCGATCATGGCCAAGGCCTTGGCGGACCGTCTGGCGGAAGCGTTTGCCGAACGCCTGCACCAGCGCATCCGCAAGGAGTTCTGGGGCTATGCCGCCGACGAAACCATGCCGATCGCGGAACTGCCGCGTGAAAAGTACCGTGGGATCCGCCCCGCGCCCGGTTACCCGGCATGCCCCGATCACACCGAAAAAGGCTTGCTGTTCAAGCTGCTCGGCGTGGAGGAGAAGACCGTGCTGCGCCTGACCGACAGCTTTGCGATGTGGCCGGCATCCGCCGTGAGCGGCTGGTACTTCTCGCATCCGAAATCACGTTACTTCGGTGTCGGCAAGCTGGCCAAGGATCAAGTGGAAGACTATGCGAAGCGCAAGGGCTGGACGCTGGAGGAAGCCGAACAGTGGTTGTCACCGAATCTCGGATACTGAGGACGTCCCGGGCGCGGGGATAATCCCCCCCGCGCCGCCCTTCCATACTCCCATCAACCGCGCAGGGAGGACGATCGCCCGTGCGGCGACCCGTCTTTGTAATTTCGCACGATACCCCCCGGATCTTTCGGAAGGAACCCATCATGGAAAAAACCTCGATGTTCACCCGGCTCGCCATCGCCGGCATTGCCGCAGGACTCGTTTCGGCCGCCCCGGCCCACGCCGACAAAGGCACAAAGAAAGCGGAAGGAACCCGCACCGAAAAGTCCGGGTGCAAGTCGGTCAAGGCGAAGCACGACGCGCACGGCAAGAAAGTCGCCGCGGACAGCACCGAGGCCAAAGCCAAGTGCCGCGGTCTCAATGAGTGCAAAGGCCAGGGCGGTTGCGCCATGAGCGACAAACAGATCGAGAAGCGCGCGAAGGAGCTCGGCGTTCCGCGCGAGCAGGCCGGCAAGGCCCATTCGTGCAAGGGGAAGAATGAGTGCAAGGGTCTGGGTGGTTGTAACATGTAAGGTTCCGACGGGCTGCGACCTTCGCGCTGCGTCGTCGTTCCCGTTTTTCTTGGGATACTTTCGTGTAGGCTGTTCGCTGTAAGCTGTCCGCTGTAAGCTTCAAGCTATCCGCTGTAAGCTTCAAGCCGTCCGCTCGACAGCTAACTTTCCCCCATGCTTTCTCCCCGCTGGATTTTTCTCGACTTCGATGGCGTGATCATGGATTCGATGACGCTGAAACTGGATGCTTATTGCCACGCGCTCGCCGCATACGGGTTTCCGCGCGAGCAGGTGCGTGCCCAACAATTGTTGTATGCGGGGCTTTCGCGTTCGCGGGCCTTGCCCTTGATGTTCAAGGCGTTATCGGGGGGGAGAACGATCACGCCCGCAGAGCAGGCGTGCGTGCTGGAACGTTTCGCCGAAGAGGATATCCGCCTGCGCCCGCGGATGCGGTTGATGCCGGGCGTGACCGGGTTTCTGGAAGAGGCGGCGCGGCGTGACGTCCCCCTGGTCGTGGTCACGGGCACGCCGCAGGAGGTGGTCGACGGAACCGTGGCGCACTTCGGTCTCGCCGCGTACTTCCGCGAAGTGCGGGGTTGGCCTCCACTCAAGGACGAACACTTGCAGGAGCTGCTCGATCGTCTCGGTGTGCGCGCCGACGAGGCGATTTACGTGGGCGATGCGGTGCAGGACATCAACGCCGCGGAGACGGTGGGGATCCCGTTCATCGCCGTCGATCACGGTGACGGCGCGTTCGCCGGACGCGCGCCGGTGGCTACGTTGAAGGGATTGGGCGAGTTGCCGTCGCTGTTGGGGTGGGCCGCTGCCGGGGTGGACAAAGCTGTGATGTGATCCGGCGGTGTCGGCCTTGTTGTGTGTGGGCCTATGGTTGTGCGCGGCGGGCGTAAACCGGTGCGCCGCTCCGGCTAATTCCCTTGGTATCTGTGCTTGACGCTCGCCGCCGTCCGCGGCCTGATTTTCCGGTAGAACCCGCGCATGCCGGCATCCAGGCGCAGCCACAGGTCGCGCAGCGGTTGCTCCGGTCGCCCCCGGAAGCTGGTCACGTGGAAGTAATCGCACCCTTCCGGTGAGGCGGGCGAGAAGTAGTAGTTGGAGACGCAGTTGCGCGCGCGTGCGCCGCAGCCGTGGATCGGACGGACGGAGTGATAAGAGCCGCGGTTGGTGTTCATCAGCACCAATCGGTTGAAACGCGGCTCCACATCGCGTGGGTTGGCGCGGTTTTCGTCCCAAAGTTCCAGGACGCCGCCCCATGCCGGGTTCCAGTCGGGGGAGACGTAGTAGAGTGTGTTGATCCGGCGGTATTGACCGAGCAGGGGATTCCCCGAGTTGTCGATGTGGGGATTAAGGAAATCGCCTTCTCCCATCGCGCTCAATCCGCTGCTGTAAAGGTTCGCGTCCGCATTCAGGGGAACGATGCCGGTGATGGCTTCGGTGGCTTTCAGGATGCGCGGATCCTGGAACGCGAAGGTGATTTCCTTGAGGATGGCCGGGTAGGCATCCATATGCACGCCGATGCGTTTGCGTTCCTTCAGGCTGTCGTATCCGCCCATTTCGTGACGAGCCGGGAAGGCTGCGGCGACTTCGTGCGCGATGTCTTCGGGGAGCAGATCGTCGATCGCGACGTGCAGGACGGGGCCGGAAGAGTGCCACGCCGCCTTCAGGACGTCGCGGTCCCGGTCCAGGCGGTCGGCGATGAGGGCGGCGAGGGCGGAGCGTGGAGCGGTCATGAGGAGGTGAAATTAGTTAACCGGCAAGGATCGGGATCAGGAGCGGGAGTGTGCGTGGTGGATGGTCGGCCGGTGTGGGCCATCCCTTTGGCGTCACTCCACGCGCGCGTCGGACTTGGGGTCGAAAGCTTCGCGCAGCCCTTCGCCCACGAAGGTCGCGAGCAGCAGGGTGATGAACAGCGCCGTGGTGGTGGCGATGGCCAGCCAGGGAGCGTGGAGGTTTTCGAGGCCCTGCCGCAGCAGTTCCCCCCACGAGGGGGCCGGAGGCTGGAGGCCGAAACCCAGGAAGTCCAGGGACGTGAGGGCCGAGATGCCCGAAACCAGCAGAAACGGAAGCAGGGTGACCACCGGCGTCAATGCGTTGGGCAACACGTGGCGCAGGAAAATGCGCCAGGCGGGGATGCCGAGCGCGCGTGCGGATTTCACGTAGTTGAGGTTGCGCAGGCGCAGGAACTCGGCACGCATGTAGTACGACAAACCTATCCATGAGAAAATGGCGACGATGAACACCAGCAACGTGAAGCTGCGCCCGTACAGGGCGCCCAGCAGGATGACGATGTACAGGAATGGGAGCGCCGACCAGATCTCGATGAAGCGTTGTCCCAACATGTCGGTCTTGCCACCCAGCCAGCCTTGCAGGCCGCCGATGAGAATGCCCAGCAGGGCGGCGAGGGCGCTGATGAGCAAGGCGAAGGCCATACACAGGCGGAACCCGTACAGCAGGCGGGAAAACACGTCGCGCCCCGTATTGTCGGTTCCCAGCCAGTGCGTGAGTGAAGGCTTGTGCGGAGGATTGCCCGCCAACTCCAGGTGGTTGCGGTAGGGCCCCCACTTCACCGGAGGATAAAGCATCCAGCCGCGTGCCTCCCTGAAGGCGGGATCATTTTCCAGCGCGTGGTAGTCCACCCGTGTGGCCTGCTGCAGGCCGAAGGCGGTTCCCGGATAGAACTTGAACACGGGGACATGGAGCTTTCCCTGATATCCGAGCAGCAGGGGGCGATCATTCGAAATCAGTTCGCTGCCCAACGACAGGATGAAGGCCATCGTGAGCACAAGCAGCGACCACCAGGCCCTGCGCATGGCGCGAAAGCGGGAGAAGCGCGCGCGGGTCAGATCGGAGAACATATTCAATGCCCAATGCTCAATGAGCAATGCTCAGTGACGGAAGGAGTGCCGTAGCTAGATGTAGCGTTGCGGATAGCGATCCGCCGGGTTGGTATATTGGGCATTGAGCATTGCTCATTGTTCATTTCAGCCTTATCCTCGGGTCGACGATCACGTACAGGACGTCGCTGAACAGCCGGCCCACCATGGCAAGGAAGCTGGACAGCATGATGATGCCCAGAACGACGTTGTAGTCCCGGTTCTCGATCGAACGGTAGACGAGCAGTCCCATGCCGTCGATGTCGAAAACCTTTTCAATCAGCAGTGCTCCCGCGAACATGAGGGTGAAGATCTCCCCGGCGCGTGTCACGAGGGGAACCAGGGCGTTCCGCAGGGCATGTCGCCACACGGCTTGCCGGAAGGTCATGCCCTGGAGCAGCGCGGTGCGCATATAGTCCTTCGACATTTCCTCCAGCAGGGAGTTTTTCATGAGCAGGGTGAGGAAGGCGAACTCTCCCGCCATGTAGCAGATCAGGGGCAGGGTCATGTGCCAGAGGAAGTCGACGGTTTTGCCCCACAGTGAATAGGACTCCCAGTCGTCCGATACGATGCCCGAGAGGGGGAACCAGTCGAGCCAGGTGCCGCCGGCGAGGAACGTGAGAAGCAGCACGCCGAGTGCGAAGCCCGGCACCACATAGCCCGCGAAGAGCAATGCGGAAGACGTCGTGTCGAAAGCCGATTTGTGGCGCAGGGCCTTGGACAATCCCAAGGGTATGCAGATCAGGTACGACAGGACGAACGACGTGAGTCCGAAAAACAGGCTGATGGGGAATTTGGATTTGATCACGTCCCATGCGGGTTCCGCGTAGGAGTAGGAGCGCCCCATGTCCAGTCTCACGATTTTCCCGAGCCATGTGACGTAACGGATGTGAACGGGTTTGTCGAAGCCGTAGTAGCGTTTGATGTTTTCGAGTTCGGCCGGGGAGATCGCGTGCGAGGCGTTCTGTCCCTTGTCTCCGGCCGCCTGGCGGACCTGCGACACCATTTGCTCGATCGGGCCCCCCGGTACGAATTGCGTGAGCAGGAAGCACACGAGCGAGATGCCGAACAGCGTCGGAATCATCAGCAACAGGCGGCGGAGGATGTAGGACTTCATAACGTGAAAGCGGAAATCAAAAATCAGAAATCAGAAAAGCGGGAAGCATAAATTAGAGATCGGAAATCGGAAAAGCGGAACCCATTGTCCGAGGCTTGGTGGATGTGAGGCACTCGTTGCTTTCCTGTGTTCAGTTTCTGAACTCTGATTTTTGATTTCTGATTTTCCGCTCAGTCCTCGTACCGGGCCGTCCCCGTATCCACGGGCATCGTGATGCGCTGGGCGACGTTGGCGTTGCGCGTGGAGTCCACGAACCAGTAGGTCAGGGCGGCGTCTTCACGGTTGTACTTGTCGAGCACGTGTTGCGGCATCCCGAAGCGGTTCCAGTAAAGCAGGCGTGTTTTTTCGGACTGCCACAGCAGGACGTACGGCACGAGCGTGGTGAGGCGCTGGTCGATCTGCTTGAGAATCCCGTTGCGACGGCCGAGGTCCATTTCGGTTTTCTGGCGCGCGATGAGCGCGTCGATTTGTGCGTCCTTGAGTCCGGGAAAGTTGTTGGAGGCGGCTTCGTCCGCGGTGGAGGATTTCCAGGACGCTTCGGGATTGCGAAGGCGCGAGGCGCCCCAGGCCGCCCAATACAGGTCGAAATCGTGGTTGTCGATGCGCTTGCTGATGGTGGAGTGCGACATCTGCTCCACCTTGGCATCGATGCCGGCCTTTTTGAGGTCTTCGAGATAAACGTTGTAATGGGGCATCACGCTCGCGGTCAGGAACGTCAGCGTGAAGCGTTCCCCGTTTTTCGCGAGAATGCCGTCAGGCCCGGGTGTCCAGCCGGCTTCGGCGAACAGGCTTCGTGCCCGCTCGGGGTCGTATCCGATCAGGGGCGCGTCCGGATTCATGTTGTCCGGGTAAAGATCGGGATAATAGGAGTTCAACAGGAAGTACTGGTTGTACATCAGCTTGTCGTTCATCAGCTCGCGGTTCAGCAGATGCGAGAGCGCCAGGCGGACACGGACATCCTTGAATTTCGCGCGGCGGAGATTGATCGCAAAACCCTGGTAACCTTTCGGCTCACGGTTGTAGATCTCCTTGCGGGCGACCCACCCGTTGGTGATTCCGGGAATGTCCCGCGGGCCCGTCTTTTCGGCCCAAAGGGAGGCGGTGTAGATGGGATAGACGTCGAAGTCCCCCTTCTTGAACGCCTCCAGCGCCTTGTTGCGATCCTCCATGAAGCGGTACCGGATGGTGGCGAAGTTGTACTTGTTCTGGTTGTAGCGTTTGACGCGCCCCCACCAGTCACCGCGGCGTTCGAGGGTGATGAACCGTTCGCGCCTCACCTGGCCGAGATGGTAGGGGCCACTCACCACGGGGAAGTCGTAATTGATGTCGTTGAAATCCTTTCCCTCCCAGACATGGGCAGGAAAGGCCACCAGGCCGGCCGCTTCCCAGAAATTGCTCCAGTGGGCTTCCTTGGCGGTGATCTTCAGGGTAAGGCTGTCTACGGCTTCCGGACGGGTGAAACGGGACAGGCCGACGCGGAAGATCGGGGTCATGTTTTCGGGGTTCATGATCACGTCGTAATAGAACTGGAAGTCGCCCGCCGTGATCGGTGTCCCGTCGCTCCAGCGTGCCCGGGGGTCAATATGGAAGGTGAAGGTTTTTCCGTCCTTCGACGTTTCCCATCTCTCCGCCAGCACCCCCACGGGCTCGTCCTCCACCGAATGCAGCGCGACGAGGTTCTCAAAAAGAAGTCCCATCACGTTCGCCGAGAACGAATTGTAATCGAGCCACATGTTGAGCGATTTGGGAGAGGGGCCCCCCCAGGTGTTGTACGTGCCGCCCGGTACGGCCTCCACGTTGGCAATGGGGTCGAAGCTTCCTGCCGTATCGACGACGATGTTCTCCTCAATGGTCACATTCCGGTTTTCCGCATCCGATTTTTGGCCGGAGCAGCCGGACAGCATGCCGGCCAAGGGGAGGATGGCGAGGGTGGATCGTGCGATCCAGGCGGAGACGTGTCGGGAAGTCGTGTTCATGCATCACCTCGGAGGGAGCGGGGACAGCGGGAAATTAGGAAAAGGACGAGCGGGCGACGCTCTGAAGAGCGGCATTTCACGAGATTCGCGCCCTTGTCAAATTACCTTGTGCGCCATGTCGCCCTCGCTTCGTCCCCTCGTCTTTTGCGCACTGCTCGCGTCGACCGCGCTGGCGTTCCTGCTGAACGCGTGCGGTTCGGCACGGGACGCGGGGAACGTTTATCGGGGCGCGTTGGTGTCCAATCTCAAGACTTTCGACCCGGCGCAGGCTTCGGACGCCTATTCGATCCAGTCCCAGTACCAGATTTATGAGGGATTGTACGAATACAAGTACCTCGCCAGGCCCTACGACGTGCAACCGGCGTTGGCGTCCGCCATGCCGTCGGTCAGCGAGGACGGGTTGACCTACACCATTCCCGTCCGCACCGACATCGGGTTCCAGGACGACGCGGCCTTTCCCGGCGGCAAAGGACGCAAGGTCACGGCGCACGATTTTGTCTTTAGCATCAAGCGGCTCGCGGATGTCCGCACCCAGACGTACGGATGGTGGGTTTTCGACGACAAGATCGTCGGGCTGAACGCCTTCCGCGCCGCCACGGAATCGTTGCCACCATTTCCCGACTCCCTCATTCCCGGGCTGTACGAGCGCGAGGTTGCGGGCCTTTACGCCCCTGATGACAGCACCGTCGTCATCAGGCTGACCCGACCGTACCCGTATTTCAAGTACATCCTCGCGATGCCGTACGCCTACGTGATCGCGCGCGAGGTACTGGCCCATTACGGCGAAGAATTCCTCAATCATCCCGTGGGCACCGGCCCCTTCATGCTCCACGAATGGCGGCGCGGGCTCCGTCTGACCTTTGTCCGCAACCCCAAGTACAAGCATGGTTTCTATCCCACGGAAGGGACGGCGGCGGACAGTGCGGCGGGGCTGCTTGCCGATGCGGGTAAGCCGCTCCCGTTCGTGGATCGCGTGGAACTTGGGATTTTCAACGAAACCCAGCCGATGTGGCTGAACTTCTTGCGCGGAAACCTCGACCGCAGCTCCATCCCCAAGGACAATTACGCCCAAGCGGTGAATCCCGAGCGCGGCTTGCGCCGCGAGTTCGACGAGCGGGGCATTCGCCTGCACCGTATGGCCGACCTCGACGTGGTGTACATCTGCCTGAACATGAAGGATCCCGTGATCGGCGGGAGCCGCAAGCTTCGCCAGGCCCTGCAACTCGGCTATGATGTCGAAACCGTCGTGAGCCGCTTTTACAACGGTCGGGGCATACGGGCCCATGGCATCATTCCGCCGGGGTTGTTCGGGCACGAGGAGG
The DNA here is from genome assembly GCA_964555105.1 of uncultured Bifidobacterium sp. GTDB lineage: Bacteria > Fibrobacterota > Fibrobacteria > UBA11236 > UBA11236 > UBA11236. The sequence continues at coordinate 4,621 of CAZKRC010000050.1, read as the reverse complement.
ATTATGTGAGTCCCTTGGGGGTTTACGATGTCGAGCGTGCCCGGGCGTTGCTCGCGGAGGCGGGGTACCCCGGCGGCCGCGGGGTGCCGGAGCTGGTATATCTCACCGTTGCCAACACCGAGGCCCGGCAGCGTGGCGAGCACTTCGCGCAGAACATGGCGGAACTCGGGGTGCGCGTACGCGTCGAGTCCGCCACGTGGCCGGAGTACCTGGAGCGCATCCGCACGGGCAAGTTCCAGATGGCGGGCGCATCGTGGATGGCCGATTACCCCGACCCGGAGAATTTCCTGCAATTGTTGTACGGCCCCAACGCCCCGCCGGGGGCCAACAACGCGAGCTACGACAATCCCGAATACAATGCGCTGTATGAGCGCGTGGCGACCATGGCCGATGGCCCCGAGCGTCTCCGGTTGATCCGCCGGATGCGCGACATCATTTCCGAGGACCGCCCCTGGATCATCGTGGCCCACCGCATCACCGAATTGTTGTCGTACGACCATGTGAAGAACCTCAAGCCCAGTTCGGCCATAGACGCTCCCATCAAGTATTATCGGGTTGATCGGAGGGATGATGATTGAGATGAAATGCTCAATGCTCGATGCCCAATGCTCAAGCTCCAATGATCCAGTTTCTTGGGGTTTTGTGACTTATGAGCATTGCTCATTGCTTATTGAGCATTGGAGCGGAGTACTCGTCGGCCCTCTGCAGAAGACGGTTCAACCATGATCCAGTTTCTTCTTCGCAGATTGCTTCACGCCGTCTCCATCCTGTTCGGCATCACGCTTGTGATCTTCACGCTGTTCCACTGGGTGGGAGGTAACCCCGTCTACAGGCTGCTCGACAAAAGCGCGACACCCGAGGAGGTCGCGCGCCTGACGCGACAACTGGGTCTCGACCAGCCGCTGTGGAAGCAATACCTCGATTACGTGGCCGATCTCGCACGGTTCGACTTCGGCCGCTCGTGGGAAACGAAGCAGCGCGTGGGCGAAATGCTGGCCGACGGCATCGGCCCTTCGCTCTCGCTCGCCATCCCGGCCTTTCTGGTCGCGACGGTGATCGCCATCGCCGTCGCCCTGATCGCCGCCTTGTACCGCGATCGCTGGCCCGACCGCTTGTTGGTCACCCTCGCGGTGGCGGGCATGAGCCTGAGCGTGCTGGCCTTCATCATCGCCGCGCAATACGTCTTCGCCTTCCGGCTCGGCTGGTTCCCCATCTCCGGGTGGGAGCCCGGCCTGCGCGGCGTGCCCTTCCTCGCGCTCCCGGTGGCCATCTGGGTGGCCGCCTCGCTCGGATCCTCCGTCCGGTTTTACCGCGCGGCCTTCCTGGAGGAAATGCGCAAGGAATATGTGATCACCGCGCGCGCCAAAGGCCTCGCGTGGCCGCGGATCCTGGGCCGCCACATCCTTCCCAACGCCATGATCCCCGTGCTGACGCACATCGTGATGGAGCTTCCGATGCTGTTCACCGGCTCGCTGCTGCTGGAAAACTTCTTCGGCATTCCCGGTCTCGGTAACATGAGCATCAACGCCATCAACGCGTCCGACCTGCCGGTGATCAAGGCCGTGACCTTCGTCGGCGCGCTGCTGTACATCGGCGCGAACGTTCTCGGGGACGCGTTGTACGGCGTTTTCGACCCGCGCGTGAGGGCGTCCTGATGCGCCTGCTGTTGTTGCAGATCCTCCGCCGCTTGCGGCGTGACAAGTTCGCCCTCGTCTCCTTCGCGGTGATCGCGCTGTACGTGCTGGCAGGACTGCTCGCACTTTTAGGCGTATTGGCGCCGGGTTACGCCACTCAAACCGGCGAGGCCTACGCGTCTCCCTCGTGGGCGCACCCCTTCGGATTCGACGTGCTCGGGCGCTCGGTTTGGGACCGCGTCGTGCAGGGCTCACGGGTGGCCTTGATCGTGGGATTCTTCTCCACGGCGATCGCGATTCCGGTGGGTGCGGCGCTGGGCCTTATGGCCGGGTATTTCCGCGGGTGGGTGGATGGCCTCGTGGTGTGGTTGTACTCCACGCTGGACGCCATCCCCACGATCCTGTTGCTGCTGGCGCTGGCGTTGGTGTTGCCCACGGGCAAGGGTTTGGCCACGGTGTGCATCGCGCTGGGCGTCACCTCGTGGGTGAGCACGTGCCGCGTGGTGCGCGGCGAGACGATCCGCCAGAAGGAGCTCGATTACGTACGTGCGGCGCGGTCCCTCGGGGCGGGCAACGCGCGCATCCTGTTCGTGCACCTGCTTCCCAACGTGTTGCACCTGGTTTTGGTGCAGGCGTCGCTGGTGTTCGTGTATGCGATCAAAAGCGAGGTGATCCTGTCGTACCTCGGTGTCGGCGTGCAGAACTTCCCGAGCTGGGGCGTGATGATCGACGACGCCCGCCTGGAACTTGTGGGGCGCGGGGTGTGGTGGCAGTTCGCCGCCGCCACCGTGGCGCTGTTCGTGCTGGTGCTGGCGTTCAACATCTTCAACGATGCGTTGAAGGATGCGCTGGACCCGAAGGAACGGTGATGGAAACATCGGGGTGTGATCGGCGTCACAGCCGGTTTTTCATGTCTGTTATACCTTACGGATATGCCCCTCGACCCAAATGCTTTCCGCCGACAGTCCATTCGGCTTCGGGCGCGTGATTATTCCTCGCCGGGTCATTATTACCTCACACTGTGTACGCAGGATCGATGCCATTTGTTTGGACCTATCAGCGATGGCGTTATGCGATTGAGCGATCTGGGGCGTGCAGCAGATGCCTTTTGGAAGGATATCCCCAAACATTTTCCCCATGCGGTGTTGGATGAATACGTCATCATGCCGAATCACGTGCATGGAATTATCCGGATTGTGACCGGTGAATGGGTGGGTACGGAACGGCCGGCACGGGAAATTGGGGTTTCCATCGCATCGGGTTTGGTCATGGGCGGGACCAGTGTATTGGATGTAGGGGCGAATGATCATTCGCCCCTACATGAAACCCACGCCGGAAATCATTTTTATAAAATCCACCCGAATCATCCCCGCGGCACATCCCGCACCATCGGGTCCATGGTGCGGGGATTCAAAATCGCCGTGACCCGGTACGCCAAAATGCAGGGCGTCATCGGCGATGTATGGCAACGCGGTTTTTACGACCACATCATCCGCCACGAACGATCCCTGGAACGTGTCCGTGCCTATATCCGCGCCAACCCGGTGAACTGGAACCGCGACCGGAATAATCCGAATCGTCATCTGTCTTACTGTTGAATCGATATTTGTTGCCTCAATAGACGCGCCTATTTTCTTCTACCCAGCTTCTTCCTGATCCAAACCGGATCCCGTCGACAGTCCACCACGGCCCAAACCTGAACCGTAGATCGCCGCACCTTGTAGTAGACCGCATAGGGAAATATTCGTGACAGCAGGCGGTGGTACCCGGCGATCACGCGATGCATGCCGCCGAACAATATCAGGGAATCGATGTCGGCATAGAGGGAGTTGAGGAAATAGTCGCCCAGACCGGCACGCTGTGCCTCGTAAAACCGGTAACCGGCGACTAGATCGCGTTCCGCCCGGTCAAGGATCTCAAGTTGCACGAGCCTTGACCTGTTTGCGAATCCGCTCTTTGGCGGTGACCCAATCCGAAAATTTCGCCTTGCCGGCGGCAATAAGGTTTTCGCGTTCCTGCAGAACATCCAGATGCCACGACGGTGTATCGAATTGGGAGTCGTCTGCCGCCATACTCTTCCACACGCGCTCCATCACATCCATTTTTTGCGACAAGGTCATTTCTGAAAGAGGGAGATTGATGGCTGGCATTGTGATGTCCTGTCGTTGGAATGGCGGCATCAGTTGTCGTAAGGAATATAACATCGGCCGGGAAAGGGCCCACGTGACCGCGGTCACGCCCCGATTCTACCTTGATTCCCATGCCCCGTTACGTCGCCCCCTCGCGGATGATGCCGGCCACCTTCCGGGCCCCCGACCCCACGCGTCCGCGCCCGCCGGGAGGCCGCTGACCGATGCCCTGGAAGGAACTCCTCAGTCTCGCGGCGCTGGTCCTGACCTTCGTCATCTTCGTTCCCTACATCCGGTCCATCCGCGCCGGCCGCACCCGCCCGCACGTGTTCTCGTGGATCATCTGGGGCCTGGGCACCTTCGTCGTCTTCCTCGCGCAGCTCGCGGGCGGCGGCGGCATCGGCGCGTGGCCCATCGGCGTTTCCGGGCTCATCACGTTCTACGTGGCCTGGCTGGCGTGGACGCGTCGCGCCGACACGGCCATCACCCGTGCGGACCGCGCCTTCCTCATCGCGGCGCTGTCCGCCATTCCCGCGTGGTTTCTCACCGCTGACCCGCTGTGGGCCGTGATCATCCTCACCACTGTCGACATGGCGGGTTTCGGCCCCACCTTCCGGTCCGCGTGGGTCTCGCCCCACACGGAGCGCATCGGTTTCTACGCGCTCGCCGGCGTGCGCAACCTGCTCGTCGTCCTCGCGCTGGAACGTTACACGGCCACAACCATCCTGTTTCCCGCCGTCGTCGGCGTCGGCAGTCTGGCGCTGGCGGGAATGATCGCCCTCCGGCGCGGCCGCGTCCGTTCCGCGTGACACCGGCGCTGAGGCATCACTCTCCCGACACCCTTTTCATCCCCGCCCT
>CAZKRC010000049.1:0-13933 GCA_964555105.1 uncultured Bifidobacterium sp. | reverse complement strand
CGCCCGACTTCACCTTGGGGAACACCCAGACATACCCCTTGTTGATGCTGTCGTGACCCTGCCAGAACGTGAGGTGGTTGGGATTCGCGTCCTGCGTCTTCACGCGCAGCTCGATGGCGGTGCACGTGAGCGGCGGTAACTGGCGCGACTTGATGCCGACCAGGCGGCCCGTCAGCGACTCGGCGCCGTCGGCGCCCACCACCATGGCCGCACGCACATCGTAGGTGGTGCCGTTTTGTTCGAGGCGCACGGTGCGCGTTCCGTCGACGACGGGACCGACCTCGAACACGCGGGCGTTGGTCTGCAGCTCAGCGCCTTCGTTCACGGCCTGGCGCGCGATGTCCTGGTCGAAGATGCGGCGGTCGAGCATCACGCCCAGCTCGCGGTCGGCGTCGTAGCGGATGTTCACGCCACCGGGACCGTTGAGGATCACGCCGGTGAAACGCGTCTCGATATAGTCCTCATTGACCGTCATGAAATCGGAGAGGCGCTTGACGGGGCCGGTGGCCTCGCCGCAGCGCACGGGCACGCCCACGATCGGACGCTTCTCGCACAACAGCACGCTGTAACCCTTGCGCGCGAGGTTGCGGGCGCACAGGCTGCCGGACGGGCCGGCGCCGACGACGATGACGTCGTAGGATGGGGCGATCATGGTTGGCCCCCCGGGGCGGCCGCCTGCACGGCCGCAGCATGCTGCGGCCTTGTGGGCGGCCAATGGAAATCCCCGGGCGTGCGCGGCGTCAGCACGGGGTTCTCTTCGCCTGTCGGCGCACGCTTCTCGATGGACAGCGCGCCCACGGGGCAGAAGCGCACGCAGATGGTGCAGTACGTGCATTTGTCCTGGAAGACCTGCAGATCGAGCCCGAACATGTCGAGCGCCAGATCGGGGCACGTGCCCACGCACCCTGCACACGAGATGCAGGTCTCGCGGTCAAGCAACAGGACCTTGGCGGGGCGCTTGTAGGACTTCGCGGGCGCAGGCGCGGCGGATGCGGAGGCTTCTTGGGACATGAACGAGGTAATTTAACTCATACCGGCGTTTGAAACCGCGCCTTCGGGACGCGGCCTTTATTTGTGGTCCCGCCTGTTTTCCGGTTTCCTGTGCTTTTTGTTCCCGTCGGCGCTGTCGGTTTTGCCGCCTCTGTCCCTTTTACCCGGTTTTCCGTGATGCCCCTTGCCGTAACCGCGGAGCTCCACGTACCGGTCGACCTGCTCCGGGGTGAGAAGCGCGCGTTGTTCCACGTGCGCCTGCAGATGTGCACCGCGTACTTCGGCCTGCAGGCGACCGATCTTTTCCAGCGCATTCTTGAGGTTGGCTTCCGTGATGGCCCCCTCGCGGAACAGCCGGTCGAGATCGCCCTCCGCCTCCACCAGCCGCGCGCCGGCGGACTGCGCCCGTTCCTTCATGCGTGCATGAATCGAGCGCGTAGCTTCCAGCTGTTTTTCGTCGAGCTTCAGTTCTGACGCGAGCTCGAGCACGTGCATGGGGCCGGGGTAGCGGTTCAGCTCGGCGGTGCGGCCGAAGCCCATGCCCCGCCCCGCGCGCAGGCCCTCGATCTGCTCGGGCGCGAGCGCCTTGATGGCGCGCCGCTCCTCACCCGCGTACGGCGAGCGCCGCGATGAATCCGCGGCGTCGCGTTTACGATGCGGCGCGTCGGCCAGCGCGACGCCGGCGGACAGGGCCACGGGAAGGATGACGGCGAACGCGCGGCGCCAGGGGGTTCGGGATGTTGCCATGAGATCTCCTTGAAATGTGTCGATGTCCACGGGCACGCCGCATGATGAAGGCCGCCCGCCAGGACGCTGTTGGCGGTGATGATGTCCGCGCAAGCGGCTTCACCAGGTGTACATCGCCTCGGTCACGGGCAGCGCGTCCGACGAACGTGACGGCAATGTACCGGATGCCGGGGCGAAAAGCCAGCACGGGGTGTCGCCACACGGTCGGAAGCATGTCGCATTCCCGTCGCAATGTGGTCGCAGGGTGGTTGCAAGGTGGTCGCGGGGCGGCTACTCCCAGGTTTTCTGCAGGAACAGCGCGGTGCCCATGGCCGGGTCGAGGGCGTAGCCGGCGAACCCGAAGGACGCGTAGGCCTTGCGCGCCACGGTGTTGCCTTCCAGCACCTCCAGCGTCAGCTTGCAACAGCCGCGCATGCGCGCCACCTCTTCCGCCTTCGCGAGGATCCGGAGCGAGAGTCCGCGCCCGCGGAACGGCGGGGCGACGACCATGTCGTGGATGTTGAGCACGGGTTTGCACGCGAAGGTGGAGAACCCCTCGAGGCACACGGCGAGGCCGGCGGGCTCGTCGCCGATGAAGGCGAGGATCGCCAGCGCATGCGGGCGCGCGCGCAGGCCGGGGATGAGGTTCGCTTTCACGTACGGTGACAGCTCCTCGCCGCCGCCCATGATGTCCCGCGCATACGCGTTCAACAACGTCAGCACGGCCGCGCCGTGGACGGGATTCTCCAGATCGGCGATGAGGATGTTCTCGGGGCGTGTCATGGAACCTTCCACGGGACTCAGGCGTGCGTCACGACAGTGCGGACAGCGAGGACAGGGCGGTGAGGACGAGAGTCGCGACCGCCTCGGATGCGTTGGACGCTTCGGACGCGCCGAACGGATTCAAGGCGGCCAGCGCGTTCATGACAAGATGCGCGACCATGTGCGCGAGGATGGCGCACTCCAGTCCGCGCTTCCAGTACAGGTAACCGGCGATCACGCCGAAGGCGGCGTTGCCGACGAGGATGTAGGCCACAAGCGGAGCGGTGAGCTGCGACGAGATCGCCAGCGCGGCGGGCAAGTGTCCGGCGGCAAACACCAGCGCCGCGATGAGGATGCCGATGACGACGTTGTGGGCCCCGACTTCGGAATCTTTGCGCTGGGTGAGACGGTATGACGCCCACACGAGAAACGACATCACGCCCCAGCGCACGAGGATCTCCTCGGTGATGCCGCCGTACAGCAGCTTGGTGTACCACGGCAGCGCCACGCCCTTGCCCACGGAGACGAACTCGGGGGGAAGGCTCCCGGCCATGATGCCGTAGAACACCGTCAGGAACACACCTCCCGCCACCCCGCCCACCAGGGCGGGCACAACCTGGGGACGTAGGGCCTCCCGGGCCGTCACCCCGTCACCGGTTCCGGTGACGGCTTCCACCACCGGCGCCCGCAGCCCCACTTTTTTGGAAAACACCGTTCCGAGCCACACCATGAGGAACAACATGAGGGAGGGCTGGACGATCGAGAGCAGCTGGATCAGCCACACGGGCACCGCCGGCGCGTCCGGTTGCGCGGTGATCAGCTGCGTGGTGATCGGCACGAGCGAGAGGATGCCGAGGAGGCCGAGGAGAAAGAGCAGGAGGCGGGGACGATTCTTCATGGGGAGCCCGGGTTGATGCAAGCGGCGAAGACTAACAATTCGGCGTGGTGATCAAAACCGCGGTAAGGGTGCGACGGGCCCGAAGCGCGTCTCGTGCGTGAGCGTTTTCAGTGCCGATTCTCAAGGTTCCTGCACGGAGTGATACGCTTCCCCCGCGAAAGGCTGTATAATTGCCCTCTTCACGATGCCGTCGCATCAGCAAGGGAGAGTCTAGACGTGCTGAAGGGTTACAAGGTGTTTTTGGCCGCGCTGGTGTGCCTGGCGATGGGGTCGGTGGAAACGTGGGGGCAGTGCGCGACCTGGACGCGGAGCACCATCCGCAATTGCGACGGGATCGACTACGAGCTGTGGAGCCAGAACAACCGCGGCACGGTGAACATGCAGATCACGGGCGGGGATTCCAACCCGAATGGCGGAACGTTCGCGGCCACGTGGAGCGGCACGGAGAACATCCTGTTCCGCGCGGGTAAAAAGTGGGGGTTCGGTACCACGACGACGGCCCGCGATGTGGGCACGATTTCGCTGGATTTCGCCGCGACCTGGGATTCCCGGGACAACGTGAAGATGCTGGGTATCTATGGCTGGGCGTATTACCCGGAGGGCAGCGAGCCGACCAAAGCGGAGGACGGACAGAACACGAATTTTTCCAACCAGATCGAGTACTACATCATTCAGGATCGCGGGGGATTCAATCCGGGTGCCAGCGGCGTGAATGCGAAGAAGTATGGCGAGGCCACGATCGACGGCATCGCGTACGACTTTTGGGTGGCCGACCGTATCAACCAGCCGATGCTGACGGGGCGCGGCAACTTCAAGCAGTATTTCAGTGTGCCGCAGAATACGAGCAGCCACCGGCAAAGCGGCGTGGTTACCATCTCGAAACATTTCGAGGAGTGGGACAAGGCCGGGATGAAGATGATGGATTGCCCGTTGTATGAAGTAGCGATGAAGGTGGAATCGTACACGGGTTCGCCGAACGGTGGCGGCTCGGCGAGTGTGACCAAGAACCTGCTGACGTTGGGCGGCACGCACACAGCGCCCTCGGATTCCATCCCTCCCTCATCCCTCTCGCGCGGTTCGGGCACGACGGGGTTGGGAGCCGGGAACACGGTGGCGTTTGTTCAAGGCCGCACGCTGAACGTGCAGCCGCTGGACGGCGCGCCGCTGCGGATTCGTGTGCGGGATGTAAATGGCAAGAGCCGTTTCGACTTCACCACTCCCACAAACACCGGCGCGGCGACGTTCTCGCTGGAGCATGTTCCCGCGGGCCGGTATGTTCTGGATGTGACGGGGGCGGCGGTGAAGCAGGTCACGCCGGTCGTTTTGTGGTAAAGTCGTGTTGTGGTAGCGCGAGGACATAAAGGGCATACGTGAATTGTCCAACAGGCTGTTGGACAATTCAATGAGCCCGCAGCACGAACCAGAAATCACGGGGCGTGAGGATGCGCATGGCCCCGAGGTTTCCGAGAGCGATGACTTCCTTGTCGCCGGTGACAAAGAAGTCGGCTTTGCCGTGAATCGCGGATGACAGAATCAGAATATCATCCCGGTCCTTGATCGCGATCTCCAGCGGTGAAGCCGCCGGTGCCTTCACCGCATCTTCTTCGACAATGGCAATCGCCTCGTCGACATATTCGCGCGGGACTTTGAATTTTTCATGCAGGATGCGGCGCGTTTCGGCCAGCAGCGGGGCTGAGACAACGAGCGTGCACGAGACTGTGGCGCCCTTGAAGAGCTCATTGCATAAACCACGAGATGTGAACGCGCTGACGAGCACGTTCGTGTCGAAGAAGACCCTCATGCTGCGACTCAGGATACGATGTCGAACACGTCTTCGTCCGTCAGAATTCCCTTGGCCTCGGCATATGGCATCAGGCGCTTCCGGGCGGATTCGAATCTGGCGAGCCATAATTGCCGACGCAGCGCGTCACGCGCAATCTCGCTACGCGACTTGTTCGTCTCTTGGCCTAGCTCGTCGAGCAGTCGGGCCATTTGCGGATCAAGCCGGATCGTGAGCGTCGCGGATTTTCCGGAAGCCGCTCCGGAAGTTTTCGCAGCCGCTTTTGTGGAGGATTTCGCGGCGGCCTTGGCGGACGTTTTTGAGATCGTCTTCTTGGGTCTTTTGGGGAAAGGGGTCATGTAAGACAATGTAGTGCGCCTGTCGCGAGGATGCAAACCGGCGGGCGGCCCGATCGGGCTTTTCTGGAGGGTGGCCATGCCCGAACCGTTTGCAACAGGCATGCCGGGTGAATTGCATGGGAATTCGGCAAAAAACGATGGGGGGCGTGAAAAAAACGAGAGGGGTGCACCGCGAAAGCCGGCACTCTTTCGCGAAGGTCAGTTGCGGAATTGATCTTGCGATGGCGCCAAGGCAATTGTGCAGCAGCCTGTTGCACAAATTCGGACCCCGGCCAGAAGCTCTTGCCTGGCCTTCGGTCTTTCAACTCAATCCGTTCGTCTGTTCGCGTGACGAGCACAACGGCTGGGGCGTCCCGGATTCCGTCGGGAACCTTGACCACGCGCTTATCAGTTGCCGGCGAACGAGGGTGCCTGGATTTGTGCAGTGTCCTGTCACCACGCGATCAAAAAGAGGGAGAACTCAAACTCCGGCATCGGCGGCAAGTATCCGACACCCGCGGAGAGTCCCACATTGCCGAACCCGGCGGAAGCGCTGTTGTTCAAGTGCCAGACGTAGAGCGGCAGCAACCCCGGGTACCTGCGAACCTCGGCGCCTCCGCTCTCTGAACCGAACTTCGCCTCCAGGTGCCTGGCGGAGGGAGGGTCGGTGAGCGTCTGGATTTCCTTCGATCTCAGTTGAAAAATATCGTGGAAGGGTAAGGTGTGGTGGGCGGGATCCACAACAAGTCGTTGGGTCGCTTCTGTTCCGACGAGAACGATTTCAACGAGGGTGTCTGGAGGGTCACCGATTCCCTCAATAAAAAAAGCGTAGGACGTGCCCGGACAAGGGTTTTGCGGAACCACCCCCGAGGGGTCGGCCTGGACGCCTTCCTCACGGACGCGGGCGATCATGGCGTTCGCCTCAATGTATCCGTCATCGCTTTCCGAACACTTGATGATCGCAAAGACGATCACCTCCCGATCGGAATCGCCACCCAGCCGCACGGCACCGACTACGCCATTGTACCCCTCGATCGAAAGCGGGGTCTTGAGTGCGCCTTGCATCGAAAGCTTCCGTGTGGGCTTTATGATGTAGGTGCCGAGCGCGCCGACTTCCTGATTGAGGCTGTCACGTTGAGTGAACGTCAGGACCAGCGCGTCGGATTCGGGTTCGGTCCGGTTGCATGAGATGAGGGACAATGCCAGACCCAGGGCGAGAAGGAGTTTGGCGTTCGGATGAAAGATCGCGGTGATGGTTTTCATGAGTGCCCGCTTTCCATGGGGATCGTTGAACTTATCAATCCTTCAACTCGATCCGTTCGCTTGTTTGTGTGACGAGCACGACCGATTGGGCATCCCGGATTTCATCGGGAACCTCGAAGGCGCGCTGCCCGGTCCAGGGTATGGCGCAATGCAGGCTGATGATTTTGTTCAGCCAAATCTCATAGGAAGAGTTTCCGGTTTTGAAATGCTCGAGCGTGAACCCGACTCCGCCGCAACCGTCAGTGAGCTGGACGCGCAGAGAGTCGCCATCGAGGCGGGGCAGGCTGTCGCTTTGAATCAGCGCGTAGCCGTCACCGAAATTGTAGACGGGCGCCTGGGCCGGGATCAGCTCGATCCGCTCCAGGTCTGGCGTGACGAGCTGAACCGAGGCGGCGTTTTGGACTTCATCGGGAACCTTGAACCCGCGCCCTGTTTCGCGTATGGCGGCTTGGCAGGTTATGGTTCGCTCGGTCATGTGCAGCCAGATTTCAACGGTGTCGCCGTTGACGAAGTGGTTGAGGGTGAACGGTTCACCGCCGCAGCCGGTGTAGGCGATGTCGACGAAGAGGGAGTCGCCCTGAAGGCGGGGCAGGCTGTCGCTGAGGAGAAGCGAGTACGGGTCGCCGAACTCGTAGACGGGGGTTTGGGGGGGTGGGTTGCTCGCCGGGGGTTCGTCGGAGGGCAGCACGCACCCGGCGAGGGCGGCGAGGAGGAGGGCGGTGGTGAGGGTGTGGAAGGGGTTCACTGTGAGATAGTCGGGGATTGGTGTTGCGAAAGTTTAACCATATACCTGGGATCTGGGTGATAGATGTCAATCGAAGTTTCACGGCGTGCGGAGCTTTGCAAGCCTAGCTGATTCAACGCTTCCATAACGGCCACTTCGGCTTCAACGGGCGAACAATCAAATACTTCTCCAATCGGAGCGTGCTTATCTAATCGATCAGCCAAAATTCGATGAGAAAGCAATTCAGCTTGTTCAGCACGTTGGGTGAAATATCCCACATGGAATTGCCAAGTTTCTGTAGGCCTAATGTAGGCCCGGTACAACTCTACTCTTCTTTTAAGCGTATTGATGATCCGCGTTGCTGTGCCTTTCTCTGTACCAGAAAAATTCTCATGGCGCAAAAGCAAGTCTTCTAGGTACGCCTCAGCTAATTCGGTATTGCTTTCGAAAGGCAACGCATTTCCACCAAGACAGCTAAAATTGACTCGCGGATGTGGGCCAACACATGGATGATGCGGAACATATCCACCAACGCTATTAAGTCTTCCTCCACAAATTTGACAAGTAACCTTTCGGCCTGACCACATATCATTCAATGCAAAGAGCCGATCAGAAATTCTGTTCATTGTCATTCCAATTTTTACGCGACGAGCATTGGGATTTTCGAAAATGTATACGGCACCGTACATGTAGCGAAACTCGGTCATGTTACCGCTCACACCTCACCAACCTACGCGCTGTAATACCCTGCCCGGTCCACGATAGGGTACAGAGTACGCCATTTGAGGACTCAGAAAAGCAAGCGGATCCAATCGCTGCAAATTTTGGGTGCGAGAATTCGGCCGTTTTCAGATTCATGGCCGAAGCCGCACCAGCCAGATAATCTGGCAGCCGAATCAATGGGTCGAGATAATTTTTACCCGACTCATCGGGTGTGATGTGCAGGAGCTTTGGCTCATCTATTAGTTTGACTGATTGGCCATCTACTGGCAACCTGTGGCCCTTTAGCACATAAAACATGATCGATGCTATATCCCAGATTATGCCGTCATGGCGCTGTAACATCGCGTCGCGATCTGAAATCCAACTGACATGCGAAGGCTCTACGCTTACGTCGAGACTATCCAACACTACGGCGGCATAGGCCGCGACTAGAAGTACCTGTCGCGCCAACTTCGCATTGCCCCTTCGCTGCAAATCCTCGATGAAACGTCTCAACCTTATCTGAACTTCCGGGAAATAGTTGCCTCCAACCCTCGAATTAATGGCCATTACCTCGGCGATTTCGCTCACGTCTTTGAGCACCTCGGTCATATTCGAGGCCGGAAGATAGTTGGCAAAGAAGTTATCTGCTTCGTCGAGAACGAATGTGAAACCGAAAGAAACGGGAGACGTTAAATAGCGAATCAATCCTTCGGAAGCAGATTTGCTTTTCTTTATGTCGATTGGCGCATGATTCTCGATATAATCAAGAATGGCCTCAAGCTTGTCATGATGTTGTAGAATGACGAAGGAGGCGGTGTCGTGACGGTTCGGATCTCCGAAAACGTAATCCGAAATTACATGCCATGGCCTTGCTTTAGGTTGAGTAGTTAGCCAAGTTGAGATAGTTGTGCTGGCGCTCTTGTCCAACACATTCTTCAATGCCCGAATGATCTCAATCATTAGTTGAACTCCCTTAGGCGTTCCTTAAATTCGGTTTGAGTTAGGAGTCGCCCGGCGAAGCGAAGGCCATGGCTTAATCAAGAGGGGATGAAGTGATCGATCAAATCAATCAATCAAGCTTGGGGTCAAAATTCATTTCAACCCGGACCTCTCCGTTCCAAACAAATGGCTTAAAGATTTTTTCTGGGCTCGGATTCCGCATGTATTCATCATTATTAAACGAATAATATTGTTCAAGAGTCCCTCGCGGGGTTACGACATAGTGTATCGCATGCCATATTCCAGCTAGGCTCCCTGGAAGCTTCAGTTTAGGAACATAGGTCACTAATAACTCGTGTTGCTCAGACATTTCGGGAAACATTGGGTGATCGAATATGCTTGCGGCGAGGCGAAAGTCATCGCTATGAGTAATCGGTAGCCGCATCGGTTGATTTAGAATAGGTGATTCCACTAACAGATACCCCAATGGGGAGTGCGAGTCCTTCGCTATGACTTTGAATTCGTCATCCAAAGTTGTTTCGGATCGATCAAAATCAAGAACACGAAACACCTGACGCACGATTTCTGTCCAAGGAATTTCGCGACCAACTTCGGGGATGGTTTCTTCTGTGTCCACCCCTTTTTCAATGAGGTCAGTGCGATGGCGCTTCTCCACACCCTCTATATGTTTAAATGCGGATAAGCCATCGCCTGAGTCTAAATATTGGCTGACGGTTTCTATGTCTTTTCCAGTTATCCCGCGTTGTTCGAACTCGGCAACTCTTTGCTTGTGTAAATAAACGTGCCGGGCAACAAAAACAAGCCCAACCAAGACGAAGGCAACGCGACCGTCAATAAATTGTGCTAAAACAATTGCAGCGACAATCGCAGTAATTATGCCCATGTTTTCGCTCCTTTTCAACCAAGAATCAAGTAAAATCTTGGGTCCAACAATGCCCAACTGTGTCAATGGGAATTTAATGTAGGCAAGTACGTGGCTGATTGGATTCCCGCCTGCGCGGGAATGACGAACCACAGAAAGCCCCAACTACTAAATAGCCGAATACCCTTTAAACCCAATCTTCACCCCACCAACCCGACGGCACCAACCCGCCGCCCCCAAATCGCTCTTTTGCCCCTCCCCCCCCCAAAACCCGTTCAAAACAGCCTGACCACGGCCTGCGCCGCACGCCGCCCCTTTATAGTGGCTACCTTTCCCCCTCCCCCCCGCCGTCTCCACCCCTGACACCAAGGGTCCTAACCCCTTGCGGGATAAAGAAATGCCTATGAGCCCCATTGCGACTCCGGACCACATCCGCGCCACGCTGCCCCGAATCTTGCCCAAGGTCCAGAACCCCGGGCGCTACCTCGGCGGCGAAGCCAACCAGGTGGTCAAAGACCCCGCCACCGTCGCCGCGTCCATCGCGCTGGTCTTCCCCGACGCCTACGAGATCGGCATGTCCCACAACGGCACCAAGGTGCTGTACCATTTGTTCAACCGCGAAGCCGACCTCGCCGCCGAGCGCGCCTTCGCGCCGATGCCCGACATGGGCGACCAGCTCCGCGCCGCCGGCATTCCGCTGTACACCCTCGAGTCGTACCGCAGCATCGCCGACTTTACCGCCGTCGGCATCTCGCTGCAGACCGAACTCAACTACACCAACGTCCCGTATGTCCTCGAACTCGGGGGCATCACGCCGTTCACCCGCGACCGCGGTGAACTCGAACCCTTCGTCATCGGTGGGGGCCCCTGCATGGCAAACCCCGAGCCGGTCGCCGATTTCTTCGACCTGTTCGTCATCGGCGACGGCGAAGGCCTCGCCCCCAACATCGTCCGTCACTTCGCCGAAGGCCGCCGTGCGGGCAAGAGCCGTGCCGAAATCCTGCGTGAACTTTCTTCATGGCGGGGCGTGTACGTGCCCGCCGAACTGGATGTCACCACCAATCCGCGCGGCGAAATCGTGCCCGTGGTGGAGGGCTCTCAAGGCCCCTTCCTGCGCGCCAAAAGCGTGACCCGCAACTGGGTGGAAAAACTCGACCCCGCCGACTACCCGGTCAAGAACCTCGTGCCCCACGTACAACTCGTGCACAACCGCTTCTCCGTGGAAGTCATGCGCGGCTGCACGCAAGGCTGCCGCTTCTGCCAGGCCGGCTATTGGTACCGCCCCAACCGCGAGCTCAACGGCGACGACGCGGTCGACATCGCGCGCCGCGGCCTCGACGCCACCGGCGAGCGCGAGCTCGGCCTGCTCTCGCTCTCCACCGCCGACTACCGCCAGGTGGAAAACGTGCTCGACGTCTTCATCGAAGATGAATCCTTCGATGGCGTCAACGTCTCGCTGCCTTCGCTGCGCGCCAACAGCTACGGGCAGACCATCGCGCGCAAGGCCGCGGCGCTCACCGGCGGCAAGAGCGCGACCTTCGCGCCCGAGACCGGCTCGGAGCGCGTGCGCAAGATGATCAACAAGACCATCAGCAACAAGGACATGTACGAGGCCGCCGAGGCCGTGTTCGCCAGCGGGCTCCACAACATCAAGCTGTACACCATGATCGGGTTCCCCACCGAGAACCTCGACGACATGGAAGCCTACTGCGACCTCATCCGCAACCTGCACGCCATCGCGAAGAAACACAATCCGCGCAACACCATCCACGCCAACATGGGCATCCTCGTGCCCAAGCCGTTCACGCCGCTGCAGTGGGTGCCGTTCATCGACGAAGCCACCGTCAAGCGCCACGTCGACTACGTGCGCGAGGCCTTCCGCTACACCAAGGGCGTGCGCATCACCTGGGCCGACTACGGCCTCGCCAAGGTGGAAAGCTTCTACTCGCGCGGCGATCGCGCGCAGTCGGCGCTGATCTACGAAGCCTACACGCGCGGCCAGGTGTTCGAATCGTTCGGCGAACACTTCTCGCACGCCGGATGGGAAAGGCTGTGGGAGGAAACCGGTTGGGATCAGTCGCGCCTGTTCGACCTGCGGGAACTCGACGAGGTCTTCCCCTGGGACTTCATCCATGCGGGCGCCAACAAGGGCTACCTCAAGAACGAATACAAGAAGGCCTTCATCAAGGATGACGCCGCGCCCGTGCCCGACTGCAAATGGGGCGACTGCCAGAAGTGCGGCATCCCCGGCAACGGCATCGACACGCAGCTCGGCACCGATCCCGTGCGACACACGGCCAAAAACCGCAACCCGGAAGAGATCGCGGAGATGGTCGCCGGGCGCCGCGCGCGCAACTCCGATTCCTCGCATGCCTACCACATCGTGTACCGCAAGTCGGGGCTCTCGCGCTTCATCGCCCACCAGAACACGCTCGACCTGTTCGAAAAGGCCTTCCGCCGCCTGCGCCTGCCGCTGCGACAATCGCAAGGCTTCAGCCCCAAGCCCCTGATGAAGAACACCGGCGCCCTGCCTCTCGGCCTCGACTCACGCCGCGAGCTCCTCGTGGTCGAATTCACCGCGCCCATCACCGACAGGGACGCCACCAGGATGCGCCTCAGCGCATGCCTGCCCGAAGACATGGATGTGGTTTCGCTTGAGCCGGTCGCGAGCGCCAAGGCACCGCGCATCACCAGCGTGCTCTATCGTCTGGAGCCCGGCGCGACTCTCACGCAGGAAGCGCTCGCCGCCGGCCTGGAGCGTTTGGACAACGGGCTCGTGCCCCAGGGCCTGCACCGCGACAAACCCCTCGACGCCACCGCGGAAATCATCGAAGCATGGATCCAGACCCCCGTTGACGGGAATACGGACGGGACCGAGAAGCAGGGGGGTGGGGGGCGCGCCACACAGGGTGACCTCTGGCTCCGCCTGCGCGCCGGCGAAAGCGGTTCCACCGTCAGCCCTTACGCCGTGTTCGGCCTCGTGCTCGGTGTCGACCCCGAAGACTTGCGCAGTGAGTCCGTGGTGAAGGAAGACTACACCATCGCGGAACGCCCGGCCCCCGGCCCGGCGTTCACGCCGAAAAAATCGGTGGCCGAAAATGGATGATCCCCAAATCGCCCACCTCGATGGCGACCACCTGCCCGAGACGCTGAAGCGTCTCGACGAACTGATCGACCGCACCGAGAACATCGAAAGGCTGCGCAGCGGCCTCGGCATGCGCCTCGCGCTCACGTTGGCCCACGAAATGCGTGAGTACCGCATGGTGGGCAAGCTCTCGACGGAACTCGTCGCGGGGTGGACCGAACGCTTCGGCCAGGATTCTGTCGACGCCGCTGTGGCCGTGGCGCGCGAATTTTTGCTGCGCCCCGACGCGCTCACCAAGGAATTCGCCGAACGCCTGCAGCGCGTCGCGGCCGAGAATCCTCCCGAGGACACCGAACCCCCGGTTCCCCCGGCGCCCCCGCTGTCGTCCAAGGACCTTTAACCCGGGGACCCACACGCCACCCCGCGTCGCGGGCCTCGCCCCGACGCGGCTCGCCCCCCGAAATACGCCTATTTTTCGAATACAGTTCTCGCGCACTGACCCCACCGAACCGCCCTCGCGGACATGAAGACCCCATGACTATCACCACGCCCCGCCAAGAATTCCCCATGCGGATCAACCGCTACCTCGCTCTTTGTGGACTCGGCAGCCGCCGTTCCGTCGAGGACCTGATCCACTTCGGACGCATCACCGTCAACGGCGAACGCGCCGCGCTCGGCATGCCCGTCACCGCGACCGACGACGTGCGCATGGACGACAAGCCGGTGAAGCCCGGCGCGCATCACGACTACATCCTGTTCAACAAACCGCCGGGCTACGTCTGCTCACGCGGCGACACGCACGGACGCCCCACCGTCTACGACCTGCTCCCGCCCGAGTAC
>CAZKRC010000048.1:0-14657 GCA_964555105.1 uncultured Bifidobacterium sp. | reverse complement strand
GCAGGTGCTGGTTGGCCGGCAGGCGGATCAGCGAGCCCTGCTCGTTGATGGCGCGGGTGATGTAGGCCTTGATCCACCACACGGCGTACGAGATGAACTTGAGTCCGCGCGAATGGTCGAAGCTCTCGATGGCGCGGATCAGGCCCATCGCGCCCTCGCTGACGAGGTCGGGCAGGGGGATCGGGCAACCGCGATACTGGAGCGCTACCTTCAGAACGAAACGCATGTTCGCGGAAACCAGCTTTTCGCGCGCGGCACGATTTCCCTCGCGGCAAAGCTGAAAGAGGCGATGCTCGTCCTTGCGGTCGATGGGGCTGGTTTTACGGATATCTTCGAGATATCGCTTGAGGGTCTCGTCTGTGGTATCGAAAGTCATTGTTTTTTCCGCCTCCTGGTGTTGCTCGAAACTGAGAATACGACTAAGAATTCAGCAAGAAGCATACCACGGAGGGTGAGCTTGGGGAGTCCCGGAAATATAATTGGTTTTAATCCGTTTTTCCACCCAATTATCAACAATTTAGGGCCGGTTTTTCCGGAATTCGGCCAAATGTGATTATTCGCGGAAAATCTTCCCGGGAAATGCCGGGCGCGCAAGTATTCATTTTGACACGGTGTCGCGTCCCGTGTGACACTCCGGCCCGTACGGGAAAATACCAGAAGGTCTCCACCTGCCCGGAAGCCCCCAAGACTCCCCCAAGACTCCCCCAAGACCCTCCCAAAGCCCCCCGAAGATCCGCCTGCCCCCCGTGAACCCGCGTGCGGGGGCACGGGGTTACCCCCCGAAAAAACACATCGCTCCACATCGCTCCAAAACGCATCGCTCCGGAAAAACCGGATCCGGAGCCCCTCAGGGCACCCGGGTGCACCTTGAGGCGCTCAGCGTACCGGAACGGGTCCCAGGCGCCCGAACAGGGCGGCGAATTCCTCCACGGACAGGTCTTCCGCGCGGGAATCGGGCCGGATGCCCAGTTCCTCGAGATGCCGCATCACCGCGGCCTTGCCGTAAAACGCTTCGAGCACGTTCGACAGCTTTTTGCGGCGCTGCGAGTAGGCGAGATCAACGAAGGGTTTGAAGGCGGGATCGGGGCAGAGCGGCGCTTCGCGCGGCGTCAGGCGCAAGGTGGCCGACCAGACGTTGGGTCGCGGCCGGAAGGCGTCCGGCGCGACTTTCAACAGGAGTTCGGCCGTGGCCCAGTTCTGGATCATCACCGACAGGAAGCTGAAGTCGCGCGAATGCGGCTTGGCGCAGATGCGCTTCGCGACTTCCAGCTGCACCATGATCTGCATCGAGGTGCAGCGGGGCAGCTTCGGCAGCAGGGAGAGCAGGATGGGCGCGGCGCGGTTGTAGGGAAGGTTTCCCACGATCAGGGGCTTCTGGCCGGGCTCCGGCGCATGATTGTCGAGAATGACGTCCCAGTCGATGCGGGTGGCGTCGGCTTCGACCACTTCGATGTTGCCCCATTGCGGGTGGTTGTTGATGTGTTCCACCCACTTGGGATCGATTTCGATGGCGGTGAGCTTGCGGCAACGCCCTGCCAGGCGGCGCGTGAGGGCGCCTTGTCCCGGGCCGATTTCGATGATCCAGTCCGATGGATTGGAGTGGACGTCTTCGCAGATGGTGCGGATGACGTTTTCATCGACGAGGAAGTTCTGGCCGAATTTCCAGCGGGTTTTGCGGTCGTCGTCCGGGCCGGACGGTTTTCCCGGTTTTTTTCCGAAAGGTTTGCGGGGGTATGGTTTGGGCATGCAGGGAAGGTAGGAATGATGATTCCTGAAGATGGAGGTGGGGGAAGGCGCGGGGGCCCCACCGCCCGGGCCTGCGCGCGGCGTCACCGTGTGGCAAACGGGTGCGGCAAGCCGGTGGGGTGCGGGTCCGGGGGGCGCCCGCGGGCGCGCCGGACCCCTTTCGCGTTCCGTTCTATCTTTCAAAGCCATGTCTGCTTCCGTTAATTCCGAACACGTCCTCAACGCGTTGCGCCACGTGCAGGATCCCGACCTGCATCGCGACATCGTCGCCCTGGGATTCGTCAAGAACCTGGAGATCGACGGCGGAGCCGTCCGCTTCGACGTCGAGTTGACCACCCCCGCGTGTCCCGCCAAGGAGGACCTGAAGCGGCAATGCGTGCACATGGTGTCCGCATTGCCGGGCGTCACCTCCGTCGACGTCACCATGACGGCCCAGCCGCCGCGAAGCGCCGGCGGGGGGAAGCGCACCGCGCTTCTCAAGGACGTGCGCCACATCGTGGCGGTGGCCTCGGGCAAGGGCGGCGTGGGCAAGAGCACGGCCACGGCCAACCTCGCCATCGCGCTGGCGAACACCGGCGCGAAGGTGGGCGTGCTGGATGCGGACATCTACGGCCCCTCGATGAGCATCATGTTCGGCATCATCAAGGCGCCCGAGATCAACGCCGACAAGAAACTCGTGCCGGTGGCCTCGCGCAGCCTCAAGGTCGTTTCGATGGCGATGTTCGACGAAGGCGAGAAGGGCGTGGTGTGGCGCGGCCCGATGGTGGCGCAGATGATCCAGAACTTCGTGCACAACGTGGTGTGGGGCGAGCTCGACTACCTGCTGATCGACATGCCTCCCGGCACCGGCGACGTGCAGCTGACGCTCACCCAGAACGCGCCGCTTTCGGGCGCGGTGATCATCACCACGCCGCAGGACGTGAGCGTGCTCGACGCCAAGAAAGGCCTGCGCATGTTCCAGAGCGTGAACGTGCCCGTGCTCGGCATCGTCGAGAACATGAGTTATTTCGTGTGCGACGATTGTACCAAGAAACACTACATCTTCCGGCGCGGCGGAGGGCGGCGCGTGGCCGAATCC
This sequence comes from uncultured Bifidobacterium sp., assembly GCA_964555105.1. Taxonomy (GTDB): domain Bacteria; phylum Fibrobacterota; class Fibrobacteria; order UBA11236; family UBA11236; genus UBA11236. The sequence continues at coordinate 11,833 of CAZKRC010000048.1, read as the reverse complement.
CTCGGCGTGCCGTTCCTCGGCGAAGTGCCGCTTGAACCCGAAGTCGCCGAAGGTGGCGACGCGGGCACGCCGATCGTGGAGCGCCGCCCCGGCTCGCCGGCGGCGACGGCCTACAAGGCGCTCGCCGGCTCGGTCGCGTCTTCGCTTTCCATCCTGGGCGCCGCGCAGGCGGGCCTGATGGAATCCTTCGACTTCGCCTGGGAGGAGGTTCCTGAACCATGATGATCCCCGCCTCCCTGCATCGCCTCGGCGACCGCACCTTGCTGATCACCTGGAACGACGGTCGCCGTTCCGAATACGACGTGCGCGACCTCCGTCTCGCCTGCCCGTGCGCGGCGTGCGTGAACGAGTGGACGGGCGAGCGCACGCTTCGCCCCATCCAGGTTCCGGAAACCATTCGTCCCGTGCGCGTGTTCTCGGTGGGACGATACGCCATGGGCGTTCACTGGAATGACGGTCACAGCACCGGAATCTACGGTTATGATTATTTACGGCGTCTTGATGAAGCGCAACATTCCGGGAATGTGACGCCGGATGCGGTGAAACCTTGATTATCTTCAAAACCGTGAATTTTCGTGAACTTCGCAAGGTGAGTGCGGTCGCACCCCCTCACCTTGCTTCACGTCAAAGCCGGAGTGTAGATTTCCGCTGAGGGAGAGGGGCGTCGTGACGCGACGCCTGCCTTATGGTTGATTTAAACGAGCAACTCTATTTCCGCGACTTGTATCGCTACCGCGTCCTGACTCCCGATGAGGAGAAGGATCTGGTGCATCGTGTCAAGCGCGGAGACCAGACCGCGCTCAATCCGTTGATCCTCGGCAACCTGCGCTTCGTCGTGTCGATCGCGCGGCGTTATCAGGGCAAGGGCCTGTCCCTGCTGGAGCTGATCAACGAAGGCAACCTCGGTTTGTACAAGGCCGCCAAGCGCTACGATCCCGGGCGCGACGTCAAGTTCATTTCGTACGCGGTGTGGTGGATCCGCCAGTCGATCCAGAAGGCGCTGTTCGAACAGGTCGGCGCGGTGCGCATTCCGCCCAACAAGCTGGCGCTGGTCAACCGCTTCAAGCGCGCCCTGCTGCAGAACGGCGGCAACTACGAAAAGACGGTTTCCCTGCCCGAATTCGAGAACCACGAAAAGGAAATCGCGGAGATCATGGAGAAGATCGCCGACGTCTCGCTGAACGCCCCCGTGGGCGGCGACGGCGACGGCCGCGATCCGGTGACCACGCTGCTCGACGTGCTCGGGAGCGATGGCGGCCAGGAGGTCGACGCCGAAAAGGCGGAGCTCTCCCGCTCGCTCGACTCCGTGCTGGGACAGATGTCCGAGCGCGAGGAGAAGGTGCTGCGGATGTATTACGGCATCAACTACGCGCGCGAATTCACCCTCGACGAAATCGGCCGCGAGCTCAAGCTCACGCGCGAACGCGTCCGCCAGATCAAGAACCGCTCGCTCCGCAAGTTGCTGCGCTCGCGCGAGTCGAAGGAAAAACTGCTGCCCTTCGTGGGCGGAGACGACTGAAGAGAAATCGGAAATCAGAAATCAAAAATCTGAAAAGGAAAATCGGGATGAGGGCCCTTTTTATCAGGAGCTGGAATCCGGATCTTTCGATTCTTTTCACTGTGTTCGTTTCTGATTTCTGATTTCATATTTCTGATTTTCATGCCATGACCTCCCTGAACGTCCTCATCACCGGCTCGTCATCCGGAATCGGACTCGCCACGGCGCGTCTCCTGGTGTCGCGCGGGTATCGCGTCGTCGGCACGTGTCGTGACCCGTCGGTCGTTCCCGACGCGGGCTTTCCCCTGGTCGCGATGGACCAAAGTGATCCCGACGCGGTGACGCGCGGCTTCGCGGAAGCGGAAGCCGTCCTCGGCGGTGTGGACGTCCTCGTCAACAATGCGGGCAGGGGCGAACTGGGCGCGGTGGAGGACACCGATCCGGCCACGGTCCGCCGTCTCTTCGAAGTCAATTATTTCTCGGTCGTACAGCTCACGCGCCTGTGCCTGCCGGGAATGCGCGCGCGCGGCCGTGGCGTGATCGTGCAGCTGGGTTCGATCGTCCACTCCCTGCAATTCCCGTTCAAGGCCCAGTACTGCGCCAGCAAGTCGGCGCTGACGGGGTTCTCGCTGGCGTTGCGTCACGAAGTGAAGCCTCATGGCATCCGCGTGCATGTGCTGGAACCGGGGTGGGTGAGGAGCGCGTTTCACGCGCGGCTGGAACCGGTCGCGCCGTCGGGCTCCGTCTACGCGGAGCGGCTGCAACCGTTCCTCGATTTCCGTCGGGACGCCGATCCGCGGGTCATCGACGGCGCGGGGGTCGCGCGCGTGATCCTCGAGACCATTGAAAACCCGCGCGCGCGCGTCCGCATCGCGGTGGGTTCCGACGCGAAGGCCTTCTTCCGCGTCAGCCGGTTTTTGTCCCACGCGATGCTGGACCGCATCGTGGGGTGGAGGCTGGCGCGCAAAACGGCGATGTAGGGGCGAATGTAGGGGCGAATCTCATTCGCCCCTACATCGCCGTTTTGTAGGGGGATTCATGAATCCCCCCTACGTACCGCACAATCGTGCGGTACGCGCGCCGGACGTTACATCCGCGCGGCCACCGCGTCCCAGTCCACCACGTTCCACCAGGAATCCACCCAGTCGGGGCGGCGGTTCTGGAATTTGAGATAGTAGGCGTGTTCCCACACGTCGACGGTGAGCAGAGGCTTGAGACCCTTGCTCAGCGGGCAGTCCTGGTTCGAAGTGTTCTGGATCTCGAGGCCACCGTCGGCGGTGAGGATCAGCCAGGTCCAGCCGGACCCGAACTGCGCCAGGGCGGATTCCTTGAAGCGGGCCTTGAAGGTTTCAAAGTCGCCGAAGGCGGCCGTGATCAGCTCGGCCAGCTTGCCGGAGGGCGTGCCGCCCTTGCCCGGACCCATGCTTTCCCAGAAGAAATCGTGATTCCACACGCCACCGGCGTTGTTGAGCACCTTCTGGCGAATCGCCGCCGGCACCTGGTCGAGGCTCTTCAGCAGGTCTTCCAGGCTTTTCGCGGCCAGATCGGGATGGTCCTTCAGCAGGCCGTTCAGGTTGTTCACATAGGCTTGATGGTGCTTGCCGTGGTGGATTTCGAGGGTCTCACGGTCGTAATGCGGCTCAAGGGCGTCATGGGCGTAGGGAAGGGGCTTCAAGGCGTGCGTCATGGATGACCTCCTGTGTTTTGGTTCTTGGTTATAGGGTCCCTTCATGTTACAAATTCCGGCTCGGTTGTGGAAACGAGCATCCGCGACGGCGTTGACAGGCCGCTCTTTCGGGGCACGATCCGCGTATTCCCGGGTAGTGTCGGGCGGGGTGTTTGATCATGCAACGAATTGTCTAATTTTGGCGCGGATGGGGGATTTTCACCAAGGAGTCGATTATGGAATGGGTACTGTTCAGCAAAACCGGCATTGAGTTCCTGCTACGGTGGGGTCACTTCCTCGGCGGCGTGGCGTGGATCGGCATGCTCTGGTATTTCAACTTCGCCCAAGGCGCCTTCATGAACGAAGTGGACGCGCCCGTGAAGGGTGCGGTCAACGCCAAGCTGGCGCCGCGCACCCTGTGGTATTTCCGTTGGGGCGCGATGTTGACCGTGATCACCGGCTGGGCCATCATCGGCATGCGCATGAGCGTCCCCGGCGGTGCCGAACTGTTCGCGACCTCGTGGGGCGTTACCATCATGACCGGCGCGATCATGGGCACCCTGATGTGGTTCAACGTGTGGTTCGTCATCTGGCCCCGCCAGAAGCGCATGATCGCGGCGGCCCAGGGCGGCCCTGCCGTCGAGAACGCCCCGGCCGTGGCGCGCCGCGCCTTCCTCGCCTCGCGCACCAACACGCTGCTGTCGATCCCGCTACTGTTCCTCATGGGCGCGGCAAGCCACCTTCCCATCCCTGTCGACGCGGCCGGTCTCACCACCTGGTACGTGATCCTCATCGCCATCCTCGCGTTGCTCGAAATCAACGCCTTGAAGGCGACCAACGGTCCCACCACGCGTCCCATCGAGAAGGTCGGCGGCGTGATCCACATGGGCATTCTGCTCACCGTGGTGCTGTACGTCCTGCTCGAAGTCCTGCTCTGAGATCCGCACGCATGAAAACCGCACCAAGCCGTTTTCAGGGAAAGGTCGCTCCGATTATCGGGGCGGCCTTTGTTTTCTGCACCCTTTTGTCATCGGGCCTGTTGTTGGCGGGTTGCAAGCAGGACGACACCCCTGCGGATCCCGCGCAGGCCCTGGCCGACAAGGGACGTCGCCTGTACACGCTGCGCTGCGCCTCGTGCCACAACCCCGGGAATCCCGCGGTGGACGGCGCGTTGGGTCCGGCACTCGCGGGCTCCAGCCGTGAATTGCTCGACGTACGCCTCAATCATCGTCGTTATCCCGATGGCTACACGCCCAAGCGCACCACGAACATCATGCAGCGTCTTCCCCACACGCCCGAGGAGCTGGATGCCCTGCATGCTTTTTTGAACGCGTACTGATTTTTTGGGGGGGAACGCCCCGCCGCAGGGCCGGCGTGGCGGGCGTGGCTGGCGGCTTCCGGGTCCGGGTTTCACGTGCGGACCCGCTGGTTTTGGGGTTTCATCAGCTGTCGCACGATTCTCTGGTGTTATTTTGGGTGAAAGCCGCCGCATCTTACAAGTTCCCTTTGCCCGATTGAGTGTGTGGATTCTATACTATGCGGCCCGGCTTTCGTGATTCCGCCTCATGTGCGGGTCATCCGGGACGTCAGCCTCTGTCAGGCAAAACACGTTCATCTGAACAACCAGTGGAGAAGGAGCCGCCATGGCCGTGAAGGCGTTTGAACCCAAGCCCATGAAACTCAGCATTTTGACGGCCGCGTTGCAGGAATTGACGCCCCGCGAAAAGCGCGATGCCGATCCTGACCTGGCGATTGAAGAATGGCTGCAGTTTTCGAAAGACATTAACGCTCCCTACATTCAGCTGTCTGCGGCGCTGCATCCGTCGGAATCGGACGTCCCCGCCGAGGCGATGCTGGATCCGGTGGCCAACCACCTCGACCTGCGCCAGCCCTTCACCAAGGAGCGGGCCTCGCGTGTTCTGTCGGCCATGAAATCCACCGGCGTGGGCCTGTCCGACATCGCGTATTTCGACAACTTCCTGCACCCCGACAAGGCGATCCGCCAGAAGAAGATCGACTTCATGCTGCGGGTGTTCGACACCGCCGCCCTCCTGGGGGTCGATGCCGTGTGCGGCTTCGTGGGCCGCAACTACGAACTCGACATGGACCAGAATCTGCAGATGTTCGAGGAAGTGTTCGTACCCATGCTCAAGGAGGCCAAGGCCCGCGGTCTGACCTACCGTGTCGAGCAGTGCCCCATGCCGGGCTGGAACATCACCGACAAGTGGCACAACAACATCGCGTACGCGCCGGGCCCGTGGATCGCGCTGCACCGCATTTGCGAGAAGCACGGCGTGGGCGACCAATTCCGCATCCACTACGATCCGTCCCATGCCATCCTGATGGGGCAGGACACCCGTTCGCTCTTCCAGTACCTGAAGGACACGGGCTACAACTTCCTGATCTCCGGTTTCCACGTGAAGGGCCAGGTGGCGGATGCGAAAGGCATTTCGGCCTGGGGCTACGGCGGCCAGACCATGGAACGCGGCGACTGGATCGACGGCAAGCCGTCGAACAGCCCGGCGGACCACGCCAACGCCTGGAAGAAGCAAGTCGCGTTGGCCGAGCACGAGCTGCCCGGCACCGCCAAGCACGATCCGCTGGCCTACCTGCAGAATCGCAGCGTGGACTGGCTCGACCACCAGCTCGCCGCGCGCGAACTGCTGGCCATCGATCCCGCGGAAACCTTCCTGATCGTCGAGCATGAATATCCGCGTGCCCGCATTCAGGAAAAGGACAAGCTGGCTCCGATCCTGAAGGGTTCGCTGGCGTTCACCCGTGCGATCGACGAGGCCGCCGCCGCGATGTATGCGCTCCAGCACGAAGTGCTGGCCGCGCAAGGCATCCCGGTGCAGGGCGTGGGCCGCGAGGCGTATCGTTCGTAAACAAGGGCGCATGAAAATGCGCCCGCACCCGGTTCACGTTGATCGTGATCGGGAAGAAACGTTTCCGTAGGGGCGGTTCATGAATCGCCCCTACATCATCCGATCAACGAGGCAAACCAAATGATTCACGGTACCAATCTCCCTGACGCGAACAAGCGTCGCCTGCTGGCCGGCATCGTCGGCGGCGGCGAAGGCGCCTTCATCGGCAGCGTGCATCGCATCGCCGCCGAACTCGATGGTCAGGCCCAGGTCGTGGCGGGTGTCATGTCCTCCGATCCCGTGAAGGCCAAGCGCAGTGCCGACGCGTGGTTCCTCGACCGCTCCTACGGCAGCTTCGCCGAGATGGCGAAGGCCGAAGCGGCCCGCCCCGACGGTATCGACTTCGCCATGATCTGTGTGCCCAACCACATGCACTTCCCCGTGGCCAAGGCCTTCCTCGAAGCCGGCATCCACGTGGTGTGCGACAAGCCGATGACCTTCACGCTGGAGGAAGCCGAAGAGCTCGTCAAGCTCGTGGAATCGAAGAAGCTCGTCTTCGCGCTGACCCACAATTACACCGGCTATCCCGTGGTGCGCCAGGCGCGCGCGATGGTCAAGCAGGGATTGCTGGGCGACATCCGCAAGGTGATGGTCGAGTACACCCAGGACTGGCTGATGGACCCGATCGAACAATCGGGACAGAAGCAGGCGGCCTGGCGCACCGATCCGGCCAAGTCCGGCATTTCGAACTGCGTCGGCGATATCGGCACGCACGCCGAGAATCTGCTGGAATACATCACGGATGTGAAGATCAAGTCGCTGTGCGCCGACTTCACCTCCTTCGTGCCGGGCCGCACGCTTGAGGACGACGCGAACATTCTGCTGCGCCTTGAGAACGGCGGCAAGGGAACGCTGATCTGCTCGCAGATCGCCTGCGGTGAAGAGAACAACCTCAACATTCGCGTTTACGGCAGCAAGGGCGGGCTTGAGTGGCACCAGCAGGAACCGAACACGTTGATCTTCAAGCCCGCAGGCAAGCCGTGGGAGATCATGCGCACGGGGCTGGGCTACATGGGGCCCGAGGCCGACGCGGCGCGCCGTATTCCGTCAGGTCACCCCGAGGGCTACCTCGAGGCGTTCGCGAACATCTACCGCGCCGCCATCGCCGATGTACGCCGCGCCAAGTCGGGCCAGTCGCTGCAGGGCGGATACCCCGGCGTGCACGACGGCCTCCGCGGCGTCCGCTTCGTGGTGAAGACGGTTGAGTCGGCCAAGAAGGGGGCGAGCTGGGTGGATCTGTAAGCGAGAGCGGACAGCTTACAGCGAACAGCTCACAGCTTACAGCGGACAGCAATAAACAAGGCCGGCGGTGCATGCACTGCCGGCCTTGTTTATGTGAGGGCGTTCATGCGTGCGTCATGGAGTCATGCGGCCGGGTCATCGTTCCTGAGCGGGCGCGATCCCGTCAATGGTGAAGGATTCGTTCCACCTTGGCCGCGAGCACGAAGTCGCTTTCCGTCAGGCCGTCGATCTTGTGCGTCCAGATCACCACCCGGACTTTACCCCAGGCCAGATGGATATCCGGGTGGTGCCCCTGGCCTTCGGCCAGCTCACCCACCTGGTTGGTGAAATGGAGCGCGGTGACGAAATCGGGGAAGTCGAATGTTTTTTCGAGATGGTGTTCGCCCACCACGTCCCAGCCCCGGCCGAGATCCACATGCAATCGTTTGAGGGCTTCGCCCTTGAGGGGCGGTACGCCGCCTTTGCAGGGGACGCATTCCTTTTCGGCGAGGCGGGCGCAAGAGTCGGTCATACAAGGAACATAGGAATCCGCATAGGCTTCGCTCCACCGCTTTGGCAATGTCACCGGGGGTTGGCGAGTATCCCGTAATCGGTTTTTCGGGTTCGGAACGCGGGATCGCCACGCCTGGGCGTAATATCCCGCAGGAGGCTGAAAATGGCGATTGGAGCTCCCGGCAGTGTTTCGGAGCCGCTAGAATTGGGGTAAAATAACCCGCTGAAAATTCAGGTGTAATATTCTTCGGTCGGAATTACCCGGTTTTGGCTATAGTGTCAAAGAGTCCGATCGCGAGGGGGGTCCGCCAATGTCACCTGATATTTACCAATACGATGACTTTCGCACGTTTCTCAAGGACAGTTTCGAAGCCAAGGCCCGCATGGAGATCGAGGCGCACGGACGGTATTCCCAAAGGCAGTTCGCGCGTGACGCGGGGTTCGCCAATCCGGGTTACCTCAACGACGTGATCAAAGGGTTCAAGCCGCTCAGTGCCAATGCGATCGACAAGATGGCGGCGGTGTTCGGCCTGAAGCCCCACGAGGTGGAGTTCCTGAAGCTTCTCACGAATTACGGTCAGGCGCGGGGCGTGGAAAAACGCGACGCCTTCCACAAGCAAATCGTATCGCGTCGCAATCGCAGCAAGTTCACGCGCCTCAACCCGGCCCTGAGCAAATATTATCAGGATGTGCGCTATGCGTTGGTCCGGGGAGCCATCGAGGTGCTCGACTTCCGCGGCGACTACGAGAATCTGGCGACGTTTCTGGATCCGCCCTTGCCCGTTGCAGTCGTGAAGGCGGTGGTGCGGGATCTTTGCGAGTGGGGTCTGGTGGAGCAGGGGGTTGACGGTCGTTACCGCACCACGCGATCCATCGTGGAGCCGCCCCCTTCGCTGGCGGGGATGAGTGGTGCGCTCAACGGGGAGTGGCTGCAGTGGGCGCGGGAGTCGCTGCATCGCGTACCCCGGGAGCAGCGCCACGTGACGACCATGATCGTGAACATCAGCGACGAGCTGCATGCCGAACTGCTGGAGCGCATCGAACGTTTTCGCGAGGAGGTTTTCCGGCGGGTGGAGGAGGATCGGGGAGGTCTGCGCCGCATTCAGCAGCTTACGGTCGCGTATGTGCCGCGCTCGCGGCGTAAAAACTGATCGCGCTCCCCGGCCTCGGCGTGACGCCGCCCGACGTGGCGTAATCCGACTCTCCGCCGCCTGGCTTGCCGTAACCATGTTTATTGAAACAAATGGAAACGGGGGCTGCGTTGATGATCATTTTTGTGGCGAATAAATGGGATTTTTAGGCGGCGTTGCGCGCCTCTTTTGTAATAACAAAAATAAAAATCCGTTTCCACGCGGGATGATCCTGATAGTTTCCTGATGAGTGCCGGAGAGTCCGGCGCAACGAATCAAGGGAGGATCATCATGAGGGAAACCGAAATCACCACGCGACCGCGACACGTGCGACACGCGCGATATGCCCGACACGCCCGATATGCCCGATACGCGTTGGGCGGCCTGATGGCAGGGTGTATCCTGCTGGCGACAGGGTGTTTCTCAACCGGCAACGATGACGATGGCGAAGGGGCCGCGATCGCGGGCGTGGTGCAGGGCGATGCCGCATCCGCCGGGGCATCCGCGAAACCGGCGGCGGAGATCGAAGGCGCGATCGTGACCGTGCATGAGGTGGGTGTCGATGGGGCGCTCGGGCCGGTGGTGGCGCAAGGGGAGACCGATGCGCAAGGGGCGTTCGTCGTGAACACGGATCTTGAAGGGGCGCGGATGCTGATCATCCGTGCCGTGCACGAGGGCAAGGAGTGGAAAGCGCGCCTCAAGGACGAGCTGCGCGAGGGCGCATCGCATTGGTCACGTCCCTTGAATCTCGAAAGCACGATCGAGGCGGAGGTGTGGCTGGAGCTGCAAAAGAGCGTGCCGGACCGTTCGGTGCATACACACGAGGTCAGCGCGACGGTGGATGCCGACGTGGCGGCCGCGCTTCACGCCGATTACCGCGAGGCCGATTCGGCGGGGCGGGCGCGACTGGTGACGCATCTGGCGCACGTCGCGCGGGCCGTGTCACAGGCGCGCGCCGGGGCGATGGCGGCGGCGGCCGCACGCGTGGAGGAGGCCGCCCGCAAGGGGGAGGAGGCCGAAGCCGTGCTGCGCGCGCGCCTGCATGAGGCCAAGCGCGACACGGCGAAAATCCGGGAGGCGCGCGAAATGTTCCTGCGCGCGGTGGCGGAGGCGCATCTGGAGGCCGAAGTGAAGGCGGCGATGTATGCCCGCGCGTCCGAAGCCGCGTATCATGCCACCGTGCGCGCGACGGATACGCTGTCCGATTCCGCGCGCGCGGCCTTCGCCCGCAGCAGCGCGCGCGCGTTGGCCATCGCGTCCGACCTCGCCTTGCAGGCCCACTTCCGTGCGGCGCAGGCGACCGAAGCGCAGGTGAACCACCTTGCGGAAGCCGGTGCGCGCTTCCGGGCCGAAATCGAAGCGGCGGCTTCCCGTGAAGCCTGCGACAGTGCGTTCGTGCACTATCGCACGGAAGCGCGGGAATCCTTTGACAGCGCGTTCACTTCGCTGGCGACGGCGCTTCAGTCGGTCGCGGCAGCCCTGGATTCGCTGTCCGGGGTGCTGGGCGTGCAGGTGGAGGCCGCAACGGGCGACCGTGAGAGGGGCGAGGCGTACATCGCCATCCACCTTCAGGCGCATGCGGCCATCCTCGCGGTGCTGATGGCGATGGATGATGAGGCGAAGGCCGAGGCCGTTGCGGACGTGGTGGCGTACCTGAGCGTGCGCCCCGGCCATTCCGACGACTGACGACCAGTCGCCGGGCGGGCGGGCGCGACGCCTGCCCGCCTGCCGGGAACCGGAGGAGACGAAGCGATCCTGCATACGCATGCGGGATCGTTTTCGCGTGGGGCCGTCCCGCGCGCGGACCGGCGGGCCTTGCGCCCGACGCGCCTTGCGCCGTGCGCGGTCACCCCCGCATGCGGGAGGCCGGGTCACCCGGAGGCCGACTGGTGCTCTCCCCCCAAAATCCCGGCGAAAGCTACCTTTGACCCGTCCCTCAGTTTCAGGAAATACGCATGAGCAAAGTGTTGATTATCGGAGCGGGCGGCGTGGGCCAGGTCGTGGCGCACAAGGTGAGCCAGGTTCCCGAAGTGTTTTCCTCGGCGGTGCTCGCCAGCCGGACCAAGTCGAAATGCGATGCCATCGCGGCGCAGATCGCCAAGCGTCGTGATTACCCGCTGGAAACGGCCCAGGTCGATGCCGACAACACACGCGAACTGGCCGAGCTGATCCGCAAGGTGCAGCCGAAGCTGGTGATGAACATCGCGCTGCCGTATCAGGATCTTTCGATCATGGATGCCTGCCTGGAGACGGGTGTCGATTATCTCGACACGGCCAACTACGAGCCGCCCGACACGGCGAAGTTCGAGTACAAGTGGCAGTGGGCGTACCAGGACCGCTTCAAGGAGAAGGGCCTGATGGCGTTGCTGGGTTCGGGCTTCGACCCCGGCGTGACCAACGTGTTTTGCGCGCACGCGCAGAAGCACCGCTTCGACGAGATCCACACCGTGGACATCATGGATGCCAACGCCGGTGATCACGGGTACCATTTCGCCACCAACTTCAATCCCGAGATCAACATCCGCGAGATCACGGCGAACGGTCGCTACTGGGAAAACGGCGAGTGGAAGGAGACCGAGCCGCTCTCGGTCCACAAGACGTGGGACTTCCCGGAGATCGGGGCCAAGGAGATGTACCTCATGTATCATGAGGAGCTGGAATCGCTGTCGAAAAACCTCAAGGGACTCAAGAAGATCCGCTTCTGGATGACGTTCTCGGAGAAGTACCTGACGCACCTGCGCGTGCTGGAGAACGTGGGCATGACGTCGATCAAGCCCATCATGTTCGAGGGGCGCGAAATCGTGCCGCTGCAGTTCCTCAAGGCGCTGCTGCCGGATCCGGCGTCGCTGGGCCCGCGCACCAAGGGCAAGACCAACATCGG
>CAZKRC010000047.1:0-14895 GCA_964555105.1 uncultured Bifidobacterium sp. | reverse complement strand
TCGCGATCAGGAATGATTTCACGATTTTTTCGTCATACCTTACGGTGATCATAAGGGGTTGCTCCTCTGCGCTTGCGCGCTCGTGTGTACATCACGCTTCAACAAGTTTTCGTACCCCGCGCCATCCGGTGACGGCGAAGGGGCGGCCTTTCCGGCCCCGTCGCCACCGCCGGGGGTGCGGCGGTCATTGCCATCGCCGCGCAGGCGGCGGTCGTCGCCATCGCCGCGCAGGCGGCGGTCGTCGCCATCGCCGCGCAGGCGGCGGTCATCAAACAGCATCCGCCAGCGCGGGCTCTCCAGGTCGTCGTACTGACCGCTCCGGATCGCCGCCAGACAGGCGGCCACCGAGCCCGCCGCCAGCGCGATCGAAATGAGGATCAATACGAGCAGGACTTCCATGACGGCTCCTAGCGCGCGTCCGCGACGCCCGGCAGGCTCCCGAGGTAATGGACGAGATCCCACAGCTCGGCGGCGCTCATCGCCGCGGCGAAGCCGGCCATGCCCGTGCCGGGCACGCCCTTCGAAACCGCCTGGTGGATCTGTTCGGGTTCACGCCCGATGGTCCATTTTTCCGACGGATCGGTGAAGTCGCGGGGCCCGGGCGTGAACGCCACGGCGGCGGGACCCTTGCCGTCGGCATCGGCGCCGTGGCAAGCCACGCAATGCATCTGGTAAACCGCCGCGCCGCGCGCGATCGCCTCGGGCGTCACGTCCGGCATTCCGGACACGCCGGCCGCCTCTTCCCCGTCCTCCTCGTCCTCGTCGTAATAATCCTCGTCTTCATCCTCATCGTACTCCGCGATCTCATCGCCATAAGCGCGCACGGCCAGGTCCTTGCCGTCCTTGTAACCCCACCAGACCGCGATCGGCGTGCCGATCAGGATCAGGATCGCCAGAACGAGGTATTCCCGCAAAGCGCTTTTGGGTGGATTGTTGGAGGGTTGGGTCATGGGAGAACCTCAGGGTTTAAGGAGAATGCGAGAGAGTATTCAGTGACAAGAAGGTGTCGACGCGAACAAAAGCGCATGGATTTTCCAGGCGGCGAGTACCAGCAGGCCAAGCCCCAGGGCCACGTGAAACCAGTTTCCCCGCTTCATGAAAGCGGGCAGGCGGCGGGCGATCCACTGGCCGGGCCACACCAGGAAGAGCGGCAGCGTTCCCGCACCGAGAAGCAGCATGCCCACCCCGCCCGTGACCGGATGCGCGGTTCCCACGGCCCACGCCAGCCCGGCCTGCGTGGTGGCGCAGGGCAGAAAGCCGGCGGCCAGCCCCAGCAACACGAGACGCCAGGGGCGTCGTCCCCCGGCATCGTTGCGCCCCAGCGGACGCAGCCTGGCGAGCACCCAGTTCCCGTAGCGGGCGCCCCAGGCCGCCGGCCACAGCGGAACGCCGACGAGCTTGAGCCCCATCAGGGCGTACAGCGCCACCCAGGCCCAGGCCATGCCCGGCAGGGGCGTGGACCATGCCAAGAGACCCGCCAGGGTTCCCAACACGCCGTACGTGAAGACTCGTCCGAGATGATACTGCCATATGTTGGTCCCGCCGGCGTTGCGGGCGAGAAAGATGTGTATGGGGCCGCACATGGCCGCGCAATGAGAAACTCCGCTCAGTATGCCCGCCGCAACGGGGAACGCGAAGACTCCCAACCACGGGAGCACCTGCCCGCTCGTTTCCATCGCCTTTAATCTATTTCAATGGATAAAAATATCAATAGATGTTTTTGCCTGTTTTTCCGTCGCCCGCTTTTTTGACCCGATTTCCCGCTTTCATGTGCCTCCCGTAGATCCTTTCGGCGGATCCCTTTTCATGGACAGATCCTTTTTGATTCCGATTTACCTTCGGGTTCGCCTTGACTTTCCGGCCCTGTCTTTGGATGCCGCGCCGGCGTCCTCGCCCCCACAACATATCCAGAGGTCCGGAATTCCGCCCGCGCTTTCGACCCGATGCGAAAGACCGCGCGCGTTTCCCCACCCTTTTCCGGAAAAATCCCCCCGCGCTCGTTTTTCTCGTGCTTTTTTCGGCCCTCAGCCCTATATTTGGCCCACTGTCTGTCTTTTGCAAGCACCCGCAAGGATTTCCCACACATGCAGAAACCGATTCACCTGATCGTTCCCGCGCTGCTCGGCGCGGCCGTCTGTCTCACGGGCGTGGCGACCTCCGCCCATGCCGAAGAAAAAACGGCGCCTTTCGCAGCCTCCGCGCTGCGCGGCCACGCCGTGTACCAAAAGGCGTGCGCCGCCTGCCACGGCGAAACCGGCAACGGTCAGGGCCAGGGCGCAGCGGCCATCCCGCATCCCAAGCCGCGTGATTTCACCACCGGCCTGTACAAGTTCCGCAGCACCGAGCTGGGCGAACTTCCCACCGACGCCGACTTGCTCAAGGTCGTGGACCGCGGCATTCCCGGCACCCAGATGCCGGCGTTCCGCAACGTGCTGACCGCCCAGGAGCAGGCCGACGTGGTGGCCTACATCAAGAAGTTCTCGCCCGATTTCGCGGAAGCCGAAGCCGACGGCTACGAAGCCGAGGTCGTGGAAATCCCCGAAGCTCCGGCCGCGACGGCCGAGTTCGTCGCCGAAGGCAAGCACGTTTACATGGCGCTCGACTGCTACACCTGCCACGGCCCCCAGGGCAAGGGCAACGGCAGCGCGGGCCAGGGCCTGAACGACGTCTGGGGCAACCCCATCAAGCCGATGAACCTCACCCGCTCGCAGTACCGCAGCGGCGCGGACGCGGCCAACATCTACCGCACCCTCCACACCGGCATCAACGGCACTCCCATGTCGGCCTTCGGTGGCGCTTTCGGCTACGGCAGCGACCGTTCGATCAGCGAAGAGGCGCTCGCCGCCTCCTACTCCAAGGAGGAAGTGCAGGCCCTCAAGAACTACCTCGCGGCGCAGCCCACGGGCGCGGCCGTGCGGGCCCTGGACGACGAGGATCAGGAAGCCCTGACGCAGCAGCGCAAGTGGGCGCTCGTGCATTACATCCGGTCGTTGCAGAAGAAGCCCGGCATCCTGGGCTGGCTGACCGAAGACACCGAAGTGACGAAGTAAAGGACGGGGAGAATCATGAACATTCGCATGAACAAGTTTTTGGGGGGTATGGCCGCTGGCGCGGCGGTACTCGCCTTGTCGGCATGTTTGCTGCCGGTTGGTGATGGCGAGGGGTTGGACGAGATCGGTAATCCCGAGGTCGCTTTTGAAACTCTGGGGAGCATTCAAAATCTGCTAGAGTCCTCATCATGTACGAATTGCCATGGTGCTGGTGCAGCGGCGGGGCTGAACGTCAGCAGCTTCGAGAAGGCGTTTGAGTCTTTCTTTGAAATCGATGGGAACGGTGACACGGTTCCGCGCGCGGCCACAACGGTTGCCGGGCAAGGCAAGCTTCGCATCAACCCCGACGATGTTGAAAGCAGCCATATTCTTGAACGTCTTACGGCGACATCGTCCATCAGGATGCCGCCGTCCGGAAGTCCTCTTTCCGACAAAGCAATCGCCCGCATCCGGAACTGGATCACCGCCGGCGCTCCGATTTACGACACCACGTCCACCACTACTCCCTAAACACGGTAATGGCAAAACTTCTCTTAAAGGGTAGCGCAACATGAAATTTTCCTTGGGCTCCGCACTCATCGCACTGCTTGCGGTATCCGCGTTCGCCGAGCCATATATGGCCGTGCGTACGGGTTTCAAGTGCAGCCAGTGCCACTTGAACCAGACTGGCGGCGCAGGTCGCACCGAATACGGGACGGCTTATACCCAGTACAAGCTGGTGATGTCGCAAACCCAATCCCTGATCACGAACAGCCGTGAGAATGGTCTGACCTCATTCGATCCCAAATTGAATGAGTCCGTGACCATCGGCGCGAACTTCCGCACCGAGCAGTTCATGAATCAAGAGTCGGGTGCCCTCGCTGCCGACAACCAGCACAGCATTTCCGAAGCCAGTGTTTATCTGAATGTTGAGTTGGTCAAGAACTTCCTCTCATTCTATGTCGATCAGTCCATGGGATTGACGAGTACTTCCAACAACCGCGAGATGTGGATGATGGCCCGCAACCTGCCGGGCAACAGCTACATCAAGGTCGGTCGTACCTTGCTGCCTTACGGGCTCCGCATCATGGATGATCAGGCTTTCATTCGCTCCTCAACCGGCTATGGCTACGGAACCTATGACCTCGCGGGTGAAATCGGTTTCGAACCGGGCCCTTTCTCGGTCGTCGGCAACCTGACCAATTCGCGCTTCTCCTCGATCGGCTCCGTGACGTTCCGACATTTCCGCGTGGGCGGTTCCTACGCAGCGAATACCGAAGGAGCCGAATATACCGCTTATGGTCCCTTCGCAGGCGCCAGCTATGGTCGCTTTACGCTCATGTCGGAACTGGCCTTCGTAGAGAAGGCCTCGGGTGACTCCACCATCACCGGCGTCGCCCAGTTCTACGAGCTCAACTTCGTTCCCTTGCAGGGCACCAACCTGAAGGGTACGTACGAGTACTACGACCGCAACACCAAGATCGCGAACCGTCGCGACGGCCAACAGCGCATCACCTTCGGTGCCGAGCTCTTTCCGATTCAGTTCCTGCAGGTCGGCCTGTACTACCGGATCAACAGCTTTGTTCCTGACAGTGATGTCGGCAACCAGAACAGCCTGATCGGCCGCGCGCACGTTTTCTTCTAGACGATGCGGACCCGACCTGCCGCAATTCGCGGCAGGTCTTTTTCTCCCCAACCTCGTAATTTATTCCTAGGCTTCCTCTGACCAAGAGCCACCATCAAAGGACCACCACCATGCTCAAGAAACTCAGCCTTACCGTTCTCGCCCTCGGTCTCACCGCCGGTTTCGCCCAGGACGGCAAAAAGAAGTTCGACCTGGCCGAAGGCAAGAAGATCTATGACATGAACTGCGCCAGCTGCCACGGCGCCACCGGCAAGGGCGACGGCGCCGCCGCTGCGGCCCTCAAGCCCGCGCCCCGCGACCTGTCCGATGCCAAGTACATCAAGACCCGTTCGTGGGAAGACCTCCGCAAGGTGATCGCCGATGGTGGCGCGAACAGCGGCTTCTCCGCCCTGATGCCCGCCTGGAAGGGCGCGCTCAAGCGTCAGCAGATCGACAACGTGCTGGCCTACGTGGTGTCGCTCAGCGGCAGCACCAAGGAGCCGGCCGCCAAGGCTCCCGCCAAGAAGAAGTAGACCGAGTCACTCTCGACCCGGAAAACCCAAAAAAGCCGTCCGCCTTTGGCGGGCGGCTTTTTTGTTTCCCCACCAAATCCCCCGGACATGAAAAGGGCATGAACAGGCCAGACTGGAGAATCCCGAATGCGAACACGGGGATCCCCGGGCTTTAGTTTCCGCTTCCCCCTTTCCGCTTTCCGCTTTTCCCCCGCGTCGCCAAGAACACAGCCATCCCGACGACAGTCAGGGCTGCGACAGCCAGCAGGCCGTAGCCCGCACCGGCAATGCGTTTCGACACCGCGGTGAAGACGATCACGAACAACAGCACGGTGGCGGCTTCGTTCCAGAAGCGATAGAACCGGATCGGGCGGGCTTGCCCTCTGTCGAGCTTGAGGCGCATGCGACCACACGCATCGTGATACCCGTAAAGAATCACCAGCAAGGTCGCCTTCAGGTGAAACCACGGCAGACGCCAGGCTTCGGAGAGATACAGCAACCAGGTGCCCGTCCCGAGCGTCGCAATGGCCGCAGGTACCATGATCGCCCGCCACAGGCGGCGTTCCATCAGTGAAAACTGCGCGGTGAGGATCCCGCGTTCCGGCTCGGGCTTTTGCAGGGCCTCCGCATGGTAGATGAACAGGCGGCCGATGTAGAACAAGCCGGCGAACCAGCTGACGACGGAAACGAGATGCAGGGCCTTGGCCCAGAAGTAAGCGTCCATGGGGGGGAAAACTACCTCTTCGGGGACGATTCTTCGGTGTTGGTGCGACCCTTGGGGCCTTATATGAGGTTGGTAGTTGTACCCGTTGTGGGGTCTTCTTTGTAATGGTACGATACCTGGAAGGCCGTACTTCGGAATGGTACGATGCCCGGCAGGCCATACTTCGGAATGGTACGATGCCCTGAAGGCCATACTTCGGAATGGTACGATGCCCTGAAGGCCATACTTTGTAATGGTACGATGCCCCGCAGGCCATACTCCGGAATGGTGTGACGGCCGAAGGGATATTTTCACGAAACCCGCTGAGGGCATCTTTCTCTCCCCTGATCAGCGAAGGCGCAACCGGAGTTGTGAGAGCGCGTTGAGGCGACTGGTAAAGGGACGGGGAGCCTGCCCCCGCAAAGGCGGGGGATGAGAGCCTCCTGGCCCCCTTTTCAACCCTGGCCCCCAAACCTTCCGGAGGCCACAATCACCAACCACCAACGCCACGCGAGGTCAACAGGGATCGCACCAACCACCAACCTCACGTAGGGTCTACAGGTCGCACCAACTACCCACTTCAAATGCAGTCCACAGCGGTCGCCCCAACCACCAACTTCAACTCCGGCCCCCACGGAAGTAACTTTCCTCCCATGTCCGCCGAACCGAACATCGATCCGAAACATTGGGAAATCCTCACGCGCGGCGTGGTGGAGACCATCAGCGAAGGCGAGCTCAAGGCCAAGCTGGCCAAGGGCAAGCCCCTGAACATCAAACTGGGCGTCGACCCCACCACCCCCGACATCCACCTCGGCCACACGGTGGTCATGCGCAAATTGCGCCAGTTCCAGGATCTCGGCCATCGCGTGATTCTGATCGTGGGCGATTACACCGCCACCGTGGGCGACCCTTCCGGCCGCAACAAGACGCGCCCGCCGCTCGACCATGCCCAGGTGATGGCGAATGCGGAAAGCTACAAGCAGCAGTTTTTCAAGATCGTGGACCCCGCCCGCACCGTGGTGCGCTACAACGGCGAGTGGTTCGGCAAGATGCCCTTCCTCGACGTGATCAAGCTCATGGGGCAGATCACCGTGGCCCAGATGCTTGAGCGCGAAGACTTCAAGAACCGCTACGAGGGCGGCCAGCCCATCTCGCTGCACGAGTTCCTCTACCCGCTGATGCAAGGTCACGACTCGGTGGAGATCGACGCCGATGTGGAGCTGGGCGGTACGGACCAGAAGTTCAACGTGCTGCGCGGCCGCGAGCTGCAACGCGCGATGGGCAAGGAGCCGCAGGTCGGCATGTTTCTGCCCATTCTGCTCGGCACCGACGGCCATGAGAAGATGAGCAAGAGCCTGGGCAACTACATCGGCATTGATGGATCCGCGCAGGACATGTACCACAAGCTGTTCGCGCTGCCGGATTCATTGGTCGCGAGCTACTTCGAACTTTTGACCGACGTGCCGAAACAAGCAGTGCAGGATAAACTGGTGGCGGCGGGTTTGGTCGAAGGGACGGGGTCCGGGGATTCCCCGGAAAAACTCCATCCGAACACACTTAAAGAAGAATTGGCGACCAACATCGTGGCACAATATCATGGCAAGGATGCGGCGGAAGCCGCGGCGCAAACCGAGAAGAAGATTCACGCGGGCGACATTCTGCCCGAGGACATGCCGTTGCACACGGTGGCGGCAGGCGAACATTACCTCGCCGCACTGATCGTGCAAGTGGGTCTGGCCAAGAGCAACGGAGAAGCGCGTCGCCTGATCGAGAACAGCGGTGTCTCGTGGGACGGCGAGAAGGTGCGTGACGTGAAGGCCAACGTGACGGTGACCGGCGAGCACGTGCTGCGCACGGGCAAGCGTGCTTTCGCGCGCATCACCCTCGCCGCCTAACGCCCGGAACGGGAGTCCGACACGAACCACTCCCGTTCCGCCCTTCCCCCGCCAGGCTTCCTGGCGGTTCACCCCCGCCCTTTCTTCCTGTCCTCCCTCCTCCCGTTTTCGGGTTTGCCGTTCCCGGCTGGAAAGCACCGTTCCTGGCCGGAAAACACCTGTTCCTCTTTCAGGCCCCGGCAACCCCGCATATCTGACAACTATTTGACTACGTGACCTTGTCTGCTTCGTAGGCGCTGAGCCAAAAAAGCTCATTCCTTGGCTCTGATTGCGCTTCATTCAGGTCTTTGGGCGTAACCCCTACAATTTCTACCAGCTTTGGGGAGGGCCCGGTCAAATCCGGTTCTGGTCGAAAAAGCAAGAAACCAGCGGCAAAAAACCAGATTTGACCTTAGATTAGGGAAATCATTGTTCGGTACTATTTGCACATAAAACGGCAAAAAGCGCTGAACGGAGTCGCATGGTCTCGGCAACGGGACGACGCGGCAGACTGTCACCCAGGAGAGGAAACTCATGAACAGGTTCATCCCAAAAGTCGCCCTGGCCGCTTTGGCCTTCACGGGCTTGGCATCGGCCCAGCAGCCGCTGCTTGAAAAGAACGGCCCGTGTGGTACGTTGGCTCGTACCAACACGTACAACGGTCATAACGTCAACATGCTGTCCGCAGGTTTCAATCAGGTCAGGCGTCCCCCCGTGGAAATGACCAACCTCGGCCAGATCCAGGTTCCGCTCGACCCGCAGGCAGCGATCAACTGCGTCGTGGTCCCCCCCGGCCTTAAGGCCCAGACAGTTGCCACTGAACTCATTCCTGGGCCCGTGGCCGGCTTGCCTTCTTTGGCGTACTTCCTCTACTTCACCTTCGACGAAAAGGGCCGTGTTTGGGCCATCGACTCGCGGGATTACCCTTATACTCATGACACTACGGGAAACGGTACGCCCACCCTCCCTGGTTGGAACGCGAGTTCCAACAACGTCGGTCTCCCCACGGATCGACTCGCAGGACAAAGCCGTATCGTGATTCTTGAAGACACCGACGGTAACGGCTCTCTCGACCGCTACAAGGTGTTCTATACGGGTCTCGCGTTGCCTACAAGCATTGAGATCGTGAAAAACGGCGTGATCGTCAGTGTTCCGCCCAACGTCTACTACATCCAGAAGGATGCCACCAACCCCGACACTGCGGCCACGGGCACCCCCCAGATCGTGGTGAACAACATGGGTTCAAGCTCGCAGAACTACGATACCCATGGCCAACCCAACAGCCTGACCCGCGGTCTCGACAACTGGATTTACGGTCACACCGGGTACAACGGCTGTGGTGGTAGCAACGTCAACGTCACCGGCACGGGTTCCCGCTCCGGCAGCTGTGGCAACGGCAACAGCTACCGCTTCAAGCACATGGCCATCGGTTCCGACACCTCGCGTTTCGAAGTCCGCAGCGGTGGTGTGGCCAACGCTCACGGCTTGGGTATGATGGAAGACGGTCAGCTGTTCAAGTCGGGAGCCACCGGCTCGACCCACGCCCAGCACGACGTGCGTCCCGGTGTCACCGCCCTCGACATCCGCGATGCCAATGGCGGTACGGGCAATGCCGGTCGCGACCGTCTGTTCTCCATGACGCGTGACCGTTACATGTGGGAAGGCAACAACCAGGAGTCCAACGTCATCACCGCCGGTGCCAACAGCTATGTGAGCACGGGAATTTCAGCCGTCAGCGGTGCCGACTTCTATACGGCGCGCCTGCTGCCGCAGAAGTACTGGAGCCGCTTTGGCTTCGCGTGTGAAGGTATGAGCGGCATGTGCAACCAAGACAGTCTGGTCGAGCACGGTGCCAGCTGGCGCTCGGTCCGCCTCCCGCCCCCCAACCACACGCCGAACATTTTCGGTTCGGTCGACGCCTGGAGCGCCCCGCTCAAGGTACGCACCGGTCCTGAGGGCGGCCTGTGGGTGCTCGACTGGTACAACTACCTGTTCCTGCACAACCCTGCCAGCCCCGCCACCAACGCCGCTTATCGCAACCCCATGCGCGGCAAGAGCCGCATCCGCCTTTACCGTATTGTCCCCGCCGATGGCGAGCTTGATCCGGTGCTGAACCTGGAAAATGCAACCGAGCGTCAGTTGGTGGCCACCTTGCACAACACCAACTACCTGTGGCGCATGCACGCCCAGCGCCTGCTCATCGAACGCGGCTACACCGCCACCATGGGTGACCTGCTGGACAGCATCCTGACCAAGAGCCGTCAGAGCGATGCCGCCGGTATCGATGGTGCCGTACTGCACGCCATGTGGACTCTCCATGGCCTGAAGCAGTTCGAGCAGAATCCCACCCGCTGGGATCCGAAGCTGAAGGACCTGCTGCTCCACCCTGCCGTCAGCGTGCGTCGTAACGTGCCGCTCGTGATGCCCGCGACCGAAGCCTCGTACGCCTCGCTTCGTGAGCAGTGCGCGGTGAACGACGCGCATGCACATGTCCGCCTGCAGGCGTTGGAAGCCCTGTCCCGCATTCCGGCCTCGGGTTCCGTGATTGAATCCGTGGACGGACTCCGTGTCGAACCCAACGCACCCCACAGCAACAACGCGATGAACTACCTGGGTGGGGC
Organism: uncultured Bifidobacterium sp.; assembly: GCA_964555105.1. Classification (GTDB taxonomy): domain Bacteria; phylum Fibrobacterota; class Fibrobacteria; order UBA11236; family UBA11236; genus UBA11236. The sequence goes on along the minus strand of CAZKRC010000047.1, from coordinate 4,532 downwards.
CTTCACGGCCGCCGGTTCCTCGAAGGTTACCAGTGTTGCGGGTTCTGCGCGTCCGGCCAGCTGCCCGACCTACCACGACACGGCTTCTTACACGACCTCCGTGAAGACCCAGGTCCGTCAGCAGCAGCGTGTTCGCCTGAGCTTCGATGTCCGCCACCAAGGGTTCACCCTCAAGGCTGCCACCGATCTTCCCAGCGGCGAACTGGTCGTTTCCGACCTGCGTGGACGTGTGACCTTCCGTTCGACCTACAACAAGTCGACGGCAGCGTGGTCTACGGCTACGGCTTCGAACATGCCTCACCCCTTCTACTTCTACTCTTTCAAGGGTGTGGACGGGGCCGTGTTCAATGGTCGAATCTCACTCGGCCAGACCTACTAAGCCTCAGTGCGCTTCCCTCGGGAAGCACACCAAAAAGTCCCCCTTCGCTTTCGCGAAGGGGGACTTTTTTTTGCTAAAAAAAACCGTGTAACACGCTAGTTTCAAGGCTTTGTATTCGACAGGCTTCTTCTACAAATGTCCTGTCACTATTGATTCAAATGCTGGTTACTTCACCCGTTTTTTGTTAAAATATGCATACAAGTTCCACAGTCGTTTCCCAAGGAGAGAGACATGTCACAACCCACCAAATCCCTTTTCCGACCGCGGTTTTCGCTCGTCACGGCCTTCGCAGCTTTGGCCGTCTTTGCTCTCATTGGCTGCAACGATGGAGGCGGCACAACCGAACCTCCTACGCCCACCCCGGAAGAGCAGTTTCTGGCTGAAGGCAAGGCGATTTTTGATCAGAGCTGCACGGCCTGTCACGGACATCACGGCGAAGGAGAGTCCGGCCCCCCGCTGCTTCATTCCGACTACCTGATCGCCGAACGCCTGCGTCCGGTGCGCATCATGCTGTTGGGGTTGCCCAATCCTGTTGACACGAATCCGATCGTCGTCAACGGCATTGAGCACAACAACGCCATGTTCGCCATCGGGGCGGACTGGCCCGACCGGGATCTGGCTGCGGTGTCTTCTTATCTCCGGGCCGTTCTGAACGATTCAACCTCTGTGAACTGTGAGGTTGGTGAGAATGAGGATGGTCAACTGGTTTCCGAGTGCGATCTCGTTCCCAGCCCTGAAGAAGCGACCACTTTCATTACGGAAGCGGAAGTCAAGGCTCTGCGTGATACGCTTGAGTCCAAGGGTTACTTCGACCTTTAAACCGGTTCACCCCGGGTTCCCGAAAGCCTTCCCCACGGGGAAGGCTTTTTTGTTCCCCCCTTTTGTCGCTACTTTGCCGGTGACTAGTTTTTCCCATACTCCGCAATCCCCCATGACGTCAACGCATTCTCACGATCCCACACCAGGACACCCCATGTTGCTCGAAAAAATCAATGCCGACCTGATCGCCACCATGAAGGACCGTGAACCCTCCCGCAAGGAGGAGAACCAGGCCAAGGTCACGTCGTTGCGCACGCTGCTGGCGGAGGTCAAGACGTTTCAGGTGAACAACCGGCGCGATCCGTCCAATGAGGAAGTCATCGCGATCCTGCAAAAGGGCATCAAGCAGTTCCGCGAGACGCTGGACAAGGCCAACGGCCAGAATCCGTCGGGGCTGGTACGCGCCGACATCGTGGAACAGGAAAAGGTGAAGATCGCCCGCTACGAGGCCTATCTGCCGCAGCAGATGACGCGCGAAGAGATCGAGGCGATCGTCAAGGCCGCCGTGACCGAAACCGGCGCGAGCAGCGCGAAGGACATGGGTGCGGTCATGAACGTGGTACGTCCGCGTACCGCGGGCCGCGCCGACGGCAAGCTCGTCAGTGAACTCGTGCGCGCCGCATTGACCGGCCAATGATCAGGGAACATTCGTGAGCCTTGTCTGCCGTTGCTTCGACATCGAGAAGGACATCCTCATCGCGGCCATCGACGGGGGCTGCATGACCGTGGACGCCGTGAAGGACAAGCTGGGCGTCACCGGCCACTGCGCCGCCTGCCGCCCCGAGATCGAGGATTTGGTGGAGTTTTATGGGAAGACGAAGGAGAATGCTCAATGAGCAATGAACAATGCTCAGCGGCAATTCATTGAAATGGGTCCAACACAGCTTCTCATGCTACGCAGAACCGATATCGGTCTAGCATGAAGCATGGATTATTGTGTGTTGTTCATTGAGCATTGAGCATTGAGCATTGAACAATGCCCAATGTCCTACGCCCTCTCCACCCTCATCACCGCCGGCTTTCCTTGCAGCCTTGTGAACACGAGCGTCGTCGCATTCGGCCCCTTGGGCTTCAACTTCTTGCGCCAGGCTTCGGGAACGATATCGAGCCCGCGCTTCTTGATCTCCACCGTACCCACGTCGTCGGCCGCGAGTTCCGCGCGCAGGGCGCGTTCATCGACGGGAAGAATTTTCAGAACGCGATAGCGTTTGAGAAGCGGAGAGGCCACGGCCTCGGCCCCGCCGAGGTAGGCCGTGCGCGCATCGAGCTGCCACAGCCCGTGGCGCGCGGCGACGATGCCGAACAGGTGCGCGCGGACCACGCTTTTGACCGGTTCGTAGAACCACGCTCCGGGTTCCTGCACGTTGCCGAAGCTGTCCTCGCGGTCGGCCACGGTGGCCTCGACCACCGCGCCCGCCGGCAGCTCCACGGCGCGCACCCAGCCGCGACGACCGAAGGTCCCGGTGCGCACGCTGAGTTCGAGGCATTCGTCGCGCAGCCCGATGTACTCACATTCCTCTTCGGCGAGTTCTTCCGGCAGACGCGTCCCGGGGCCGAGCTTGAGCACGGCGTTGCCGAACTTGCGCGTCAAGGCCGTGAGCGCGTCCCAGCCGGGTTCCGGCTCCGTGTCGAAGTCGCGGTCGCGATGCGTGTCGGCGAGGGCGCGGCGCGCCGGATCGAGGAAGATGCCGTCGAGTGTTCCCGCACGCGCTTCGAAGCGTGTCACGTCGGCGAGCACCGCGTTCGCGGATGCGAACGAACGGTGCACCGCCACGTTGTGGCGGTAGGCGCGCAGCGCCTCGCCGTCGCGGTCGACGCCGAACACCGTGACGGATTCCGGCAGCGGCAACGAATCGCCCCCCGGGCCGCAGCACAAGTCGGCGATCGTCCGCACACCCCCGGGCAGACGGCCGGCCTTGTAGCGGGCGATTTCATCCGTGGTCATCTGCTGCAGGCCGAGCGGCGTGAACAGCATGTCCGCCGCGCGCGGCTGCTTGCGAAGCCCGCGCAGGCGCAAGGCCCGCTGCTCGAGCAGCGCCGTGCGTTGCCAGACGGGCAGCTCCCGCATCCACGGCGTCGACGCCAGCGAGAGGTCGTCGCGCAGGTCACCCATGACGCGCGCCAGACAGGCCGCCCCCTCGGGTGTGGACAGATACGCTAACTTTGGGAGCATGATCGCGGGAGTCGGCACGGACATCGTGCACATCGAAAGGATAAGAAAGTTGCGGCCCGAAGCCGTGACCCGCATCCTGACGCCCGCCGAAGAAGAATATTGTCGTCGCCACACCGCCGCCGCAGAACGCATCGCGGGACGCTTCGCCGCGAAGGAGGCCGTTCTCAAGGCCCTCGGCACCGGGCTCGGTGACAGCGCACGCTGGCACGATATCGAAATCCTGCCCGATGAAAAAGGCGCGCCGCAGGCGCGCTTCAGCGGCGCGGTGGCGGAGAAAACCGCAGCGCTGGCGACGCGGGCGGCGCACGCGTCTTCGACTCCCGGGGCACCGCGACTCACAACCCGTTGTCACCTCTCGATTTCCCACCAAGGGGATTACGCCGTGGCCTTCGTCGTCCTCGAGATCGCAGCCGACGTCGCGCGCATGGTCCCACATTGAAACGACGCGCACGCGCCGACGTCGTTTCACCCCTTGAAAATCAAGCCCATAACGCATAAGGCAAAAGTTTCTTGACATAACCCGGGGTCCGTTATAGACTTGTGAAAGGGACTCTCACTTACCCGCAGGGAGGACACTCATGAAACCGATCCAAATCCAGTGCCCGCACTGCCACGAAACCAGCGAATTGATGCTGGAGTCGGAAGCCCGCATGATCGTGATGACATGCCCCGCATGCAGCACGGCCATGATGTATTACTACGGGAAAACCTTCACGATCGATTCCGGCGAAATGGAGAAGATCAAGGGCAACCGCCACATGACCACGGTGCAAGGCGTCGTGCGCGGTCCCGGTTCACGCGATACGAGCGATCATCCCGCCGTCGTGCGCCAGCAGGACGCGCACCCCGCGCATCAGATGGGCGCGCCCGTACGCGAACGTCCCTTCGGCCAGGACGACATCACCAACCTGAAGATCGAACTCGCATTGGCGAAGGACGTGAACGATTTCATCCAGGTGATGTAAACCCGTGCGGCCATACCGTGCCGCCGTGACATGTGTGATTGATGGGGATGGGGTGGTTGAACGCCGCCCCCCACCCACCACCAGGTACGGGTTTCCTGAAAAACCCGTTTCATTCCCCGCCGGTAATTTCTACTCTTTCCTTCTGCGGCGACATACCCAAGTGGTAAGGGAGAGCTCTGCAAAAGCTTTATTCAGC
>CAZKRC010000046.1:0-14895 GCA_964555105.1 uncultured Bifidobacterium sp. | reverse complement strand
CCACCGCGCAGGACCACAAACGCGCCTTCGACAACGACGAAGGCCCCAACACCGGCGGCATGGGCGCCTACTCCCCCGCCCCCGTGATGACGCCGGAACTGCTCGAGGAGACGCGCCGCACCATCATCGCGCCCACCCTCGCCGGCATGCGCGCGGAAGGCTGCCCCTACCAGGGCGTCCTGTTCGTCGGCCTCATGCTGACGCGTCGGGGCGACCGCACCATCCCCCGCGTGGTCGAATTCAATTGTCGCCTCGGCGACCCCGAAACCCAGGTCGTGCTCCCGCTCTTCGACGGCAACTTCGTCGAGCTTCTCGTGAAGGCCGCGCAGGGTGACCTGAAGGATTATGCGGGGGGTGAAGCCGCGGTCGGGACGACGTCCCGTTCCGCGGCGGTGGTGGTGTTGGCCTCCGGGGGGTACCCCGGTGACTACACGACCGGTCTTGCCATCACCGGGGTACTTGAAGCGGCCGCCATGCCGGGTGCCGGCGTGCTTCACGCCGGGACCAAACTTCAGGAAGACCTGCTGGTGACCGCCGGCGGCCGCGTGCTCGGCGTCACCGGCGAAGCGGACACCCTCAAGGCCGCGCTCGACAACGCCTATGCCGCCGTGGCGAAAATCTCCTTCGAGGGCATGCACTTCCGCACGGACATCGGGCGCAAGGGCTTGCGGTAACCGGAATGGAAAGGCGCGCCGGAAACACGTCGGGAGCCTCCCCGGTTCCCTTTCGCAAATTGCCCGGGCGCGCCCTGTCCCCCTTGCAGCGTCTCCTGCCCCGCAACATGTTCCGCACCTTGGCCCTCTTGCTGGGCGTGTGGGCCGCCGCAGCCGTGCCCCCGCGCGCACAGCCCGCCGTGCCCGCCGATACCACCGCCCTGCGCGACATCCGCCCCACCGCCGCCACGATTCTCAAGGCTCCCGAATACCTGTTGTTCGACGTCATCTGGGGCGGCTGGAGTTTCAACTGGGTGAATGCGGGCACGGCCACCCTCGACTTTCTGCCCACCACCAACCCCAAGGTGTCGCAGATCCGGAGCATCGCCACCGGCAACCGGTTCTTCCAGTCATTCTATCCCGTGCGCGACACCGTCGTGTCCTTCGTGAACGAGAACGGCATGTACCCGCTGGCCTTCCACAAAATCCTCAACGAGGGCAAGTTCCGCGACCGCCAGACCACGATCTTCGATCAGAAGGCGGGCCGGGTGCGCACCCAGGACACCATCCTGTCGGTAGAGCCCTTCACCCACGACATCCTGTCGGCGTTCTACTTCATCCGCACTCAGCCGCTGGCCGTGGGCAAGAGCTTCGAACTGTCCGCGGTATCCGGCAAGAAGACTTACAAGCTCAAGGTGATCTGCCATCGCGAGGAAACCGTGACCGTCCCCGCCGGGACCTTCAAGACCTGGGTGATCGAGCCCGTGCTCAAGGACGACGGGCTGTTCAAGGCCAAGGGCCAGCTGTGGATCTGGGTCACCCGCGACGACCGGCGCATGCCGGTGAAGATGCAGAGCAAGATCCCGGTCGGCTCCATCAAGGCGGAGTTGGTGAAGGTCGGTCCGCGCGGCTGACGGCCTGAGACCCGGGAAACGCGCGCGCCCCCCCCATCCCCGCGGGGCGGACCTCGCCGGAATGCCCCACCGCCTCCCCCCCCCCTTTCGGAAAACTTCGTGAAGTTTCGTGACAAAATTTTTTCATGCCACATTATATTCTCGGGCGTGCCTAAACCCCAACCGAGGATCCCTCATGCGTATGGAAGACGAGAAGAGTGCCCTGACACAATCCGTTGAAGACCTGTTCGCGACGATCACGTCGGCGGTTCCGCCGGCGATGAAGAAGGTGAAAGCCGCGGTGAAGAAAGCCGGCAAAGCCGCGAGCAAGGCCGCCGGCAAGGCGAAGAAAGCGGCCGGGAAGACGGTCAAAAAGACGGTCAGGAAGGCGGCGAAGAAGGCCGCAAAAAAGGCCGCGAAAGTGACGAAAACGACGAAAAAGGTCTCGCGGAAAACGGTGAAAGCCGGCTCCGGGAAGATTGCCGCTGCGAAGAAAACCGCGAAGAAGGCCGCCAAGAAAGTGGTGAAGAAGGCGGCGAAGAAAGCGGCTCCGAAAAAGGTGACGAAGGCGGCCGTCAAAAAAACCGCGAAGAAGGCGGTCAAAAAGACCGCCAAGAAAACCACCGCGAAGAAAACCGCCAAGAAAACCGTGAAGAAGACGGCGAAAAAAGCGGTCAGGAAGGTGGCGAAGAAAGCGAAGAAGTAACCCGCTTCCGGATGCCCGAAAAAACGCCCCGCCTGGAACTTCCGGGCGGGGCGTTTTGATTTTCCGGCGCTACAGGAACAACGGCAGCCACACGGCCAGGGCGATGAGGGCAAGAAAGGCGAAGATGCCGATCCAGATTTTCATGGTCAGAAGAAGTAGGCGACCTTGGTGCTGAGGTACCAATCCTTCGGTGTGATCAGGATGCCCTGGCGGCGCGCCGGGTTGTTGTCACCGTCGCCCGCGTAAATGCCGGGACGGAAGTGATCATTCGCCGCCTGGATGCTCCACTTGACGTGATCACCGAACATGCGCGCCCCGTGCAACGACCACTTCCAGTCGTCGCGGGTGACGCGGGGCGTCTCGGCGGGCGCGTCGGGATTCACCGTGGGTAACGGTGACGGACGCACGCCGCTGGTATGGTTGTAGCCCGTCAGGTCATCGCGCAGGCGCGAGCCGTACCACTGCACTTCCAGGGAGAGATGGTCGAGGATGCGGAAGGAGGGGTACGCGACCGGCAGGTTGAAACCCACCATGACGGGCATGCGTTCGGTGAGCTTGCCGTACAACGCTTCGTGGGCGGAGTCGGTGTCGAGCCCGATGAGGCCGATCTCGGCATAGATCTTGAGGTCCTCCGGTCCGAAGATGCCCGCACCGCCATCACCGAACAGGGCCTTGGGGTCGAACGCGGCATTGGCCATCAGCTTGGTGCCGCTGAACGAGATCGTATCCGTCGACTGAAGCACGGAGTTGGGAACGGCCCACGCCTCGCCGCGCGTGGTTTTGCCATCCACCGGAATCAGGTGGTAGAAATTGACACCGGCTCCCACGCGCAGCAGGCGGCCGGTGCTGTAAGAGGCGACATACGCGGGGGAAAGGTCGTAGAAGGGGGCGAGTTCGGTTTCACTGTTGAGGATGAAGTCCTGTTGGAAGCCGCCCACGCGATGTCCGACCTGGAAGCCCAGCAAGTTGGCCACCGGCAGGACGTGTTTGGTCTCGAACCCGGAAATCAACACGCCCGGGTACACCGGACCACGCAGCAGGTACAGCCCCAGGTTCTTCACATCGGGGTTGTAGTTGTAGGAGAAGAAGCCGGCCCGCACGAAAAGGCCACCGTTGTCGTGGCGCGTCACGTGATAGGTGGCGTTCGCTTCCGCGATGTACGGGTTGAGCGTCGAAGGGGCGTAGCCTCCGTAGCGGCTGGTGGATCCGTTCACGGTGTGCCCCATGGCCACGCCCAGACCCACCGCGCCGGTCAGGCGCTCGGAGAACGTGCGCTTGAAACTCAGCTGCGCCCCGTTGCCGATCAGGGAGCGGCCGTTGTAGTCCTGACCGTCCCCCTTGTCGGAGCTGTTGATGATGTAGGAGTACTGCGTCCAGCCGGCGGCGTGGAATTCGAGATCACCGAGTTCCAGCGCGGAAGCGGGCGCGACGGCGGCCAACAGGCCTCCGAAGGCCGCGGCCCGGAGCCGGCCTGGGAACAGATCAGATGCGAAAATCTTCATGTGTGCCTTCTCCGGCTCCTAAAAGAAATAGGCCAGCTTGCAGGTCCAGTACCAGTCCTCGGGAGTCGTATAGGCTTCGACACCCGTGGCCACGTCATGGCTGCCGCCGAGTCGGGAGTGATCGTTGGCCACCAGTGCCGTCAGCTTGAGGTTGCCCCAGAGCACCTTGCCGGCCTGTACGGACCACTTCCAGTCGTCGCGCGCGTTGTTCACGGCCGGGTTCTCGACCGGAACCCAGGAGCCGTTCTGCGCCGCGAGGTTGTCGCTGGAGTTCTTGGAAGCGTAGTACTCAACCTCCACCGCGAAGTCGTCAAGGAATCCGAGCGTGGGAACATTGAACCCCAACATCACCGGCATGCGGCGCAGCTTGTCGTCATAATAATGGGGGTAATCCTTGACGCCCAGCAGAGCGGCTTCACCGTACACGACCCAGTCACGCGCGCCCCAGGCCCGGTTTCCGAGCCCGGTCATGCCCAGCAACTGCTTGGGATCGAGGCTGAAGCGCGCCATCAGCTTGGTGCCGGCCAGCGAACCCGTGACCGTGTCCGGCGTGGCGCCGGAGGAATCGATGGTGTAACACGGGTGACGGTCGGCCGTCGCGGAGCCTGCGTACGGCCCCAGCTGCTGTTCACAATCCTTGCCGGGCGACGTCAGGCTGGGGTTTTGCGCGATGAGACGATACAGGTTGATGCCTGCACCCACTTCGAACCCGGGAACCACCTTGTAGTTCACCACGTCGGCCACGGAAAAGTCGTACTGGGGTTTGTCTTCCAGTTCCGACTTCAGGATGAGGTCGTTGCGGAAACCGCCCCGCTCGTAGCGCGCCATGGCACCCTGGATGTTGCCGAAGCCGGACACCAGCGCCCCGGGATACACGTAGCCGCGCATGAGGTACTGGCCCAGGTTATGGACGTCGGGATTGTAGCCGTACCCGAAGTTTCCGGCGGTGATCTGCAGCCTGTCGTCGTCGGAGAACAGGGAGGTCGTATAGGTGATCCGCGCCTCACCCACGTAAGGAGCGAGGAAGGGGTACCAGTTTCCGTTCGAGCGGGCTCCCCGGATGAGGTGCACCTGCACCATCCCCAGGGACATCGCCCCTTCCCAGTTGTCGTCGATCTTCAGCGTCGCGCCGAATTGGGCCCCGGACGTCTGCATCCAGTTCTTCCGGTAGTCGTTGTTGTTGTTGGCCTGGTAGTTGGTGCTGCCTTCGACGCGCCCGAACTGGAACCAGCCCGCGCCGTTGATCTGCAGCGCCTGCTGCACGTCCTGCGCATGGGCAGGAACGGCGCCGAGGACGCCGGCAGCCAGACCCCAGGCCAGGGAACGCATGTGTGTGAGGGGGGATCGACCCGGATTCAGGTTACGCATGATGCTCATATCCTCCGGGCCTTAAAAGAAGTAACCCACGCGGAAGGTGAAATACCAGTCGCGGGACGTGGTGAAGGCCGCCGAAGTGCCACCACCCGAAGTGATCAGGCCGGTGGCGATCGGGCGGGGACGGAAGTGGTCGTTGGCGATCTGCGCCGTCAGCTGGATGTGCTGCCGCAGCGTCTTCTCCGCGGTGATGGACCATTTCCAGTCGTCGCGCGAGGAGTCGGCGTGCGCCAGGGGCGCCGGTGACGGGAGCGGGCGATCCTGGGTCGTCCACTCCGCCACGATGCTGCCGGGATTGCCGATGTTGGCGAGATCGTTCTTGTAGGGCGTCCCGTACCACTCCACCTCGAGCGACAGCAGGTCCAGCAGGCCGAAGGTGGGAATATTGAAGCCCATCATCACGGGAATGCGCTTCCCGAGATCGTCGTAATAGGAGCCGTAATCCTTCACGCCGAGCACGGCGGCTTCGCCGTACACACGCAGGTCCTGCTCGCTCATGCGGGCCGTGCCCAGCCATTTTTTCAGGTCGACGCTGAACATGCCCATCATCTTCACGCCCTGGTGCGTGTAGAACAGGGTATCGCCCGGACCGGTGACCTCGTACATCGAAGGTTCCGCCCCCGGGAGCTTGCCCGGCTGCATGAGGTCGGGGTTGGAAGGCAGAAGCCGGTAAAAATTCACCCCGGCGCCCAGCTCGACGGCATCCAGGAAGCGGTAGGTCCCGATGTAGGCCAGACTCCAGTCAAAAGTGGGAGGCAGATCCTTTTCATTCATGAACAGAAGGTCGTGCGTGAAGCCGTGGTGGGCATAGCCGACACGGGCCCCCAGCACGTTCGCACGGGACGCGTCGGTGCCGAAGTCGCCGTATCCTCCCTGCAGGATTCCCGGATAGACCGGCCCCCGCAATAGGTACATACCGAAATTGCGCGCATTCCCGTTGTAGTGATGGGAGAAGTTGCCGAACGTGAGACCGAAACGGTCACCGGTGAGTCCCAGATCGTCCCGTGTGTACCGCAGGTGCGCCTGGGTGATGTAGCTCTTGTACATCGTCACCGCAAGAAACTTGGGCTGGTTCTTCAGGCCCTGCGCAGAAGCCAGGGAGTGGTTCACCTGGTAGGCTCCGAAGCCGAAGGCGCCTTCCCACCCTTCTCCCAGATCCGCCGTCGTCGTGAACTGCGCCCCCGAACTTTGCAGCCACGACCCGTTGAGGTCGTACTGCAGCGTATCCGAAGAGTGCATGACGCGCCCGGCTTCGAACCAGCCTTTGCCGCTGACCGCCAGGGGCACGGCCGTTACGCTGGCTGTCGTCAGCCCCGCCACCGCGAGCGAGACGAGAATAGATGTTCTCATGAAAACGGATTCCTTCGAAAGATCAGGTTCCGGAGCGACCACCCGACGTGATGCCGTCACGACCACAGGGACGTGGCGGCCCGTGTTTCCCCCGCTCATGCCGGGCGGGTGGAACGCGGATCGGAGTGGGAGACCTCGTTAGTGGGCGACCCTGCCGATGCGCAGATTCTGCACGCCCTGTGCGGAGCTGACCTCCACGAGCAAGACCCCGTGGCCGCGTTGCGGCAGGGAGTACTCCACCCGGCCGGCACGGCCGTTGACGCGATCCAGCACCCGGCCGGACACGTCGCTCACGCGGATCATGTAATCCTGATCGATAGTGCCGGTCAGCATGTTCGAAACCGCCTGGATGTTGTAGCGGGTCCGCAGCGTGGCGCCGGGACGGATCGAAGTGGGTCCCTCGTAGTTGCCGAGGGAGTCCAGTTCCCGGATACGGATGTTGCGATACCACGTGCCGCGCGCCGCGCCGAAACGACCCCCACCGTGAACCTGGAAGGCGATGGGGTTGGCCACGCCGAAGCTGTCCACCTGGGCGCCGGTGTAGGCCATGGAGTCGGCCCACAGGGGGATCCACTTGATCTCGTCGACGCGGGTGGCCGGATCGGACTTGCTCTTGAAGAAGGACTGCATGCGCACGCGGTCGGCGCCGGGGTTGGTGGCGTGCTGTCCCGTGCGGGCGGTCCCGCCGTAGAACTTGATGCGTACCGTGTTCCAGCCGTCGGTCACGGCGGGATTCGACCCCAGCTTCCAGTGTTCACGCCAGCTGGCCTGGGTGCACCCGGTCATGGGACAGGGGAAATCCTGTCCGGCCGCGCGCAAGTTGGCGGTAAAGGTCGTCCAGTTGTAGTTGCCGTTGCCAGGAATCGTCAGCGTGCTGTCGTTGCCGCCGAAGGCGAAGGGGCGGTGGTCGCGGCTCGGAAAGCCGCCTTCACCCCAGGTCCCGCCGAAGGAGGCCGTGCCCAGATAATCGAGCACCGTCTGGTAGGACCGTCCGCTCACGCGGTTGCGATGGAAAAATCCCGCGTCATTGCCGAAGCCCGCCCAGGTTTCGAAAATGATTTCGTAATGGAGGTATTTCTTTTTGCTGGAGAGCAGGCCGCCGGTGCTGCTGCCGCGCTGGGTCGAGTAAATCGCCTGACGCTGCGGATCGACGCGCCAGATGGCCCCGTTCACGCGGTCGGAGCTGGAGTGCGAGGAACGGCAGTTTTGCCACCAGCCCTTGAAGGACTGACCGTCGAAAATGCTCCTGAAACCGTCGGCGTCGGGCGCGGACACCACGGTGTCGACCTGTGCGGCCGCGCTGGTATCCTGCGGCGAGGCACCGCCGGGAGAACAGAGCAGGTCGCCGGTCGTGGGCGCCGGCGTCGGTTGCGCCGCGGCAAGCCCGGCCATCAGGCCGGCTAGCGAAAGGGATTTGAGCAAGACGGAAACGCGGACAAACGACTTCATAAAGGATCCGATCGCGAAAGAGATCACAACGCTTGGTATCATTCACACACGAATTAGAGGGAAGCACCTAATCCGCATTTTCCCTAATCTAAAGCCGGAAGCGCAAAATGCAAGGCGATTTTGCCTTCACGCTACTTTTAAGAACGTTCTACAGCCTCCCGAGGCGGGCGTGGCTTTTCCCGCGGGAGGTTCCGACTTCAATGAAGAGGACTCCCCGCAAGTCTCCCAGCTCGTAGCGCACGTCGCCGCCCGACGGTGAGGCGAAGCGTCGTTGTTCCCGTCCCGTGACGTCGCGGACCGTGACCACATGCGCTCCCTCGAGCCGCCCCGCCAACGCGCCGCCCGTCAACCGAAGGCCGCCGGCCGGCGAGGCGGATGTGGCCCCCCGGAGCGACACCGGGACGGGGTTTCCGTTCACGTCCAGGGGACGGATGCGGATGTTGCGGTACCACGTGCCGCGCCCGGCCCGGTTCCAGTAATCCGCACCGCCGTGGATCTGCAGGCCGATGGGGTTCGCCGGTGCGAGGATGTTCATCGCGCTGTCGTGAGTGGGAACCCAGTTGTCCGGCGGAGGGACGGGAGGGTTGTCAAGACGCCGGATCCACGCCTGCATGCGCGTGGGGCTCCCGCCCGTCAGCCCTCCGAAGAATTTCACGCGCACCTGGTTCCAGCCCGCAGTGTCCCACACCGCGTGCCACTGCGCCACCCCGCACCCGCTTGACGGACATCCAAAAGATGAGGGATCGCGCGCTGCGGTGAATTCATCCCAGGAGCTCACGGTGATCACGCCGAAACTGGTCGTGAAAAGGTAAGGGTCGATATTGAAGTTTCCGTAACCGCCCTCGCCGTATGAACCGCCGATGCTGCTCCCGTGCTTGTAGTCGAGTCCCGTTTGATACGTGCGTCCCGTGGTTGTCACGCGGTTGAACACGCCCGCGTCATTGCCCCACGTGGGCCAGAAATCAAAAATGAGTTCGTAATGCTCCCAGCTTTTGTTCGTCATCAACACGCTGCCGGCAAGCGTTGACGCCTGCTGGGAATACAAGGCGCCGTGGGTGGAATCGGCGATCCAGAGGCCGCCCAGGGTGCGATCCTGCGACGAATGACCGGTCTGGCAATTTTCCCACCATCCCTTGAGCGACTTCCCGTCGAAAAGACTGTAAAACCCCTCGGCGTCCGGTACGGACGCCAGCGTATCGGGTTGCCCCTCCACCAAAGCGGGGCCGCTCGCGCAGGGGGCATTGACCGCGGGTACGCCCAGCACGGGCTGGGTCGTCCCCGCGGTCGGCAAGACACACAGGACGGCGTACAGGAGGAACGCGGGGGTGACTCCGGAGCGGAATGACGTCAGGGACGTCGCCAGAAAGTTGCGGGAAGACAGGTCAGGCATGACAGGCATGTTCCTTCGGTACGGATTTTTCAGGAATATACGGCACTTTCCAGGTCCGCGCGTCCGGAAACGGCCTTGCCGCCCATCCTCCCGCGGAAACGTCCGAAGCCCTCCGGAATCGTCCATGCCGATACCCGAGGAAAATCGCGCCCACGCGGATGTTGCCGGGCCCGTTTTTTGTCGTGTCACACCTCCGGAACATGCGTTTTTGCTTGACAGGCATGGATTATTCTGCTTTTATTTCCCCTCCTCCGGTTTCGGCCTTCAGTGACATTTGGCATCACGCCGGCATTCTCGCTCCAAGGACATTTATGGACAGCTCGAAGATTCGCAATGTGGCCATCATCGCCCACGTTGACCACGGCAAGACCACGCTCGTAGACGGCCTGCTCAAGCAAAGCGGCGCCTTCCGCGAGAACCAGGTGGTCAACGAGCGCGTGATGGACTCGAACGATCAGGAGCGCGAGCGCGGCATTACGATCTTCTCCAAGAACGCCTCGGCCGTTTACAAAGACCACCTCATCAACATCGTCGATACCCCCGGGCACGCCGACTTCGGCGGCCAGGTCGAGCGCGTGCTCGGCACCGTGGACGGCGCCCTGCTGATCGTGGACTCGTTCGAAGGCCCGATGGCCCAGACCCGTTTCGTGACCAAGAAGGCGCTGGAGCTGGGCCTGACGGTCGCGGTGGTCATCAACAAGATCGATCGCCCGGGTTGTGAGCCCATGAAGGCGCTGGACAAGGTGTTCGATCTGTTCGTCGATCTCGGCGCGAGCGACGAACAGCTGGATTTCAAGTATGTGTTCGCGGCGGGCCGCAACGGCACCAGCCGGCGCAAGCTTGAGGATCCGGATTCCAACTTCATGCCCATTTTCGACCTGATCGTCGACACCATTCCCGCTCCCAAGGTCGGTGCCGTGAACGCCCCCGCCGTGCTGCAGATCACCAGCCTCGACTTCCAGGATTTCCTGGGTCGCATGGCCGTGGGCCGCCTGCGCCAGGGCACGCTCAAGACCAACCAGACGGTCACCCACATCAATGCGGCCGGCCAGGCCAAAAAGGTGCGCCTCACCAAGATCCTCTACCCCGAAGGCGTGAAGCTCAAGGAGATCCCCGAAGCCATCGCCGGCCAGATCGTCTCCCTGTGCGGCATCCCCGACTTCACCTTGGGCGACACCATCTCCGCCGAGGAGAACCCGGTCGCCCTGCCCCGCATTGCGGTCGATCCCCCGACCATCTCGATGCGTTTCTGGGTGAACGACTCCCCCTTCTGCGGCCTTGACGGCGGCAAGTTCCTGACGGCCAACCACATTGCGGAACGCCTGGAGCGCGAAGCCATTTCGGACGTGGCGCTTCACGTGGAGAAGCTTGAGGACGGCGGATACCGCGTCGCGGGCCGTGGCGTGATGCACATTTCGGTCGTCATCGAGAAGATGCGCCGCGAAGGCTATGAGTTCACCGTGGGCCGCCCGCGCGTGCTGACGCAGATCATCGACGGGATCGAACAGGAACCCATCGAGACCATCACCGTGCACGCGCCGCAGGATTACTCCGGCATCGTGATCGAGGAAATCAACAAGCGGCGCGGCGAAATGCTCGACATGACGCTGGACGGCGACATGACGCGCGTGGTGTTCGACATCCCCGCGCGCGGCGTCATCGGCCTGCGCACGCGCCTGCTCTCCCTCTCGAAGGGTTACGCGGTGTTCCAGCAGCTGTTCAAGGGCTACGAACCGCTCAAGGGCGTGATCGAACAGCGCCCCACCGGCGCGTTGATCTCCAAGGAGCGTGGCGCCTCGGCGGCTTACGCGCTGTGGAAGCTCGAAGACCGCGGCGTGATGTTCATCGGCGCGGGCACCGAGGTGTATCCGGGGATGATCGTCGGCGAGAACAACCGCGCCGACGACCTCGTCATCAACGTGATCAAGGGCAAGCAGCTCACCAACATGCGCACGACCTCCGCGGATGAAGCCACCACGCTTACGCCGCACCGCCAGATGTCGCTTGAGGAAAGCCTCGAGTTCATCAACGACGATGAGGCCGTGGAATGCACGCCCAAGAACCTGCGCTTGCGCAAGATTCTGCTGGACGAAAACGCGCGTCGCCGCGCGGGTTAATCGCGAGGCACATCAAAACAAAAAAGCGGCTCCGCAAGGGGTCGCTTTTTTGTTTGGCCCAGTTCATCACAACATCACAGCAGTAAAAAACCGCATGATCCGGTCTGTGCGCCCTAATGCTGTGATGTTGTGATGCTGTGATGTCACCTCCCATCAAAACCCCAATGATGTAAATTCCTCCCATGATCCCCGGTCCCGCACTCGGTCTCGATTTCGGCGAACGCCGCATCGGCGTCGCCTTGTCCGACGCGGAGCGCCTGCTCGCCACCGGCCTCACCACCATCGACCGCAAGAAGCATCCCGACGTGTTCGCCGCACTTGCCACCATCGTCCGCGAACGCAAGGTGACGGCCTTCGTCGTGGGCTACCCGCTCCGTACCGACGGCATCGAGAAGGCGGGCGCGAAAACCGAGGCCGTCGACGCCTTCGTCGCGGAACTGAAGGAGCGCTTCGACCTCCCCGTCCACCTGGAGGACGAAGCCTTCACCAGTTCCCTGGCGGCCGACAGCCTGCGGCGCCGCGCCACGCCTTCACGCCGCCCGAAGGGACCCAAGGACTGGGCGCGCGACAAGGCCGAGATCGATCGCGTCGCCGCGTGCTACATCCTGCAGGACTGGCTCGACCGTACGGAAGCGGAAGCATCCGCCGCGCGCCACCCACGCTTGGGCCCGGATGGAGAAAGTGCTCGGGGGACGCCATGATGCGCATATCCCCCTGCGCGTGGTATTGTTTCGAGGTCGGGGACGACGAAACGTGGCGGGTCCGGGAGGATCGCGAAACCACGTGGCTGACGGCTCCCGACGGGAGTTGCACGATCGAGATCGCGGCGGCCCTGCGCACGGCCCCCTCGCCCGACAAGGTCGGCGCCACCTCGGTGACGGGCGCACCGATCGACGAGGACGAGATCGCCGGCATCCACGAGCGCTACCTGAAGGACGAAGGCATCCAGCCTCTCAAAACGGCCCTCGCGGAGAATCCCCACCACATCACCGCTTACGTGACGCGCGGCCTGGGGCTCGATGAACGCGAACACATCGTCTGTCATGCGTGGTGGGGAAACTACTGCGCCTTCATCAAGTATCACGGACGCCGCGAACTCGCCACCCCCGGCCGCATCCGGGCCTACTACGACCTGATCGATTCGCTGCAACCGTTGGTGGCGTGAGGGCGGAAGCCCCGCGCTCTCCCGTCCCCCGGTGACCAGGGCCGGCCATGACGGGACGGGTTCGTGGGACACGACGCCCTATTGGTAGACCTTCAGGTTGTTGCGCATGGCACGCTGCTGGTCGGCTTCCAGCGTATTCTGGGGCACATCGCACTTGTACGGATACATCAGGTTGCCCGCATCCGGACACTGGCAGGTGAACGCGGTTCCCGCCACACGCAGGCAGTAAGGCCGGTCCGACGCCCCTTTCACGGTGATGGTGTGGAAATCGACGGCCGACCGTTTTTCCAGCGCGGGGCATTCGGGCGTGGAAGGAAACCCGTCGTACCGGTTGCTCTCGTCGTCATCGAAACCGCGGTCCATCAAGGTCGCGGTGGTATGCCTCAACCCCAGGAAATGCCCCATCTCGTGGGCGGCCGTCACCGCCATGGAGCGCGCGCGCTGCGCAATGCTCCCCGAACTTCCCTGGACATTCAGGACGATACGGCTTTCCTCGCTGGTGGAAAGGTCAAAGGCCTCGCGCGGCGCGAATCCCACCACCACGGAGCTCTCATCGCCACCCGCGATGGAATTCACCATGTACATGTTGACCGCATTCGGAAAACGCGTCCCGGGAAGCTGCAGCGGCCCTCCGTTGTAGGTGACCGTCAGCGAATCCTCCGCACTCTCGACAAGGGCGGTGGAGGTGTCAACATTCACGCCGTACGTCTGGAATATCGAGATCAGCTCGGCATGAAAAGCGGCCGCGTACTCAAGTTTTTCCGCATCGGATCCCAGGCCTTGCAAGGCGCGTACCATGTGCAAGCGCACACTCACCCTCGATGACTGGGTCGTGTCCGTGGGAAACAGGCGTACGCGCGACGGTTTCGTCGCCTGTTCGCTTCCCGTGACACCCCGTAAAAACACCAGATAATAATCCGCCGCGTTCTTCGCCGGCGGTGCCGCCAGCGTGTATGTCACGCCGTCATCGGTGGCCGTGCCGGCAACGGTTTGCTGGAACGAGAACCCTCCCCCGGTGTTGCGTACGTAGAGGTCAAGCGGATCGGCGGTGTTCCCGCCGGCCGACACCAGCCTGTACTGCTTGCCGCCGGGCTGCATCACCAGCAACAATCCCTGCGTGGTGAACGTCCCCGGCAAGGAGTCGTTCGGCGCGGCATCGTTCAGGTATACGCGCCGCGGAACCACCCGTTCGTTTCCGCCCCCCATGTCGACCAGGGTGCCGCACCCTCCCAACATCAACGCCGTGAACAGGGCGCATGATGCGGGGGCGGCCGGGAGTCTTCGTGCGGCGAAAAATTCCCGCAATGCATTCGTAACGGTCATGAAGGATGTTCTCACCGGCGCATCTCCGCCTTCAGTTTGTCCCGGATGACTCCGAGGGTTTTATCGTAGCGTCCGTCCCGGAAATCGTGAAAGGCCCATGGCGTGGGCGCGAACGCGCCCCGGGAATATCCCAAAATCATGTCGGCCCACACATCGTCCCCAAAGTACAACTTGCACGGCCCGCGCTTGAAGGAGGCCAGCACGAGTTTATCGGCGTCGAGATACCCCACATCCAGATTGTGAACCCGCTTCCCATCGCGTCGAAACGCGTCCTCCACCGTGCGGGCCGCGTGCTTCCACGCCGCCAGGTCCGACGGATCGGCCAGGCCCCGGAATGAAACCCAACCGCGCCGGAGCGGCGCGCCCATCTCGGGCGCATAGTATCCATCGTCCTCAAACGGCACGAGCGGACCGCGGTAATCCAGGGGGGCATACGCTCGCGACAGCGCCGCACACAAAGCCTCATCCCATACGGGCGCGGACGTCAGCACCGCAAGCACACGCTTGCAGACCGGATTCGGAGAGGACGTCAAATCGGACATGCGCCGGGATCGAAGGGGGGCAAGGGTGATTTCAGCGTGATGAACAGGGGCCGCGGGCGATTCACGGGGCCGGCTCCACACGGCGAAGGGTAGAATTTCATGAGGCTCCCCGGTATCCCCGAGGCGACCCGAAACGCCCGGAAGCCCCGTAAAACCGGGGCGAAAGCCCCTCCACCACATACGGTATCTCTTTGAATGACAGGACTTTGCGGCATGGCCCGACGCGAAACCGGTCGACGGGGACGACTCCGGACGAGACACGAAAACGCGGAGAGGCCCTGTTCATAAGGGTAAAAGTGTGGTCGAGCACGTAAAAACTCCTCGCACACGGAACGGGGATGACGTACATTATGCGAGCCGCAAGGCCGGGATGACGTCCCGCCACATAACCACAAAGGATCCACAATGGCAGACAAGAGCCTCACTCAGAG
>CAZKRC010000045.1:0-14983 GCA_964555105.1 uncultured Bifidobacterium sp. | reverse complement strand
GCCAGCCATCCCGCCTTTTCCGTGTTCTACTGCTGTGATGTTGTGATGCTGTGACGTCCTCACGCTGCCCCGCTCCGCATTGAGCATGGCCCCCGCCCCATTGCCCCTACCCCAAAAACCCCACGGCAAGTTCCAGGCTCGAGAAGTCCGGTAACGGCGGTTCATCCTTTTTCCGTTCCACCCAGGCGATGACGAAGGCGTCCACGCGGGCCGCGCCCCCCGCGATGAGGGCCTCCCGACAGTGCGACAGCGTGCTGCCGGTGGTGCACACGTCGTCCACCAGCAGCACGCGCAGCCCGCGCGTCCGCGCGGGCAGGGCGCGGAACGCCCCCTCGAGATTCCGGTCGCGCCGCCGGCCTCCCAGACGTGTCTGCGTCCCCGTGGCGCGCACCCGACGCAACAGGTCCGTACGCACCGGGCACCGTCCCCACACGCCCAGCAGGCGCGCCAGGACCTCCGACTGATTGTAGCCGCGCTCGCGCAAGCGCGAGGCATGCAGCGGGACGGGCACCAGCGCCTCATAGCTCAGGGACAGGTCGTCGCGCCACGCGTCGTGGCGCCGCAACCACGCGCACAGGAACCTGAGATGACGACGCTGGTGGCGGTATTTGAAACCGTGCACCAGGCTGTGCAAAGGCGGCGTCAGGCGAAACAGGGCGCGCACCCAGGGAAGCCCGGTGACGACTTCGTCTTCCGCAAGCCGGTGCGCGGACAATACGCGGAGGCATGCGCGGCACAGCGGCAGGGAGAGATGACGGCGCCGTCCGCAATGCGCGCACACCGGCGGGATGACGAAGTCCTCCACCGCCCGCATCCGGATGCGCAGCCAGCGCGCGACGCCTCGCACGAAACGAGCGACGCCCGAAAGCGGGAGACGATCAGGAGCGGCCTTGCGGGAAGAGTGAATGAACGGTATCATACGGGCCTCCGCGCCGGCCGGAGGGTTGGGGGACGATGCCGGCGCACGGGTGGGACGTCCGCCGCCCGCGAAATGTCCGCCGCTCCCGCAGAAAAACGCGGGCACCCCCTTCACCTCCGCGCATGCCCCTCGTGTCTCGACGACGAATCGGAAACCGGCGTGATTTTTTAAGTTCCGGTGGTGAACACGCCTTCCCGCCCCCTGCCTCCCCCCCTCGTTTTCGTCATGATTTATGGCGGCGCCTGGGCCTTGCACCGCCTCCTGCCCCTCCCCTTCCTGCCGGGGGATCTGCACCTCATTCCGGCGTTGTGGCTGTCGCTCGGGGGCGTGCTGATCTTTCTGTCGGCGTGGCGCGCGCTGCGCAAGGCGGGAACCTCTCCCGGCCCGTACGCCGCGCCCTCCGCCCTGGTGACCACCGGTCCCTACCGCCGCAGCCGCAATCCCATGTATCTCGCCTACATCTGGATGTATCTGGGATTGGGCTGCTGGATCAACACGTGGTGGACGCTGATCCTCTTCCCGCTCCTCATCCTGGTCATGAACCGGAGAGTGCTCGCGCAGGAAGAAGCCGTGCTCGAAGACGCGTTCGGGGACGAATACCGTCGGTACCACGCGACCACGCGACGTTGGGCATGACCGGGCCGGGCGACCTTCCGCAGCAGGACGATGGCGCGTCCTCGTCCCCCTCCGGGGGCGCCATCAACCCCCGGATCGAGGCGTCGTGGAAACGGATCCTCGCCGACGAATTCACGAAGGATTATTTCACGGAGCTGAAAAGGTTCCTGCTGGAGGAAAAGCGCAACGGAGCGATCGTCCATCCGCCGGGCCCGCTGATCTTCAACGCCTTCAACCACACGCCGTTCGAGCGGGTCAAGGTGGTGATCCTCGGGCAGGATCCGTATCACGGTGCGGGTCAGGCGCACGGCCTGAGTTTTTCGGTACAACGAGGCGTACGTGTTCCCCCGAGCCTGCAGAACATGTACAAGGAGCTGCACGAGGACGTGGGCTTCGTGATTCCCGCGCACGGCAATCTGGAGCCTTGGGCCGACCAGGGGGTTTTCCTGTTGAACACCAGCCTGACCGTACGGGCCGGGGCTCCGGCATCACACCAGAGAAAAGGCTGGGAGGAGTTCACGACGGCGGCCGTGAAGGCGCTCTCCGGACAACGCGAGGGCCTGGTCTTCCTGTTGTGGGGACGGCACGCGCTCGCCAAACGGCCCTTGATCGACGAAGACCGCCATCTGGTGCTCAGCGCGCCCCACCCTTCCCCGTTCTCGGCGCATACGGGGTTCTTCGGCTGTCGCCATTTTTCCCGGGCCAACGCCTATCTCGAGGCCCGGGGCCGGCGACCGATCGACTGGCAACTGCCGCACGACTAGCGTGCGGCGATCATGAGACTTCCCAGCGCCGGATCGTGTTGGTGCGGTGCTTGCCGTGGATCGGATAACCGAACACGAACACCATCACGTCACCGCGCTTGACCAGGCCCTTGCGCTTCAGGTCGGTTTCAATCTTGCGGAACACCGTTTCCGTCTCGCGCACGGGGGCGATCAGGATGGGATTCATCGCATAATAAAGCGTGGACCGGTTGTAGATCTCTTCGTTGGTGCAGGCCGCCACGGTGGGAATGTTGCCGCGGTACGACGCGAGATAACGGGGCGTGCCGCCGCGGGTGCTGATCGTGATGAGGGCGTCCGCTCCGGACGTCAGGCTCAGATAAAGAGCGGCTTCGCACATCAGCGCCATCGGATCCGCGTAGGGAACGCTGACGATGTCCTCCTCGAGGTTCCGCTCGGCCATGCGGATGATGCGGTCCATCATGGCGATGGTCTCGATGGGATACTTGCCCGCGGCGGTCTCGCCCGAAAGCATGAGCGAGTCGACGCGCGCCAGTGCCGCGGTGGACACGTCGGTGACCTCCGCACGCGTGGGCAGCGGGCTTTCCATCATGGTCTCCAGCATTTGCGTGGCCACGATCGTGACCTTGCCCATGCTGCGGGCCGCATGAATCACGTTCCGCTGCAGGGTGGGAATCCGCTCGAGCTCCACTTCGACGCCCAGGTCGCCGCGCGCCACCATCACGCCGTCCGACGCCTCCACGATCTCCTCCAGCCGCTCAACGGCCGCGGCGTTCTCGATCTTCGAGATGATGGGCGCCGTGATCCCGAGCTTGTCGCAATAAGCGCGCAATTTTTTGACATCATCGCCGCTGCTCACGAATGAGGCCGCGATCCAGTCGAAACCCGCCTTCCGGATCACCTTCAGGTCGACACGGTCTTTGGAGGTGGGCATCGGCAAGCCCAGATCCACTCCGGGCACGTTCAGGGACTTGCCGGGTTTGAGGAGGCCGCCGCGCACCACGCGTACCCGCGCGGTCAGAACGGCTTCCGCCTTCGCGGTCTCTTTCCCGGTCTTTTTGCCCTTGGGCGCGGCGCTCTTCGCCGTCCCCAAAAACTGCAGTTCGAGTTTGCCGTCGTCGAGCAACACGCGTTGACCGGCCTTGGCGTTGCGGAACCAGCCCGCGTGCGTCAACCCGATGATTCCCAGCTCGGGATCGCCCTTGCCCAGCCTCAGGGTCATCGCCGCACCCTTCGCCAGCGAATAGGTCTGCTTGTCCACACGAATCTTGGGGCCCATCAGGTCCGCCAGCACCGCGCACGGCCGTCCCAGCTTCTCGGCGGCGGCGCGCACGAGTTTCAGATAACGCACATGCTGTGCGGAATCGCCGTGGGAGAAATTGATCCGCACGGCGTTGGCTCCCGCCTTGAGGGCCGCTTCAAGGCGCGACGGCTCCTCGAGTGCAGGGCCCATGGTGACGAGAATCTTGGCACGACGCAAATGATGAGATTTCATGGGTCAAAGTTACATGTTCACACCAAAAAATTGTGATTTCGGGAAATCCGGCTCCGAATAATCATAGATTCGCGGGGAGGCTCGCTCCGGGCCGTTCCGGCTCTTATCTTCCGCATTCCCATGAACCCCGTCGCTTCCTTCCGGCGCGCCCCTGACGCTTCCCGTGCCCGCGGCGCCTCTCCTGTTCTCCGCGTCTTGCGTGTGCTCCGTGCCTCCCGGGCGACGGGGCGGGCGCTTGCCGCGCGTGCGCGCGTCGTGCGCCGAGACGAGCGCACGCTCGTCGTGCGCGGAAGCCTGGCCCTGGCCCTGGCGCTGGCGCTGGGGGCCCTGATCGGCGTCGCAGCCGCGACGCCGGGCGGCAACGGCGTTGCCGCGTCGTCCCAAGGCGGCTCCCCCTCCCCAACACTTACGTCCGGAACACTCACGCGAGCGGCCCGCGCGCTCGATGCCGGCGAGATCGCCCGCGCCGATTCCCTGTTCACGCTCTTCGTCGACTCCTCCGGATCGTCGTCCGTCCCGCGACTCCCCGGGGCGCGCCATCATGCCGAAATCGTGGCCGCACGCCTGGCGGCATCCCGCGGGGACTGGCGCGCCACGGATGAGTCGCTGCGCGCCTGGCAGCGCGCCCCGGCGCGGCGCGAAGGCAGCGGCGAAGTCTTGTTCTGGCTCGGCTGGTCGGCCATGCACCAGGCGCGCGCCGCGGAGGCCGACTCCTTCTTCGTGCTCGCGTCCGCCTACGGCCAGGAGCCCCGGTCCCAGGACGCACTCGAATACCGCTTTGCAGGCCTGATGGAAAACGGGCCCGCCCTGCAAAGCTACCTGAGGGGGCTTCCCGAAAGCCCCCTCCCCCACCCCCTGCGCCTCGCGTCCCTGAACCAGGTCCCCCCCACATCGGCCCTGCTCCCCCAGGCCCGCTGGCAACTCGTCCTGCTTCACGAAGTCCGTGCCGACACCGCGCTGTCACGACGGTTTCTCGACACGTTGGCTTCCGATATCCGGAGCGTGCACGGACGCCGGGCGGCCGCATACCGGGCCCTGCTCAAGGAACGTCAAAGTCCCGACACCGCGCTCGCCGCCTATGAGACCTTCCTCATCCGCCATCAACAGGGCGTCACGGCGGAAATCGCCCGCCAGCGGGTCCGCATTTTACGGGAAAAACTGGGGGCGAGGCCCTGATTCTCGGGTGCGCGCGGCCGCTGTCAAATTTTTGTCAGGAACCCCTCCCCCTCCGATATCCCGTGCGGCCGTGACGGAACGGCGCTACATTCGGCACGATGGTTTTTAAGGTGCCCCCGTTAACGCCCCCGCGTTAAACCTTGGAAATGGACATGACACAACAAACCCTTCTCGTATTCGTGCTTCTGGCGGCCGTCTTTCTCGCCGGTGCCGCCGTCGGCCAACTCCTGCTGCGTGTGCGTCTCGCCCGTCTGGAGCGCATCAACCTCCGCCTCGACCAGCGGCGTCTGAACACGCTCGCCAAGGCCTGGCAGGCCCGCATGTTCCAGCCGGGTGATTCCGACGCGGCGTTCCGCTCGAATGTCCGCGAGGAAATAGACAGCATCCTGACCGAGCTGGAAAAGCGCTAAAGGACGGAGCTCCGGGCGCGAAGGCTTGCCGCTGTCGCGTCACCTTCCCGTCCGTCACGTCTCCGCGCGCCTTCTCCCGTTCGCAAAGCCTCCAAAGGATGCCTCTCACGGAGGTATCTTGCAGTCATGATTCCCATCCTCACTTTGTCCGAGATGCGGGAGGTGGAACGCGCTGCGATTGCCGGCGGCCTCACCGAGTACGACCTCATTCGCAGCGCGGGCGAGGCGGTCTTCCAGTCCGTGAAAGCCCTGCTGGAGGCGTCGGATCCCGACCCGTTCGAAAACGGCCTGCCCTCCGGGTTCGACGACGAGACTCCTCACGGAATTCCCGAAAAATTCGACACGCCCCGCCCCCCCCTGGTCATGTTCGTCTGCGGCAAAGGTCATAACGGAGCCGACGGACTGGCCGCGGCGTGGCAGTGCGCGCAGGCCGGACTCGGCGTGGTGGTCCATCACGTGCACGCGGACCGCTACAGCCCCGAGACGCGCCGCCTGCGCGACCAGTTGGCCGGCGCCGAAGTTCCCGTGCATACGATCCGGTCCGCGGCCGACCTGCCCGTGTTCGAAGAGGCCGATCTCGTGGTGGACGCGCTGCTGGGGAGCGGGATCCGGGGGATTCCCGAAGGGTTGACCGCATCCCTGATCCACGGCATCAACCAAAGCGACCGCCCGGTGCTGTCGGTGGACGTTCCGTCCGGCATCGCCTGCGACAGCGCGACGATCTCGGGTCCGGTGGTGCGCGCCGATTCCACGCTGTGCCTGGGCGCCCTCAAACTGTCGGCCCTGTTCTTTCCGTCGGGGCCGGCCTACGGCAAGGTGGGCTATAGCCCCATCGCGTTCAGCGAAAAAGTACTGGCCGGCCAGCCGTCGCGCATGGCCATGTATTCGTGGGACGATGCGCTCGACCATCTTCCGCTCAACACCTGGCGCACGCACAAGTACAGCGCCGGCAAGGTGCTCGTGATCGCAGGGAGTCGCGGCATGCATGGCGCGGTGGTGCTGGCCGCCTCTGCGGCCTTGCGGTCGGGAGCGGGAATGGTGCGTGCCGCCGTGCCGGCCGGCATCTACCCGGAAGTCTCTCACCATGTGCTCGAAGTGATCGGCACGCCGGTGGGCACGGACGCCGACCGGCACTTCACCCCCAGGCACGTGGCCGAGTTGGCGCCGTGGATCGAATGGGCGGGCGCGATCGTCCTGGGTCCCGGATTGGGAAAGCATCCGGAAACACTGGCCTTTCTGCAGGCGCTCGAACCCCTGCTGCATGGCCGCAAGGTCGTGATCGACGGCGACGCCCTCGCCCTGTTCGCCTCCGAAACGGGCGCCGCCACCGCCACGGCAACGGACTCCCCCACAGTCACCGAGGTTGCGGAAACGGTCGTGGAAAAGGTTGCGGAAACTGCCGGGGAAACGTCGTCCGCAACGGCGGAGGACCAGCCGGAAGCCGCCACACACGCTGCGGCCGTCGTGCCGACCGAAAGCGTCCCTGAAGGGACGTCCGACGGGGCCTCGCACAATGATCCGGAAAGCGGAAAAAGCCCTGCAGGGCGCGCGCACTTTGCGCTCACGCCTCATGCGGGCGAGTTCCGGCGCATGGGCGGCGTCTACGATGAGGCGAACCCCCTGAATCTGATCGAAAGCGCCCGCACGCTCGCGAAACGCCATGGCGTTTCACTGATCGTAAAAGGCCCGGCCACCGTCTGCGTTCTGCCCAACGGCGCGACCTTCGTCTCCGCCACCGGGAACCCGGGCATGGCGACGGCGGGCACCGGCGACGTGCTGGCCGGCATCACGGGCCGGCTGCTGTCGGTGATTCCCCCCGAGGATGCCGTGCCTCTCGCCGTTTACCTGCACGGCCGCGCCGGCGATGCCGCGCGCCGCGACCGCGGCGCGTCCGGGATGACGGCGTCGGATCTGTTCCTCTACCTGCCCTTGTCCATCAAGGAACTGGAAGACGCCCTGTCCGTGGAGGACGACGACGACGATCTCTGAAAACCGGAGGCCGACCGGCCGTCCGGCAGCCTGCGGGACCGGGGTTCAACCGGGCGCGGCCCCCGGAGGCCGTACGCCTTGTCCGGCCACAGGCGTGACCTCAGGCGTCTCTGAAGGCTTCCGTCACCCGGTCGTGCAGCAAGCCGTTGGTGGACAGGCCCGAGCGGTGATCGATGCCGTCGACGCCCAGGACATTCGTAAAGCGTCCCCCCGCTTCGGGAAGGATCACCGCCATGGGAGCGATATCCCAGATTTCGACGACCGGATCGGCCATGACTTCGGCGGCACCGGTGGCCACCAGAAAATGGCCGTAGCAGTCGCCCCATCCGCGATGCAGGCGGGCTTCATGACGCAAGCGGGACCACGCGGGACCGTATCCCAAACGCTCCATCGTGCTCGTGCTGCCGTCCAGCAAAAGCGCTTCATCCAGGCGCGCCACCGGCGAAACGCGGCAGGGCTTCCCGTTGCGGTAACTCCCTTGCCCCGTCGTCGCCCACACACGCTCTCCCAGCGCGGGCAAATCGATGATCCCCAGCACCGGACGTCCTTCCTCCAGCAAGGCGATCAACGTCCCGAACAAGGGGACGCCATGGATGAACGCCTTGGTTCCGTCGATGGGGTCGATGACCCATTCACGCCCGGAGGCGCCGGAGGCCGTACCGAACTCCTCCCCGATGATGCCGTAATCGGGAGTGGCCTGGAGCATGCGCTTGCGGAGGGCTTCCTCCGCCCCGCGGTCGGCCAACGTGACGGGAGTGTTGTCCCCCTTCCATTCCACCTTCATGTCCGAGCCGAAATGCCGCAACAGGATGCGACGGCTTTCATCGGCGAGGGACAGGGCGAATTCCAGTTCTTCGTGCAAAGGTTTCATGGCGGCAAAGATAGCAGGTGGTCCCCAAGGGGAGAATGGACGCCGAGGCTTCGCCACGGCACCCCGCAGGCGGGACCACCCGCGAAACGGGAAACCGGCCGCAGGCGTCCGCATGTCCCCCGGATACCTGGGGAAAGTCCGGTGGAAAGCACGGTGGAAATCACGGTGGAAAGCCCGCGCCAATTAATGGATATTTTTATCTATTGATATCGGACCGGAAGCCGGGGCGTCCGCCCCGGCGCCGGAGACAACCAGGAGGCCCGCATGACCACGCTTGCGTCGACATCCCCTTCACCCCGCCCCCACGCGCTGCGCGCGGATCCCACCCGCGGCGAAGGCGCCTTGGCCTTGTTGATGCGGCACGACGGCGCCGCGCCGCGTTACACCTCCTACCCTCCCGCCAACTTCTTCACCGAGTCGCCCGACACCATCGCCGAAGGGTTGCTGGATGCGTCGGGCCGCGATGATTCCGGATCGCTGTCGCTGTATTTCCACGTGCCTTTCTGCCCGCGCCGCTGCCTATTCTGCGGGTGCCACACCGAGATCGGCCGCTCCGGCTCTTTCATCCGGGAGTATATGGAAACACTGCCGCTGGAATTCCGGCTGTTGGCGAAACGGTTGGGACTGCACCCCGGTGGACGGCGCGTGACGCAAATCCACTTCGGCGGCGGGACGCCCAACGCCGTGCCCTATCACTTCCTCGAAGACCTGCTCGTGCAGGTCGCGTCGACCTGCGACCTGGCTCCCGACGCGGAGATCGCGATGGAATGCGACCCGGGGCTGGTGCTGCAACCGCAGCTGGAGAAGTTGCGCGACATGGGATTCAACCGGATCTCGTTCGGCATCCAGGACGTGGATGAACGCGTGTTGAAAGCCGTGAACCGCGCCCCGTCGAAACTGCCTCCCGCGGAGCTGGTCGCGGTCTGTCGTGCGTTGGGGTTCACGGGCATCAACCTCGACCTGATCTGCGGGCTTCCCCTGCAGACGCCCGCGGGATTCCGGGAGACGGTGCGTGCGATCGCGGATGCGGGGCCCGACCGGATTTCGCTGTTCCCGTACGCCCACGTGCCGTGGATCAAGGGGCACCAGACCGCGCTGGAAGCCTACCCCGCGCCGGACGCCGCCGACCGCGTGCGCATGACGCTGGAGGCACGCGAACTGCTGCAGGCGGCGGGTTACGAAGCCATCGGCATGGATCATTACGCCCGCCCCGACGACGAACTGGCGCAGGCCAAGCGCACGGGAACACTGCGTCGCAACTTCCAGGGATACGCGCCCCCGCGCGCCGGACAGGTGCACGCCCTCGGCGCCTCGGCCATTTCGCAATTGCACGCCGGCTATCTGCAGAACGAGAAAGATCTCGAACGCTACATGGCCCGCGTGCGCGCCGGTGAGCTTCCCTTCGCGGGGGGATACCGCATGCGGCCGCGCGATCTTGCGGCGCGCGAGGTGATCAACGCCCTGCTGTGCCAGGGGCGGGTCGACGTTCCCACGGTGCTGGAGCGCTTCGCGCTCGACGCCGCGACCGCCGGCGCATATCGCGACGAGAGTCGGGAACGCCTGGAGCCCTATCTGGCCGACGCGCTGGCGACGGAAGTCGACGGCGTCGTGACGATCACAGCGGCGGGCTTTCCGCTCTCGCGGCGCATCGCCGCCGCGTTCGATCCCCTGACGGCCGTGCCGGGCACGGCGCGCTACTCGCGCGCGCTTTAATGCGCGCGGGGGTGCCCGGGGGTGCCGTGTGTGCCGTGTACGCGGCGGGCGCGGCGGGCGCGGCACGTTCGTCGTGAGTGAACCCGTTTCGGCGAACGACCAACGGTGCCGGACAGGCATCGGCAGTACCTTGAAGAAAGGGGGTCGGGGAAACGGATGAGCGTGAGGAAACGGAAGAGGCGAAGGAAGCGGGAGAACGACGAGAGGATAAGCCGCGCGCGATGAACGCGCGTCGGCGGAAAGGATGGAAGCATGCTTGAAACCGGAAAACACCACTGGAAACTGAAGGCCGCGTGCGCGGAACCCTATCGCGTGCTGTTCCCGCTCGGACTTCTGGGAGCCGCCGTCGGCCTGGGAGTATGGATCCCCTTCTATTTCTGGCCGCATCTGTTCGGCTATCCCGGCCAAAGCCATGCCGTCCTGCAAATCCAGGGCTTCCTGCTGTGCTTCGTATTCGGCTTTTTGGGAACCATGCTCCCCAAGGTGCACGGCGTGGCACCGCTGGGTCCCGTGCAGTTCCTGGCCTTCCCCGTGGGGCTGGCGGCCCTGATGGCCGCCTCGCTGGCGAACCTGCCCGTCATGGCACAACTCATCCATCTGGCCTTGCTGGCCAACTTCGTCGTCTTCATGCTGCGACGCTGGCCGGAACGGCGCGGCAATCCCCCCTCCTTTTTCGTGTTCATCGCCATGGCATTGCTGGCCGACCTGATCGGCACCGTGCTGCGGATCGCGAGCCTGACGGGCTTCGCCTCGGGACAGACTTTCCGCTTCAGCGGCCTGTTGCAATACCAGGCCTTTCCCTTGATGCTGGTGCTCGGCGTGGGCGGTTTCCTGCTCCCCAAACTGTTCCTCAATGAAACCATCGATCCGCAACGGCTCAAACCCGCGGGAACCGGTACCCGGGGCCTGCTCCTCGCCGCACTGCTGTTTCTCGCGGGCTATGCGGTGGAGACTTTTCTACCAGCCTACCCCCTGTCGATTCGTCTGGGAAGCGGCATGAGAGCGGCGGTATGGTTCTGGTTCCTGCTCGCGCAACTGCGCCTGCAGCGCGTGCCCGGAGGTCTTCCCGCCTACCTCGCGGCCGCGCGCTGGTCGCTGTGGTTCATGGGCCTGGGCATGCTCATGCCGGTCATCCTTCCCCGCTACATTCTCGCGTGGGAGCATCTCGTGTTCATCACCGGCATCTTGTGGCTGACCCTCTCGGTGGCCTCCCGCGTGCTCACCGCCCACGGCGGCAAGCTGGGCCTGCTCGACTCGTCCCGCAAGTCCGTGCTGGCGTTCGGGTGGTTCACCGTACTGGCGGCCGCCACGCGCGTCTCCACCGAAATCTGGACCGGCGAACGCAACCTTCACCTGGCACTCGCCTCCGCGTTCGCACTGTGCGGCCTGGCCTTGTGGGCGCGCCGCCATGTCGTCCTGATCTTCAGGTTCCCCGGCGACGGAAAATAGCGTGCCCGCACAGGACATCCGCTACACCCCCTACGCGCGACTCCTCGCCGCACGCGGGTTCGCGGACGTACGGGTCCGCAAGGTTCCCGTTCACGGTGGTTTCACCTGCCCCAATATCGACGGGACCAAGGCGCGCGGCGGGTGCACCTACTGCGACAACCGCAGTTTTTCCCCGGTCGCGGGCAAACGCGCGACACCGGTGTCGCGCCAGTTGACGGACGGATCCGCCTTCATGCGCGAGCGGCTGGGCGCACAGCGCTTCATCGCCTACTTCCAGGCGTTCTCGGGGACGTATGCGCCCGTCGAACGCCTGGAGGCTCTCTACCGCGAGGCCCTCGCCGCGCCCGACATCGTCGGCATCGCGATCGGCACGCGGCCCGACTGCGTCACACCCGCCGTGGCCGACCTCCTCGACGACCTGTCGCGGGACACCTACGTGTCGCTCGAGATCGGGCTGCAGTCGGCTTTCGACGACACGTTGCGCCGGATCAACCGGGCCCACACCTTCGCGGAGTTTGCCGCCACCATGGACCTTTGCGCGGGGCGCGGCTTCGACCTTTGCGTGCACCTCATCCTCGGCTTGCCGGGCGAGGGCCCCGCGCACTACCGCGCCACCGCGCGCGCGATCGGAGCGTGGCACTACCACTCGCTCAAAATCCATCCCTTGCACGTGGTGCGCGGAACGCGACTGGCCGCCGAGCATGCAGCGGGCGCCTACACGCCCCTGACGCGCGCCCAGTATGTTTCAGGACTGGCCGACGTGCTGGAACGGGTGCCACGTGAAGTGGGAATCCAGCGCTTCACCGCCGACGCGCCGCCCCCTCTGCTGGTGGCTCCGGACTGGTGCCCCGACAAGAACGCGGTACTGAACGCCCTGAAGGCCGAGTTCGTCCTCCGGGGGACGCGGCAAGGCGCCTTGGTGGCCTGCGAAGACGGGGAGGAAGGTTTTCGCCGGGGGGTTGGGGCGACGCCCGAAAGCGCAGCGGAGAAGGTCGCGGACGTCGCGGACGTCACGGATGTCGTGAACGGCTAGGGCGTCGCGGGGGAGGAACGGCGCAACGACGCCAGGGTGGTGCCACGCGCCCACGCCACGAAGTTGTCGTTCGCCTTGCTCCACGATTCATGCATGGGACAAGGCCGGTCGTTGCGGCACGCCTCCCAGCCGAACACGCACTGGCGGGTCTCGAAGTTGTAGCCCATCACCTTGAGGATGTCGAGATAGGAAATCCGGGAGGCCGGACGCCCGAGCCGGAATCCGCCCCCATGTCCCTTGGCGCTGGTCACGAGCCCGGCTTCCACGAGCCGGTTCATGATCTTGTTCAGGTAATGAACCGGGACGCGCGTCTTGCCCGAAAGATCGCGCGCGTTGATCGCTCCGCTCCCCGCTTCCAGGGCCAGCATCGTCATGGCGCGCAAGGCGTACTCGGCGGTGTTGCTGAGCGAAAGTGAGAGCATGAAGTCCTTTTTTGCAAGCCGGTGGAGGGCTTCCTTAATGGATAGCCATATCTCCTGATTTCAGCAAGCGGAAAATCGGCCGTTCATGCCCCGGGGTTCCGATTGCCCGTTTCCGGCAACCCGGCGGCCACCGCGGCGGACCGGAACCGGCGTTGCCACGCGGAACATAACCCCGAAAACATCATGAAGAAAACGCTTGACTCCGGACATCTTAATGGATAAATATGTCTACAGATATCAATCACGAGGAGACGTCATGGAGACCGAAAAAGCGACGCGGAAGCCATCCCCCCCATACCCCTTCATTGCGGCAGCCCTGGGCCTCGCACTCCTGTCCGGACTGGCGGCGTGCGGCAAAAGCGGCGAGCAGGACGCGGCGAAAACCTCCGCGGAAACG
The DNA here is from genome assembly GCA_964555105.1 of uncultured Bifidobacterium sp. Classification (GTDB taxonomy): domain Bacteria; phylum Fibrobacterota; class Fibrobacteria; order UBA11236; family UBA11236; genus UBA11236. Next base: position 1,751 of record CAZKRC010000045.1, on the reverse strand, counting down.
ACGATGGCGGATGAACGCGGCGTGGGACCGGTCCGCAAGGTCACCCTGGGACCGCTGGATGAAGCCCTCGCGGCGCGCGGGGAGACCCTGTTCTCCGGCACGTGCGCGGCCTGTCACAAGATGGACCAACGTTACGTGGGCCCTCCGATGGCGGGCATCACCGGACGGCGCACGCCGGAGTGGATCATGAACATGATCGTGAACCCCGTGGAAATGACGCAGAAGGATCCCGTCGCGAAAGCGCTGTTGGCGGAATACATGACCCAGATGTCCGTGAGCGCGAGCGAAGAGGATGCACGGGCGATCCTCGAGTATTTCCGGAAGCTGGATGGCGAGTAGTGAACCGTTGATGCGTGATGATTTGGTTGGCGAACAACAATCGACCCCCGAACAAGGAGCTGAAACATGAAAGAGACGACTTCCCGTACAAAGATTCCCAAAGCGGCCCTATGGCCACTCCTCGCCGTGGGAATGGCGATGACTTTGCTTTCCGGGTGTAATCGAGGCGGAACCAAGGACCTTCCCGGGCTGGACCCCGACGCGGCGCAGAAAGTGTACGTCGCTCCCGGAAAGCACGACGAGATGTATGCCTTTTTTTCCGGTGGCTTCAGTGGCCAGCTCTCGGTCGTCGGCCTGCCTTCGGGCCGAACCCTGAAAGTGCTTCCCGTATTTTCGCAGAATGGTGAAAACGGGTACGGCTATTCCGAGGAAACGAAGCCCTTGCTGAATACCAGCTACGGTTTCGTCCCGTGGGACGACGCCCACCACCCCCAGCTTTCCCTGACCGACGGCGAGCAGGACGGACGCTGGATTTTCATCAACGGCAACAACACGCCGCGCATCGCCCGTATCGACCTGAAGACGTTCGAGACGGTCGAGATCCTTGAGATCCCCAACAGCGCGGGTAACCACAGTTCCCCTTATCTCACCGAGAATACCGAGTACCTCGTGGCCGGCACCCGCTTTGCCGTACCCATCCCGCAAGCCAGCGTCCCCATCGAAACCCACGGAAAAACCTTCAAGGGCGCACAGTCCTTCATCTCCGTGGACAAGGAGACCGGCCGGATGGCGGTGGCCTTCCAGGTGCTGCTCCCCGGTTTCGATTACGACAAGACGCGGGCGGGCAAGGGGCCTTCGCGCGAATGGGTCTTCTTCTCGACGTACAACGTCGAGCGGGCACACACCCTCAAGGAGGTCAACTCCTCGCAACTCGACAAGGATTTTGTGACCGCCATTCACTGGAAGCGCGCCGAGGAATGCGTCGCCCAAGGGAAGGGCCAGCAGGTTGACGGCCTGCATTACAGCAATCTGGTGGATGAGCATACGCAGACGGCGAACAGCGAGGTCCGTAAAAAAGTCACCATGCTGTTGCCGTCCGATTGCTCCGATGTGGTGTTCTATCTGCCCACGCCGAAATCCCCCCACGGCGTCGACGTGGATCCCAGCGGTGAATACATCGTGGCGGGCGGAAAACTCTCCAGCTCGATTCCGGTCCACTCTTATTCAAAGATGATCCAGGCCATCAAGGACAAGGCATTCGACGGAGACGTGGAAGGCATCCCCGTTCTCAAGTACGAGGCGGTGCTTGCCGGCGTGGTGGACCAGCCGGGACTGGGCCCGCTCCACACCGAGTTCGACGGCAAAGGCAACGCCTACACCTCCATGTTCCTCTCCTCGGAGATCGTGAAGTGGAAGCTCGGCACCTGGGAAATCGTGGACCGCATTCCGGTCTATTACAGCGTGGGGCACCT
>CAZKRC010000044.1:0-15461 GCA_964555105.1 uncultured Bifidobacterium sp. | reverse complement strand
ACCCAGACGGATCAGCACGGGGAAGTCACGCACTTCAGCGGCCACGTTGGCGCCGGAGGCGGTGGTGTTCAGCGTGATCTCCTTGTCCTTGGTCCAACCGGCATACGGGCCGGAAGGCGCCGGAGGCGTCAGACCGATGTTGGTCAGCGTATTGGCGGCCTTCTGGTTTTCGTAGCTCAGCTTGACCCAGTTGGAGTCGCGCACCACGTTGGAGATGCTCACCTCGTCGATGCTGCCGAGGAAGGCGCGCGACGGATTGTTGCCGCCCAACACGCCGATGAACACGTCGACGTTCGTATTGCGACCGTTCGTTCCGATGTCGTCAATGTAAAGATGGTTGATCCGCTTGCCGTTCACGTAAATGTAAGCCGTGTCCTGCGGCGTGCCGGCGCCTTGCCAGGTGCCGGTGATGAGGCGCCATGCGCCCACGCCCGTCTGGGCGGTGACGGAGTCGGTGCCATTGCTGCCGTTGGTCTGGGCCTGGTTCCAGCCGGAGCTGTTCCCATTGCCGGTCGTACCACGCGTCATGATGTCGTAGAACTTGGGCTGGTCGCCACTGTAGATGCCCAATCCGTATTGGTCGTTGCCCTTATTGACGATGCCGTGGCCATTGTTACTGGCAGGGTTGATGCTGTCGGCGTACACCCACGCCGAAAGCGTGTAGTTGGTGTTCTGCGCGAAGTTCAACGCACTTTCCGCATTGCCGCTCCCAAGGACTCTCAGGTAGTTGGCGGTCGTGCTGAATGAACGCGCATTGCCCGCAACACCTGCCGCGGAGGGCACGGTGCCGACAACCGAAGCCCGCAGCGTATCCACACCTGTGGCGCTGGGTTCCGCAGTCGTTCCGTCTTCGTTCATGTGCCAGACCGCGACGAAGCCGTTGGCGGTGTCGAACACGGCCTTGCCGCTCGACTCGCTGTTGGCGTCGTTCTTGCCCCAGTACATGGTGATCTTCTGGGTGCTGTTGTTGCCCTTGATGGTGTCGACCTTCACCCAGATGGCGGCCGCGGTGCTGGACCACGACTCGATTTCGTAGGGAAGGGCGGTGTTGCCGCGCGCGAAACGGATGTCCGCACCGTTGGACTTGGCGGCCGAGAGGATGGCGGACTCGTCGGCGCCCAGGCGCACGAGCACGGGGAAGTTGTACACGTCACCGGCGACGTTGGCACCGGAAGCGGACGTGTTCAATGTGATGTCCTTGTGGCTACCCCAGGTCGCGTAAGGATTCGTCGTGGAGCTACCCGGGGACTGCGTCGCGCCGATGGTCGTGACAGTGTTGCCCGCTTTCTGCGTTTCATATTCCAGTAGCGCCCAGTCAGCGCTGCGGGCCACGTTCTGAATACGCATTTCATCAAAGGTACCGTTGAAATAGTTCGCGGCTTCAGGCTGCCTGCCGAGATGGAGCGGGATCGACGTCGTTGCGATGGGGTCCCCTGCGTATACGCTGTTGAGGACTTCCACCCCGTTATTATAAAGACGAAGCGAGGTCTCATCGACCATCGCATGCAGCAGTGCCCACGTGCCCGTCGCCGGAGCCGCAGTGGCTGCGTCATTCACGTTGCCGCCGTTAACCTCGATCGAGAACCGGTCGAGACTGGTTTCGCGCAACCCGAACTGCGCCGCCTGGCCCCCGGCACCTTTCTGGAAGATGCGGGTGCTGCCATCCCAATCCTCCGCGTTCACCCAAGCCGACATCGTCAGGGCCGGTGCCGTGAAGTTGAGGGTGGGGGCGTCAGCCACCACAAAATGTTGAGTGTTGGCGCGCGCGAGGCTACGCCCCAGGCCAATATGACCTTGGGCCGACGCGGGCGCATTTTGTGCCACGGCATGGTTGCCGTTGCCCGTCGCGTCCGTTTCGTCACCCGTGCTGTTCATGTGCCATACGCCCACGAAGCCGTTGGAAGGATTGAAAACCTCCGCGGAGCTCGATTCCGACGTGGCGCCAGCTTTACCCCAGAACACGCGGAAGGAAGCTGCTGTCGCGCTGTTGTTTTCCACGGCGTCCGCAAGGACCCAAAGAACCAGAGAGCCGTTGGCGCCCGTGGTGGCCTGTTCGATTTCAAACGGAACGTCGGTGGTACCGTCCGCCTTGGTGACGCGGATGTCGGCACCGCCGGCGAGCATTGAGGAAGCCCCTGTGAACATGTCCGCATGCGAGGTCGCATTGAAACGGACCAGCAGCGGCACTTTCGTCACCGGCGCGGACAGGTTGAGCCCGCTGGTGTTGACGGTCACATCGCGGTAATGCGACCAGGACGAGTAATCAGCCGCTTGTGCAAGCGCCGCAAACGCAAGCACACCCGCCGCGAGGCGGTGCGGACGTGGAATCGAGAACATTATCCCTCCCTGTACATGAGAAATGTGGTGGCAGCACAACGTGAACTGCTGCGGTTGCAACGGGGCCCGTCGAACTGCCTCAATCATAGGGCAACCGTTTCAAGGCGTGTTGTTCATTTTTTTGGGGACAAGTGCGTTTTTTTGAAATTTGGGGCAACACGGGTGTGGGGAGGGCTCCAAATCGGTTCAATTTCGGCACCCGTTGGTAGTTTTTATTCAGGCCAAGATCGATCCGTCGCAATTTTTCTTGTCATTTAGGCAAAAAAATCGATGGTATGAAACAATGAAAGACCGCGATCCACTACCAAGAAAAAAAGCCGTTGCCCCAAGGAGATCTGTCAATTGACAGATCTCCTCCAAAAACAGGGGGAAGGCGGGGTGCCTCTGCCGGCGTTGTTTCGACGGTTACTCCGCCGTTCATTTGCTCCATTTGGGATATGTCGGAACTTCTACGCCTGACCGGCCTGGGGCCCAAACGTCAGAAAGCCCTGGCGTCCGCTGGTATTCTTACGCTCCGCGATCTGGTCTATCACGTCCCCCGCCGTTATGTGGACCGTACGCGCACCACGCCTGTTTCCAGCCTGAAGGAGGGGGACGATGCGTTCTTTACGGCCCGCATCACCTCCGTGAAAACACCCCCCGGACGTCTCCTCGTTACGGTGGCGGACGAACACGACCAGGCCACCATTGAGCTGGCGTTCTTCAACGCGGCGCAGTTTCTTCGCCAGCAGCTGCTCCCCGGTCGTCGCCTCTCGGTGGCCGGGGTGGTCAAACGGTTCCGTTTCCTGCAGATCACCCATCCCGAATGGGAGATCCTCCGCGACGACCAGGACGCGCGCGGCGGCATCCTGCCGGTGTATCCGCTGACGGAGGACCTGGCGGACACGCGCGCGGAACACAAGCTGCTCCAGAAGTTCGCGCTGGAAGCGCTCGACCTTTTCGCATTCTCCGATCCCCTGGATCCCGGAGAACGAACACTGCTGGGCCTGCGGCCGGAGAAGGAGGTGTTGCGCGCCGTGCACGCGCCCGCCGCCCTCGAGGACGTCGAACGCGCGCGCACCGAACTGAAGGTGCGCGAGCTTTGGCCTTTGTGCGTGCGTCGCGCGGAGGCGCGCCGCCTGCGGCGCACGCGCGGGAAGTCTTTTCCCGTGGCGGACAAACGCGCGGAAGCGCAGGCCGCGACCGCGGCCGTGCGCGCGGCGTTGCCGTTCACGCCCACGCGGGGACAGGAAGACATGCTGGACACGATCGCCGCGGCGCTCGCGGGCGGCGGCCAGTACTTCGGCCTGCTGCATGGCGACGTCGGCTCCGGCAAAACCGCGGTCGCGCTGCTCTCAGCCCTCAACGTGCTCGCGTCGGGATCGCAGGTGGCCCTGCTCGCGCCCACCGAGGTGCTCGCCGTGCAGCACTTCCGCAACGTCGAACCCTGGCTGCGCGCGGCCGGAATCCGGGCTGCGCTGCTCACCGGGGAGACCACGCCCTCCGACCGCCAGGAGATCCTCACCGCGTTGGCCCAAGGCCACGTCCCCTTCATCACGGGCACGCATGCGTTGTTGTCGGAGTCCGTCCGTTTTCACGACTTGCGCTACATCCTCGTCGACGAGCAACACCGCTTCGGCGTGGAGCAACGCGCGCAACTCGTGGCGAAGGGCGTGGAGCCGCACGTGCTCTACCTGTCCGCGACGCCCATTCCACGCACGCTGGCGCAGTCGCTGTACGGCGACATGGATGTGTTGACCTTGAAGGAAAAACCCGCCGGACGCCTGCCGGTCAAAACGCGTCTCGTGCCGGCCGCCAAACAAGCCGAGCTGCTGGGCTTTCTGAACCAGCAGGCGTTGTCCGGCAACCAGGTGTACTGGGTGGTGCCGCGGATCGGCGCGGAGGACATCGCGACAACGACGACGCGCTCAACGCCCGGAGAGGCGGCATCCTCCATGGCCGGCGACGGAAGCGGCGAAGCGCGCGATGCGGTGGCGGCGATCGAAACGGCGGTGAAGCGTTTGCGCGCGCTGGGTTCGTGGACGGTGGAAGCCGTGCACGGCAAGGTGCCGGGCCCGGAGCGCGATCGCATCCTGTCGGCGTTCCGTCGCGGTGAGATTCACGTACTGGTGGCGACGACCGTGATCGAGGTGGGCGTGGACGTGCCGGGGGCGAACATCATGGTGGTGGAGGGTGCGGACCGCTTCGGCATGGCGCAATTGCATCAGTTGCGCGGCCGCACCGGGCGCGGGTCGGCCCAAGCCTGGTGTTTCCTGCTGGAGCCGCCCGCGGCACCGTGGGGCGGGAGTGGGTGGCCCGAGGAAACCGCAGAACGCCTGCGCGCCTTCGCTTCCACGGAAGACGGCTTCGCCATCGCGGAGATGGACCTCAAGCGCCGCGGCGCGGGCGCGCTCGACGGCAGTCGTCAAAGCGGATTCGGCGCGTTGCGTTTCGCCGACGTGCTCGAGGACGCGGCATTGATCGCGGAGTTGGTGGAGAAGGCGGAAGGATTAATGAAGAATGAAGAATTAAGAATGGGGAATTAAGAATGGGGAGTGAAGAGCTGAAGGCATGAGGCTGCGAAGCGGGCGAATCACGTTTTGGAGAAAGGTTGTCATGCGGTGTCGGTTTGCACTGACCTCGCTCCTGGTGTGATTACAATCACGCTATTTTTTCAATTGCGGCTCAACGATTCTTCATTCTTGATTGCCAATTAAAAACAAAAACCCCGCCGTTGCCGGCGGGGTTTTTGTTTAAACCGCGATGATGTCGTGGTTTAGCGCTTGAGGTTCACGCCCTTGTGCTCGGACGTGATGCTCTGGCCGTTCATCTTCGCTTCGATGCGGACGATGTACATGCCTGCCGAGACGCGCATGCCGTTCAGGTTGCGACCATCCCAGGTCAGTTCGCCCACCTTGCTCTGCGCAGGGTTGATCGACTTCGACCACACGCGCTTCCCGTGGACGTTGACGATGGTCATCGTCAGGTTCTCGGTGCTGGAGACCAGCGCGGCCGGGATGCGGTACGAGTACGGGTTGGCGCCGTCCATACGGATCACGAAGGAACCGGGCAGGAGCGACGTGGTGGGGGTGACGGCGTTGGAGGCCGCGGACGCGACGCTCGGGCCGACGATGTTGGTCGCAATCACCGTGAAGGTGTACGGCGTGCCGCCGGTCAGGCCGGTGACCGCACACGTGGTGGCGGGCGCGATCGCGAAGCAGGTCTGGCCCGCGGACGAGGTTACCGTGTAGGAGGTGATCGGCGACGTGCCCGCATTGGTGGGAGCGGTCCAGCTCACGGTGACGGAGCCACCGACGTTGGCGGTCGCGACCGCCGTCACGCCCGTCGGCGCAGCGGGGGCTTCCGGAGTCACGTAGGTGCCGATGTCCACCAGGCTGTTGCCGGGCTTCTGGTTCTCGTAGCTCAGCTTGATCCAGTTGGAGTCGCGCACCACGCCGGAAACGGTCACTTCGTCGATGCGGCCGACGAACGCGCGGTCGAGGCTGCCGCCCAGGATGCCGATGTGCACATCATGCGTCAGGTTGCGGCCGGCACCTTCGTTGGCGATGTCGCCGAAGAAGGTCGCGTTGGCCAGCACGCCGTTGATGTAGATGCGCGCGGTATCCTGCGGGGAGCCCGCACCCTTCCAGGTGCCGACGACATGGCGCCAAGACTTCACACCGGACTGGGCGGTGACTTCCTTGCCCTCGACGCTGGTCGCGGCCTGGTTCCAGCTGTCGTTGCCGCGGGTCATGACGTCGTAGTACTTGTTCTCGTCATCGCCGTAGATGCCGATGAGCCACTGGTCGTTGCCCTTGTTGATGATGGCATGGCCGGTGGACGGGTCGGACACGACTTCGTCCGAATACACCCAGGCGGAAAGCGTGTAATCGGTTGCGGACGACAAGTTCAGCTTTCCGGAAGCGCTGCCGGGAACCGACAGGAAGTTTTCGCTGCTGCTGAAAGCACGCGCCTTGCCGATGAGGCCGGCCTGGCTGGGGACGGTGCCCGTGGCGGCGGCGTTGAGGTCGGCATCGCCCGCGGCGTTGACTTCACCGGAGGTGCCGTTCATGTGCCAGACGGCGATGAAACCGTTGGTGGTGTCGAAGACGGCGGCGGAGTTGCCAGCGCTCTCGGCGGCGCTGTTGTCCCAGTGCATGCGGATCGCCTGCGTGGCGTTGTTGCCCTTGATGGTGTCGACCTTCACCCAGATGGCGGCGCCGGCGCTGTCCCACGACTCGATGTGGAAGGGCAGAGGCGTCACGTCGTCGGTCTTGGTGAAACGGATGTCGGAGCCGTCGGCCTTGGCCTCGCTCAGGATCAGGTTTTCGGCCGAGGTGAGGCGGACGAGAACCGGGAAGTCGTACACATCACCGGTCACCTTGGCGCCCGAGGCGCTGGTGTTCAGCGTGATGGTGCGGTGGCCCTTCCAGGCGCCGAACGGCGTGGAGGTTACCGGACCGCCGAGACCGATGTTCACGAGGGTGTTAGCCTCTTTCTGGTTCTCGTAGCTCAGCTTGACGAAGTCGGCGGAGCGGGCGGCATTGGCCAGGGTCGCGTTGTCGACCACACCCGTGAAGTAGGGGTTGTTGTCGCCGGCACGGCCGATCCATGCCACGGCGCGCTCGACTTCGGTTGCGTCGTTCAGGCTGCTGGACGTGCCTTTGAGCTCACCGTTGACGTACATCTGCACCGGGCTGTTGCCCGGGGTTTTCGTGAAGAAAAAGTGGTTCCACACGCCGTTGGTGATGGTGTTGTTGAAGTTGCAAGGGTTCACGGACTGATCCTCGACCCAGCCGCAACCGTTGGTCCAGCGCAAGCCGGTGCGCGTCGGGTCGGCCACGCCGCCCATCAGCAGCAAACGTCCGCCGCCCTCAACCTCAGCACCTTCGGGTGCGAGCACCAGCATGCGCCAGTAGTTGGGGGTTCCGTCGGGGCGAATCCAGACGGAGTAGGCAAAGCCCTTGGAGAACGACGTGTAGCCCGTGTACGGGGTGGTCAGGGGCTGGCCGTTGGCGTCGCGGTTCATCTCGATCCAGTTGCCGGCGAGCGGATCCTCGGAAGCGCCACCGAAGCTGCGCAGCGTGTCGGCGCGGCCGATCAGGCCCTTGACCGAGGTGGCGTTGTCGCTGTTGTGCACGAAAGCGTTGGGGGCGCCGGCCACGGAGGACGGACGCAGGCTGCCCGCGCCGTTGCCGAAGTGCCAGGCACCGACGTAGCCGTCGGCGGTATCGAACACGGCGTAGCCGTTCGATTCGCTGGTGGCGGCGGGGTTGTCGTAGTGCATCACGATTTTCTGGGTGTTGTTGTTGCCGTAAACGGTATCCACCAGCACCCAGATGCTCGCGCCCCAGGGCTCCCAGTTTTCGATTTCGTAAGGCAAGGGCGTCGTGCCGTCGGCCTTGGAGAAGCGGATGTCCGCACCACCCGCCTTGGAGGCGGTGATGATGGAGGCTTCATCCTCGGTGAGGCGGACCAGCACGGGGAAGCTGGTCACGTCGTTCGCCACGTTGGCGCCGGAGGCCGTGGTGTTCAGGATGATGTCGCGGGAGCCTTGCCACGCGCTGTAGTCCGCAGCGTGCGAAAGGCCGGCCGCCAGCATGAGCCCGGTAAAGAGCGCACGCGAGGGCGTGATGTTTTTCATGAATTCCTCTCCATTAAGGTGCGGTTTGACAACAAGAGTGTGCGTCGTGTCCAACCCCCTGGAAAGGCGGGCCGCACGACGCCAGTTTGGGCAATGTATGGTTTTTTGGCGACATTCTCAACCTGCGTCAAAATGAAACCATATGAAACCATGAGCGTTCCCGCGGTCCGGGCCTGATCGGCAAGTCGTTGATCTTCCGCGAGGTACCTCCTGGGGAATCCGTGTATCCGGAGGATGATGGAACGCATATCACATCGTGTTTAAAGGGTAAAATGATTGTCAACCCGGGTGCGGAGCCGGAAAAGGAACGCGTGTGTCCTGAAATTCCCCGGGGATCGGGATGGTTTGCGCTTGAGGGATCGCGTCAGGAACGCCTCGTCGAACCGTCGTACCATGTGCACTTCCGCCCCGGACCCGGCAGGCGGCACATGCCGCGTCACGCGCCGAAGATCAGGGGACTTCATCTCGGGACGAGCCGGAACCCAAAGTCATGGATGTAACGGGCTGAAAACATTACGACGTCAATCGACATCTTCCGTGCCTGTGGCCGCATGGCGCCTGACGCGACAGCTCCGCAAGGCGGGATGCCCGCCATGAAACGACTCTTTGGCTAGTCTGTATCCCGGTACTTGTTGCAACATGTATTAGCAGATTATTCCGGTACGTCCGTTTTATACCGGATTTCCAGATTTCTTCACGCTACGCACTCTTATGCCATTGTTACAAATGGTAGCAGATAAGCATTGAGTATTTCACGAAAAATAAGGAATTCGTGAAATATTGGCACAGAAGCGGGAATCCTGTAACGAGAATGTGAGAACGAACGAATCCGTTCGTTTTAAAACACAGTACGGATTGCGGAAGGGGAGTACATAGGTGTCATGACGAATCGATTAGTCGAATCCACCAGCAACCGGGAGGTCACCATGACGATGGAGTTTCGCATACCGGGATACTTCGAGGCTTTCATGGTCAACGTTCTGGAACCCGAAGAGACAGGCCGGGGCTTCGGGCAGGACGCGGATCCGGAAGGGGAGGGCTCGCCTGATGACTTTCACGCTCCGGACTTTCCGTACGCCGAGGGGGAAGGCTTCTCCCACGGCCCGGAGGCCTGACATCGGGATCCCGTGCCACGGGCACGCCGGACTTCGAAGATCCATTCACACACAACGACACACAGCAAGAAGTGGAGGTCACCATGACGAACAAGATGTCGAGACTCGAACCCCGAACTCAGCTCTTTCGCCAGATGAACGGTTCCCTTGGGCACGACTTGCAGCGCACCCCGCACGCGGGGCGCCGTGAGCGGGTACGCCGGGGGGGCGATGACTTCGGCTGTCTGAACTCATCGCGATCGGAACGGTGAGACGGGAATCGTCAAACAAGCGCCTGCGGGCGCTTCACCATACAGGGACGTTGTGGCAGGTATCGAGAGGGAGGTGGGCAATTCCGCCCGCCCGTATTACAGGAGGCAGACATGGCACGTTCAAGATTGTTGGACTCGGAAGAGCTTGATGATGCGCCCCTGCGCTTTGCGCATGACGACGCAGTCCCCAGCAGGCCCCGTCGTCGTCGCGATGATGACGACGACGTCGAACCGCTGGAGTTGGGCGACACGTCCGACGGCAGCCGGTTCGGCAAGCTGATGGATCGCGACCTGTCCGGCTCTTGGTAACGAAGCGAAGCTTCGGAAAGGGTAACGGAGCGAAGCTCCGGAAAGCGGGAGGTGCCTACGCGCCTCCCGCTTTTTTTGTCACTTGTCGGTTGTCACTTGTCGGGCTCGGCCTCGGCATTCACCACCTTGTTCGGCTGGCGTTGCCCGGGACCCGAGCGGGGGTCATTCCCCGGAAGGATCTCCCCGTCGGCATCGGGAATCATGTCGCCTTGGGGAGGGGGGACAACGGCGCCTTCCGCTTCGGAAATGTCCGGTGCGAAGGCGGCGCCGGGCGGGGATTCTCCGATCAGGTCGGCGGGGATGACGGGACGGTCCCGTGTGCGCCACGGGGTGAGAAGGCGGCCGGTGAGCCGGAGAGGCACGAAGTATTCCACGTTGCGGAAGCCCAGCACCACGTGTACGATGGTGATGATCGCGAACGCGAGCAACAACAAGTGGACGGAACCTCCCAGCCAGACGCCGAGGGCCATGCACGCCACCCAACCGATGAGGGTGATGGCGGACAACGCCCAAAGGATCCAGGCCAAGGTGTTGTGCGGATGGGGCGGTTGTTTCGCCCGGGCGGGTTCTTGTGTCCAGTTGACGGTCATGGCGTGCTCCTTGGTTGAGGGATGGCCGATCTTCACCGGAGGGTGGGCACTGTCACTGTATTACCCTACTCAATTCGGGACATTCAGCCCATGCACCGCGTCCGCACCGGAGCGGACGGATCCACCCTCAATACGTGCAGTTGAAATCCGCGCGATAGTGCGTGAGCGTGTCCATCTGGTGGGTGGAGTCCATGGAGAAAATCACGCCCGTGGCCCTGAATTCGGAGGCGCGGCGCGAGCCTCCCATGCTCGTATTGGTGTACAGGCCGGCCTGGGGTTCCTCTCCTTGCACGCGCGCGGAATCACCGAGATGACCCTTGAAGTTGCAGGTGCCGCGCAGTACGGGTTCGTCCCCCAGATCGACATACAGCTTCCACTGGGGCCGCGTGTTGACGGTATCCACGAGGCGCTCGAGGTTGGCGAGCGCACCGATGTAGGTCTGTTTTACGGTCCCGCCTTTTTTGTCATCACTGAAGATGCAAGCCGTGAACACGATGACGAAGGCGAGCGCGGCAAGCGGGGTCAGGAACGATACGGTTTTCATGGTGGCCTCCTGGCTGGTGTATGTAAACACCCTACGGAATTCACATCGTCTTCGCCAAGGCGATATTACCCCTGTCGACCCCTCCCTCGTGTCCCGCAACCTGCCCGCCCGTGATGACAGGGAGAGGCCCCCGGCGTTCGCACCCCCGCTCCCGTACGGGCGTCGTCGTATGCGTGTGCATGGGGCCGCGGCCGCCTCACCTTGTGATTACGCTCGGGACGGTTCACGGGATTTTACCCTGCTTGTGACGCGATTGCGACAGGGGAAGGACGCGGGGGAGACACCGGGGCTGACGGATCGGGGTAGATTGATGGTTGTCGACACGTCGCACCCCGGACGTCCTGAACCATGGCTCGACTCCTCCACCGGTTCAGGACGGGAAACAGTGGTCACTGCGATGTCACGGGCGGTCCGGGAAACCGGGCCGCCCCTTTTATTCCGGCGGCCGGGCAACCGGGCCGCCCCTTTTTATTCCGGCGGCCGGGCAACCGGGCCGCCCCTTTTTATTCCGGCGGCCGGGCAACCGGGCCGTCCCTTTTTATTCCGTGGCGGTGCGTGACACGCCGGGGCCCGCGAGGGTGCTGCGGCCTCCCGTGTGCGGGGTGACGCGGATGCGCGTGGCGATGCGTTCCTTCAGGGCCTCGACGTGCGAGATCACGCCGATCAGCTTGCCTTCGTGCTGCAGGCCACCCAAGGTGTCCAGCGCGGTTTCGAGGGCATCTTCGTCGAGCGTGCCGAAGCCTTCGTCGAGGAACAAGGAGTCGACGCGCACGTTGCGGCTGGCCATGCGTGACAGGCCCAGCGCCAGCGCGAGGCTGATGAGGAAGCTCTCGCCGCCGGAGAGGTTCTTGGTGGAACGGATCTCCCCGGCCTGCCAGGCGTCGATGACGTTGAGCTCGAGCGGTTGCAGGCTGTCGCGCACGAGCAGGTAGCGGTCGTTCATGTCTTGCAATTGACGGTTGGCGTAACCGATCATCATGTCGAAGGTCAACCCTTGCGCGAAGTTGCGGTACTTCTTGCCGTCGGCGGAGCCGATGAGTTCGTGCAGGTTTTCCCAGCGGCGGCATTTCCGCGCCTGCGCCTCGATCGCGGCCTGCGTGTCCTTGAGGCGCGTGCGCGCCTCCTCGTTTTGCCGCAACTGTTGTCGCAGGCCGCCCAAGGTTTCACGCAAGGTTCCCAGCGCTGCGTCCTGTGCCGCGCGGCGCGCCTCAAGGGCCGAGTGGACGTTCTGCAGGGCGCTTACACGATCTTTTTCCAGACCGCTTTCCCGTCCACTTTCCAGATCATGAGCGGCACCACTGTCCGTGACGCTCTCCGCGCCCCCCTCCGCCAACAGGGCGGCGAACTCCGTGGTGGCGCGTGCCCGTTCCCGCGCGAGACGCTCCCCGTGCGCCTTCCGTCGCGCGTCGAGCGCGGTCGTCGCGTCGTCCAGCCCCCGGATGGCCTCCGCGAGGGCGGCGCGGGCGGGGGCCTCCAGGCGGGCCGCGAGGAAGTCCTCCTCGGTGGCGAAACCGAGTGGTGCCCGCGCCGCCGCCATGGCGGCCTCCTGCGCGGCGAGGTCGGGGGCAAGCCGCGCGAGGTGGGTCTTGAGGTTCTCCAACGTCGTGGCCGCCGCGTCGCGCCGGCGGTTCAGGGTTTCGGCTTGGGCGCGGGCCGCCCGCTCCGCTTTGTCCGCCGTCGCGATGGCCTCCTGCAGGCGGCGCTCTTCGGCATCGGGGTTTTTATCACCGTATTGATCTCCGTACAGTGCGCGCCGTTCGTCGCGGAGGGCGGCCAGACGTTGCTTGAGGTCGTTCCCTTCGGCGCGCGCCTGCGTCAGCGCCGCCGTGCGGGTGTCGATCACCGCGCGCGCCTGCTTGATCGCGCTTTCCAGCGCGGCATGGCGGCGCTCCAGCTCCGCGTGTCGTTCCGCGTGTGCGCGCCACGCCATCAGGCGTGCGCGCAGGGTGTCGAGCACGGCACCGACGTCCGCGTCCGGCGGAAGGGTGAGGTTCCACGGCTGCAGTCGCATCGCCAAGGACTCCCGCCGCCGTGCACTCTCGGCGCGCAGGGTTTGCAGCGTGGTGGTGGCGGTGTCTGCGGCCTTTGCCGCTGCCGTCGTCACGAACGCGGCCTCGGCCTGCGTCTTTTCCGCCGCGGTGACGGCCAGGCGGGCTTTGGTCTCTTCGGCCTCGAGCTTCTTGAGGGAGTCCTCATGCGCTTCGGCGCGGGTGATCAAGGTGGTGAGGGCCGCGAGCGCGCGCTGGGTGTCGTCCGGAACGGGCACATTGCCGCGCGCATAGGGATGTTCCGCGGACCCGCACAGGGGGCAGGGTTTACCGTCTTCAAGGTGGGCGCGATGCTCTTCAAGTTGTGCGATGCGGTTCAGCAGGAACAGTTCGCGCAGAAGGGCATCCTTGTCCGCGCGATATTCGCGCAACAGGCGGCCGTTCAGCAAGGCCGCGAGCGCCGCGCGTTCCGCATCCAGACGTTGCGTCGCTTCCTGCAGGGCGTTCGTCGCGGCGTCCCGCGCACGCTGGCACTTCCCTTCCGCCTCCTGCGCGGTTTTGTGGGCGACGACGGCCTGTGTGCAGTCGCTCTCCGCGTGCGCGATCCCCTGCTCCCGCGTGGAGAGTTCACGGCATTGTTCCTCGATACCGCCGAACTCGCTCCCCAAGGCTTCGTCCTGTGCGTGCGTCGTGAGCCATGTCTGCGTCGCCTCGCGCTCCTGATCGGTTTGCGCCAGCGTCCTGGCACTGGCTTCGCAGGTTTCCACAAGCCCTTTGATTGCGGCGTCTTCCTGGGCGCATTTCGCATCGCGATCGATCACGGTCTTGTCGAGGTCGGCCATGCGCTGGTCGAGCGCGCGCACCTGTTGCAGGATGGGCGCGGCGGCTTTCAGCGCGTCCTGCGCCGCGAGGTGTTGCGCGTGCGCGGTCTCAACGACCTGGGCCTGATCCGCGGCGTCCTTGACCAGCGCCGGCAAGGCGGCCTCCACTTCGGCCCGCGTGCGCGTGGTTTCCGTCCGCTGGCCGCGCAGGGATGTCAGCCCCGCGTGCGGGGCCTCCAGCGTCGCCGCGCGTTCGGCTTGCGCGTGGCGCGTGCGGTCGGAGGTCGCGTCCTCAAGACGAGTCTTCAACGTCCGCGTCTCTTCGTCCAGCTTCCGCCCCTCCTCGTGGAGGTCCTCGAGTCCCTGTAACCACGTCAGCGCCCGCGCGGTGTCCGCGCGCTTACCCCCCAAACCCTCCTCTTCCTTTTCCGCTTCCTGCACGCGTTGCATGAGGGATGCCTCTTGCTCCGCATCCAGCACGGTGACTCCGGCCGTGGCGGCGCGCAGCTCGGCCAGGCGTTCTTTTTCGGCGCGGTGGCGTTCATGCACGCGCATGGAGATGTCGCTGTAGATGCGGGTGCCGGTGATTTGCTCGAGGATGGCCGAGCGTTCTTCGGATTCGGCCTTGAGGAAGGCGGCGAAGTTGCCCTGCGCGAGCAGCATGGAGCGCGTGAAGCGGTCGAAGTCCATGCCGGTGACGGCTTCGATGCGGCCTGCGACGTCCTTGATTCTGGATTCGAGGATCTCGCCGGTCTCGGCGCGGACGATTTCGTGTTTGGCTTGCTGCAGTTCGCCGTCGGGTTTGCGGCGGGCACGGTGCTGGCTCCAGGTGCAGCTGAAGCGGCCGGCGGAGGTTTCGAAGGTGACTTCGGCGAAGCACTCGCCGGTGCGGCGCGACATGATTTCGTTTCCGCTTTTGGTCACCTTGTTCAGGCGCGGCGTCTGGCCGTACAGCGCGAGGCAGATGGCGTCGAGGATGGTGGTTTTGCCGGCTCCGGTGGGGCCGGTGATGGCGAACAGGCCATCGGCCTGATAGGCGGGATCGGTGAGGTCGATGTTCCACTCGCCGGTGAGCGAGTTGAGATTGCGGAAGCGGACGTGCAATATCCTCATGCGTCGCTCCGGTCGTCACGAGCGCCAGCGGCGCTCCGGTCGTCGGGACGGGGCGCGGGGTGGCCGGTGTCGGCGCTCTCATCGGCGCGGTCGTTGGGCGCGCGCTCCTCCCGCGCGTCCTCATGCAGCGACGCCAGGGTTTCGCGATAAGCCCGCACCAGTTCGGGACGTTGGTCTTCGGACACTTCGTGCGCCGCGAGGCACCGCTCGAACACATCGTGTTCGCTGAGGTCGTCGAGGGTTTCCTCCCGATGCGTCGCTTCCAGCACGCGGTCGATCACGCGGTGGTTGCGGACGCGGAGAAGTTCGAGGCGGGTTCCGGCGATCGCGGCGTCGAGACGTTCGCGCAAGTCACCAATGATGTCGTCCCCGTCGTAGATCACTTCGAGCCAGGCGCTGGAGTCCGCGGCCGCAAGGTGACGGAGGCGTTCCTCGATGCGGAGCCAGTCGCCCTTGACGCGCTCAAGCTGCTGGAACACGGGGACGTCGATCAGGTTTACAGTCACTCCGGGGGCGCCGCGCTTCACCTCCAGCGTCACCTCGCACAGGCTTTTTTGCTGGCGGGCTTCGCCGAAGCCCATGGCCACCGGCGATCCGCTGTAGCGGATGGTCTCGCGCCCCGCGACGGTTTGCGGCACGTGCAAATGCCCCAGGGCGACGTAGTCGAAGCACGCCGGAAAAATCCCGGCGGTCACATGCGCCAGGGAGCCGACGTACAGGTCGCGCACGCCATCCCCATCGACGGTGTGCGCGCCCGCGGTGAAGAGATG
>CAZKRC010000043.1:0-15756 GCA_964555105.1 uncultured Bifidobacterium sp. | reverse complement strand
GAAGCTCCGCAGCGAGAAGGAGTTCTCGCTGGTGCCCACGGGTGATGTCATCGCGAAACTGCGGGAGTGGTACGGGAAATAGCGGCCACGGGAAATAGCGCCCGCAGCCGGCGGTTTCGACACTTCGCTTCCCGCTGGAATCCCCATTCTCCGCAGCGTCCCTTGCGTTTTTCGTGACCGCCTGCGGTGCGAGGGACGCAAAAACACGTTCCCGCCCCAAAATTCCGGAGTCCGGAGCATTCCCGCCCGTCGGTGAAGCCCCGGCTTTTTCTAATTTGCGGAGATTCCGCCTCTCGACCCGGATTCCGGCATCCGGGTCGATACGACCGACTTCATTTTCACGATTTTGCGTGTTTTCTGAAAGGCCCTCCCCCGAATGGCGACCAAGGCAAAAGCAACGGCACAGAAGACCACCCCCGCGATGGAACCGGCGTCCGACGCCGCGCTGAAAGCGACCATCAAGCCGTTCAGGAAAATCATGGTCGCCAACCGCGGCGAAATCGCGATCCGCGTGTTCCGCGCGGCGAGCGAACTCGGGATCCAGACCGTGGCGGTGTATTCCACCGAAGACCGCCTGAACCTGCATCGCTACAAGGCCGACGAGGCCTACCTGATCGGCATGGGCAAAGCCCCTGTGGCCGCCTATCTCGGCATTGAGGAAATCATCGAGCTCGCGCTCGAAAAAGGCGTGGACGCCATTCACCCCGGCTACGGGTTTCTGGCGGAGAATGCCGATTTCGCCCGTGCCTGCGAAAAGGCGGGGATCGTGTTCATCGGTCCGTCCTCGCAAGTGATCGACGCCCTCGGCGACAAGGTGACCGCGCGTACCATCGCCGAGAAGGCCAATGTGCCCGTCATTCCGGGAACCCCCGATCCGGTCGAAACCGAACAGGAAGCCCTGTTGTTCGCCAAGGAACACGGCTACCCGCTGATCATCAAGGCGGCTCTGGGCGGCGGCGGCCGGGGCATGACCATCGTGCGCAACCGCGAGGAGCTGGTGACGGCGATCGCGCGCTCGCGCGACGAAGCCCAAGCCGCGTTCGGAAACCCCAAGATCTTCATCGAACGTTACCTCGACGGACCGCGTCACATCGAAATCCAGATCCTGGGTGACAAGTACGGCAACCGCGTGCACCTGTTCGAGCGCGACTGCTCGATCCAGCGCCGCCACCAGAAGGTCGTGGAACTCGCGCCCGCGCGCAACCTCACCGACGCGCAGAAGCAGGCCCTGTACCGTGACGCGCTGGCGATCGCGGGCGCGGTCGGCTACGTGAACGCCGGCACGGTGGAGTTCCTGGTCGACAAGGCCGGCAACCACTACTTCATAGAGGTCAACCCGCGCATCCAGGTGGAACACACCATCACCGAGGAAATCACCGGGCGCGACCTGGTGCAATGCCAGATCCGCGTGGCCGAAGGGCACCCGCTCGAGAGCGACGCGATCCGCATCCGTTCCCAGGAGGACATCCAGCAAAGCGGCCATGCGATCCAGCTCCGCATCACCGCGGAGGATCCTTCCAACAACTTCGCGCCCGACTTCGGCAAGGTCACGGCCTTCCGCGCCGGCGAAGGCTTCGGCATCCGCCTCGACTCCGGCAACGGCTTCGACGGCGCGGTCATCTCTCCGCACTACGACTCCCTGCTGATCAAGGTGATCGGCTGGTCCCTGGACTTCGACCAGGCGGCCCGCAAGGCGCTGCGTTCCATCCGCGAGTTCCGGATCCGCGGCGTGAAGACCAACATCCCGTTCCTCGAAAACGTGCTCACGCACCCCACCTTCCTCGAAGGCAAGTGCGACACCGGGTTCATCGAACAACACCCCGAACTGTTCGACTTCAAGCCCCGCCAGGACCGCGCCAACAAGCTGCTGGCCTACCTGGGCCAGGTGGCCGTCAACGGATTCCCCGCCATCCCCAAGGATTTCAAGCCCATCCGCCAGGATGCGCCCCCCGTCCCGGCCGTTCCCCGCACCACGCCTC
This sequence comes from uncultured Bifidobacterium sp., assembly GCA_964555105.1. Taxonomy (GTDB): domain Bacteria; phylum Fibrobacterota; class Fibrobacteria; order UBA11236; family UBA11236; genus UBA11236. The sequence continues at coordinate 13,777 of CAZKRC010000043.1, read as the reverse complement.
CGGAATCCCCTGCCTACAAGGTTTTCCGGGAACAAGGCGCGGAAGGCCTTGCGAAGTGGACGCTTGAGCAGAAGGCCGTGCTGATCACCGATACGACCTTGCGGGACGCCCACCAAAGCCTGATCGCCACGCGCATGCGCGGATACGACATGTTCCGCGTGGCGCACTCCACCGCGCACATCGCCTCCGATTTCTACTCGCAGGAAATGTGGGGCGGCGCGACCTTCGACACCGCCATGCGCTTCCTGCACGAGGATCCGTGGGAACGGCTGCGCACCATGCGCAAGGCCATGCCCGGCCAGCTGCTGCAGATGCTGCTGCGCTCCGGCAACGCGGTGGGTTACACCAACTACCCCGACAACGTCGTCAACCGCTTCATCGAGGCGGCGGCACGCAACGGCATCGACATCTTCCGCATCTTCGATTCGCTCAACTGGATCGTGGCCCTGCGCCCCTGCATCGAAGCGGTGCGCAAGACCGGCAAGGTGGCCGAAGGCGCCATCTGCTACACCGGCGACATCACGGACAACAAGCGCGTCAAGTACACGCTCGATTATTACGTGAAGCTGGCCCGCGAGATCCAGGACGCCGGCGCCCACATTCTGGCCATCAAGGACATGGCCGGCCTGCTGAAGCCCGAAGCCGCGCGCATCCTCGTCACCGAACTCAAGAACACCCTGCAGATCCCCATCCACCTGCACACGCACGACACCTCGGGCAACCAGGTCGCCACGCTGCTGGAAGCCGCGCGTGCGGGCGTGGACGTGGTGGACGCCGCACTCAGCTCCATGTCGGGCATGACGTCGCAACCCTCCCTGAACGCCGTGGTGACGGCCTTGCAAGGCACCGCGCGCGACACCGGACTGGATCCGCTCGAGCTGCAGAAGCTGGCGGATTACTGGGAGCTGGCCCGCGAGCCGTACGCGCCCTTCGAGTGCGGCCTCAAGGCCGGCACCGCGGACGTGTACCTCCACGAAATGCCCGGCGGCCAGTACTCCAATCTGCGCGCGCAAGCCTTCTCCCTGGGCCTCGGCCCCCGCTGGGAGGAGATCAAGCGGATGTACCGCGTGGTCAACGACATGTGCGGCGACATCATCAAGGTGACGCCGTCGTCCAAGGCCGTGGGCGACATGGCGCTGTTCATGGTCCAGAACGATCTCGTCCCCGAAGACATTCTCTCCGGCGGCAAGGATCTGGCCTACCCCGAATCGTTCGTGCAGATGATCAAGGGACTGATGGGACAGCCTCCGGGCGGATGGCCGCCCGCGCTGATCAAGGCGGTGCTGGGCGAAGAAGCCCCCATCACCTGCCGCCCCGGCGAACTGCTGGAGGATTTCGATTTCAACGCGGCCGCCACGATGCTGAAGACGCGCCACGGCCGCGAGTTCTCGGAGGAAGAGCTGCTCAGCTACGCCTTGTACCCCAAGGTGTTCGAGGAATACGTGGGCTTCAACCGCGTGTTCGGCGACGTCTCGGTGCTGGACACCTCCACGTTCTTCTACGGCCTTGAACCCGGCAAGGAAACGGCGTTCACCATCGAAGAGGGCAAGACCCTGATCGTGAAGCTGCTCGCCGTGGGCGAACTCCAGCCCGACGGGACGCGCGTGATTTTCTACGAACTCAACGGCCGTCGCCGCAACGGATTCGTGCACGACCAGGCGTCGGGCGTGAAAACCAGGCAGCGCGAAAAGATCGATGCCGCCAACCCCGGTCACGTGGGGGCACCCATGTCCGGCAAGGTGGTGGAATTGGTGGTGAAGGTCGGCGAGGAGGTGACCGAGGGGCAGAAGCTGATGGTCACCGAGGCGATGAAGATGCTGAACGTGATCAAGTCGCCGACGGCGGGTGTGGTCAAAGGCATCCACGTGGCGAAGGGCGATGACCTCGCGGCGGGCGACCTGAGCTTCGAGATCGAAGCGATCGTCTAGGCCGGTGGGGTTGCACACGGGGCGGTTCACGAACGTGGACCGCCCCTTTTTGCTTGACCTTGGCGGAAACAAGGTCGATGAGCTCCCGGAGAAGATCGGGGATTATTTTTGTTCCATGCCCCCCATCGCCCTGATCATCAAGCACAAAGTCAAACCCGGACAACGGGATCACGTTCGCGCCGTGTGGGAAAAGCACATGGCTCCGGCCATCGCCGCCAATCCCGGCCATACGGCCTACACCTACTGCTACGATGACAACGACCCCGACGCCATCCTCGCCTTTCAGCAATACACCAGCATCGAAGCGTCGCGGCAATTTCTAACAACCGACAGCTACGCCGCGTACCTGAAAGACGTCGAACCGTTGTTGTCCGTCCCGGCGGAGGTCATCACATTGACGCCGGTGTGGTCGAAAGACGACCAGACAAAGGAATGACGGGCGAAGCGCAAGTCCAGGCAGCCGGTATCGTCCACTTGTAATACGACCACAGGCGCGATCCGTTCACCCCGGATCGCGCTGTGCGCCTGAAACACGTTTTACCCCCCCGCCCCTGCTTTCGGAAAGCTGTGTGCCCGTAATACGGTTTCGCCGCGCGCGACCCTGCGATTTCACGTCCTCATAGATTACGGAACAGGGAGGCGCTTGCCGAAGCGTCTTCCCTGTTCCCCTGAATTCTGGAGGTCTCCATGTCCATGTCCGGCTTGTCGCGCGCATCCATCCCCCTCACCCTGGCTTTGAGTTTGACCTTCGGAGCCCTCACCGTGACCGCCCAGGATACGACCGGGCCGGCCACCACCACGTATATCGTGCCGTATACCATTGAGAAGGCCGCGTTCGAGGGGCGCTACGTCGTCCCCAACCCCACGCCGCTGAACCTCCCCCTCATCGTGCTGTTCCCTGACTGGAAGGGTGTGAGCGATCGCGCGAAGGCGGATGCGGAGCGCTTCGCGGCCATGGGCTACGCGGTGTTCGTCGTCGACCCCTATGGAAAGGACGCGCATCCTGCCGATGCCGGACAGGCCGCCGTGGTTTCCGGCGCTTTGAAAAAGGATGTCGTCAAGATGAGGAGGATTGCGGCCGGGGGCCTGAAAACCGCGATGAACCAGCACAGCGTGGACACCAATCGCGTGGCCGCCGTGGGGTTTTGTTTCGGGGGTACGGCCGCACTTGAACTCGCACGCGGCGGTGCGCCGCTCAAGGGGGTCGCCGTGGTGCACGGAAATCTCGGGACGCCGTTCCCCGATGACGCACGCGCCATCCGCGGACGGGTTCTCGTGCTGCACGGCAGCGCCGATCCGCATGTGCCGCCGTCAGAACTGGAAACCTTCAAACGCGACATGACGCGTGCGGGCGCACACTACACGGTGATCGAGTACCCGGGCGCGATGCACGCGTTCACCAACCCGGACGCCACGGACCGCGAGGGCGGCGCATACTATGACCGCGTCGCGGCGGAGTCCGCCTTCAGCGAACTGGAACGCTTCTTCGCCGACGTGCTGGATCACCATCCGGAAAAAAACCGGAAGTAACCGAAACCGTCGCACGGTTGGCGACAGCGGATTGCGGGATGGGGATTCTTAAAATCTCTATCTTGTAGCGTCTTGAATCCGCAGGACGCATGCTTCGCCTTCCCTCTTCAACACCCGTAGGTCCGGCCCGGTTCCGGACAGGTCGCTCCGCGACCGCTCTCACCATGGCGGCCATCGCGACCATCGCGGTGATGGCTGTCGGCATGCTGATGGCCTGTGGTGGCGCCAAGCCGGCAGCGGCCCCGGAGACGGCACCCGGAGACAGGTTGTCTTCTGCGCCGTCCTCCTCAACGTCTTCCGCACCGCCTCCTGCTCCGATGCCCGCACATTCGGTCCAGGCATCCCGCGAGATGCTGCTTGACTCGGGACGGGTGTATTACCAGGCCTGTGCGATCTGCCATGGCGGGAACGGGCGCGGCGGGCGCGGTCCGACGGTGGCCAACTCGGATTATGTTCAGGGGGGGCGGGCACGCCTGATCCGCACGGTTCTGGACGGCGTCCATGAACCCATCTACGTCAACGGCGTGCGGTGGAAAACCGGTGAAATGCTCGGCTGGGCGGAGGTCTGGGACGACTTCAAGATTGCGGCCGTGTTGACCTACATCCGTGTCACCTTCAATGATTCGACCGTCACCGCGTGCACCCGGGAGGATTTCGAAACGGGAACGTGGGCGTCTTGCACCCTGGTGCCGCGTGCGCCGGACGAAATCGCCCGGGATTCGGTGAGTGTGGCGGACGTGGCGGCACTCAGGAAATGAGTTTGAGCTTTGAGCTTGATTCGTTCCGCCTTCGGCGGACCTCATGCCTTCGACAGAACTTTGAGCAAAAAAATAAAATACGATCCGAAACATTAATCACAAACGAAGCCTTGTCCCGCAGCTGACTTGTTCCATTGTTGCATTGTTCTACTGTTCTATTGTTGCATTGAGCATTGAGCATTGAGCATTGAGCATTGAGCATTGAGCATTGAGCATTGAGCAATGCCCCACAGCACGGGCCAGGACGTTTCACCCGACCCCAGGGAATCCGGGAGCTTTAACCAAAATTTTCCCTCGCCCTCTCCTCCCCACCCGGACTTCCCCCGTTCCAAGGTCTTCCCTGCCCGGACTTGTAGAGAATCGCCGATTTCTATCTTTTGAATCATGCTTAAAAAACTCTCTCACGCTCCGTCCTATCAAGGCCCCGTCGTTCAAATCGTCCTCGATGGCGTCGGGATCACCCCCCGTACGGAGGGGAACGCCGTCGCCCAGGCCAACAAGCCGGTCCTCGACCGCCTGATGCGCGAATACCCCAACCTGCTGTTGCGCGCACACGGCAAGGCGGTGGGTCTGCCCAGCGATGAGGACATGGGAAACTCCGAGGTCGGTCACAATGCGATCGGTTCGGGCCAGGTTGTCGAGCAGGGTGCCTCGCTGGTGAACAACGCCATCGCCAGCGGTGGGATCTTCGAACGGGATGCCTGGAAGGAAGTGGTCGGCAACGCGCGCGAACGCGCGTCGACTCTGCATTTCATCGGTCTGTTCTCGGACGGCAACGTCCACTCGCACATTGACCACCTCAAGGCGCTGATCGTGCGCGCGAAACAGGAAGGCATCCGCCGGGCGCGCCTGCACATCCTGCTGGACGGCCGCGACGTCGGCGAGACCTCCGCGCTCGACTATGTGTTGCCGTTCGAAAAATTCCTCGCCGACGTGACCGAACCGGGTTTCGACGTGCGCATCGCCAGCGGCGGCGGCCGCATGAAGCTGACCATGGACCGCTACGAAGCGGACTGGAGCATGGTCGAGCGCGGCTGGAAGATCCACGTGCACGGCGAAGGCCGCCACTTCGCCTCCGCCGCCGAGGCGATCACGACCTTCCGCTCCGAAGCCAAGGTCATCGACCAGGATCTTCCCGGTTTCGTCATCGCCGAAAACGGCCTGCCCGTGGGGCTCATCCGCGACCACGACAGCGTGGTGTTCTTCAACTTCCGCGGTGACCGCGCCATCGAGATCAGCCGGGCGTTCGAGGAACTGGACTTCAAGCCCTTCGACCGCACCTCCGCCGAAGGCGTCCCCGCCCCCAAGGTCGTCTATGCCGGCATGCTGGAATACGACGGTGACATGCACATCCCCGCACGCTACCTCGTGCCGCCTCCGGAGATCCGCGGGACCATGGGCGAGGCCTTCGCCGAATCGGGCCTGACCCAGCTCGCCATCAGCGAGACGCAAAAGTACGGCCACGTGACCTACTTCTGGAACGGCAACCGTTCGAACAAGTTCGACGGCGAAACCTGGATCGAGATTCCGTCGGATCGCGTGTCGTTCGATGAACGCCCGTGGATGAAGGCCGCCGAAATCACCGACGCGCTGATCGCCGAGCTGCGGACGGGCGCGCATCGCACCGCGCGTGTCAACTACGCCAACGGCGACATGGTCGGACATACCGGAAGCCTGCGCGCCACCACCATGGCGATGGAGGCGGTCGACCTTTGCCTGGCACGCCTGCTGCCCGTGATCGACGAACTGGGCGGCATGGCCATCATCACGGCCGACCACGGCAACGCCGACGAGATGTTCGAAGTGGACAAGAAGACCGGCCTGCCCGCGCAGAACAAGGACGGGTCGTTCAAGGCGAAGACCAGTCATACGCTCAACCCGGTTCCCTGCATCTTCTACGACAACGCGAACAAGGGAAAGTACGCGCTCGCCGGGACGGAGAATCCGGGACTGGCCAATCTCGCCGCGACGACCGCCAATCTTCTGGGCTTCGATGCGCCCGAGAACTGGCACCAGTCGTTGATCCGCTGGTAGGATCATGTTGTGAAGCGACCCGATGCACCAAATCGGGTCGTACTTTTTCCGCGGAGAGGCCTGAAAGAGGGCCTCTCCGCAACTTTGCGAACATGAGGGGCACGGTCGGCTATAGATTTGCAAGGCACGTTTCCGTGGTCGTGAACCGCGGGAATCCGGAGTCCTCTCATGCACGCACACATCCCTCACGCACCCCGCCGTCTTCGTTCCGCCGTCATCAGCCCGCTGGTGGCGCTGGCGCTGGTAGCCGGCGTTCAGGAAGCCGAAGCCCAGCGCACCGCGCCGGTGGCCGACGGCACGGTCTACACGCTGACCGCGGGCCCCATGTCCGTCGTCGCGGGCCCCACCAAGGGCGGCCGCATCCGCTCCCTCAAGTTCGAAGGCACCGAACTCTTTTATCAGGATTCCAGCGGAAACCCTTCCAGCCACGGGTCGACCTTCTGGCCTTCGCCCCAAGCGCACTGGACCAACAACTGCCGCAACAGCAACAACAACGGCTGCTGGCCTCCCCCTTCCAGCCTTGACGGCTCCAACACGACGTACACGGGCGCGCTGCTCGCCGCCGACACGGCCGTGACCTTCTTCGGTGCGCTCGACAACGGCACGGGCGTGCGCTTGCGCAAAACGCTGTGGGCGGACAGCGCGGACACTTCCGTGACCATCCGCTACCACATCGTGAACGGCTCCTCGAACAAGGTGGCCTTCGCCCCGTGGGAAGTGACCCGCTTCACGTCGGGCGGCTTGCTGTTCTGGCCGAAGGACGAGACCGACACCATCAAGGGAAACGGGACCGCGGGCGCGGCCATGATCGCCATGGTGACCGACACCCTGGACACGAAGTGGTTCAAGTATGACAGCGCGACGGTACCGACCAACGGAACCCCCAAGCTGTGGGACGGCAGCACGGGCGGCTGGTTCGCCCGCGTCGACAAAAGCCGCCTGCTTTACATCAAGAAGTTCACGGATACGCCCAAGGCGAAAAAGGCGCCGGTGAACGAGAACGAAATCGAGATCTACTCGGCGAACCGTTCGGGTGCCACCGGAGGCATGGCCTTGCTGGAGATGGAGCTCCAGGGTCCGTTCGACTCGATCGCCGTGGGCGATTCGCTGGAGTGGGACGTGACCTGGCTGGTGCGCCGGCTTCCGGAAAGCATCTCCATCGCTCCGGGCACCGCCCTGCTGGACTTCGTGGATGCCGTCGTCAACGGTTCCACGGTGTCCCTCCGTCCCGGCGCGCGCGCCGGGCACGGTGCCGCCCACCGCCTGAACGTGGCGGCGGGCGGCGTGTCCTTCACGCTGGGTGAGGCCGCCGCGGTGACGCTCGAAGTGATGGACGCACGGGGGCGCATCACCGCGCGCCTGCATGCCGGCACGCTCGCGGAAGGCACGCATTCCTTCCGTCTGGCTCCGGGGACGCACGGTGTCCGGTGGGTGGTCCTGCGGGATGCGCAGGCGCGCGTGCTGGACACACGCATGATCGCGCCGTTCTGAGCGCGGTCATTCCCCTTAAATGCGGCTTTCGCGCAGGGGCCGTCCTGCGCCCGCGCATTTCGTAAATTCTGCCGGTGCGCTTTACCTACCGTCTGATATCGCTGCTGTACACGCTGCTGGTGAACCCCCGGAGCCGCGAACCGCGTCGGGGCGTGTTCGCGTTGCTGTATTACGGCGGAGGGACGTTCGTCGCCCTGTTCGTGGCCAGCATGGTGCTGCTGTGCCTGGAGGCGTACAACCTGCCCTTCGCCCGCGACTTCCTGTACGCGCGGCTCGGGAATCCCTTGCTGGGGGTGATCGAAGCCACCCTTTTCTGAGCGGGACCAAGCCTTGAAGTTTCCCCGCCGCCTCCTGTTCATCGCCGCGCTGATCCTGCTGCCGGGCCTGATCCTCGGGTACCTGAGCTTCCGTTCGGTGAAGGACGAGCGTCTGCTGCTGGAGAAGTCGCAGGAGGCGCGTTACGAAGCGCTCGCCGAAGCCGTGGAGCGGACGATCGACAAGACCCGCCAGACTTTGCTCGAGCGCCTGAAGGCCGATCTGGCCGATGGCGGCAGCGCGGAAACGCCGCTCGCGGCCTGGGCGCTGGCCTCCCGCCTGCTCGAGAATCCGGTGATCCAGTCGGTGGTGGTGTTCCGTGACGAGGAACCGGTCTTCCCGCGGCTCGCGTTGCCGCAGCTTCGACCCGAACTCGACAGCCTGGTCGCGCCCGCGCGTCCCGCCCACCCCCTGGAGGCCTTGGTGCGGGCGGAGTGGCGCGCGCGTCGCCCGGCCGCGGCCTTGCGCGCGCTGCACCTGTTGCTGCGCGGGCCCGGCGGACTGCCCGATCACGAGATCGAAGCGCGCTTCGGGTATCGCCTGCTTGAATTGAAGTGCCTGGTGGCGCTGGACGAAACGCAGGTCGCGATCGTGGCGGCGCGCGCGCTCGTGCAGGACCTGCTGGCCTCCCCCGACCTCGAGTCGCATCACCGCACGGGGTTTTACCTCTCCGAGATCGCGTCGATCATGACCGCGCGTGAGGATTTGCCCCGGGACGCGCGCGGCGAGTTCTTCGCGCTGCATCAACGCCTCCCTGCCTTCCTGGCCAACGCCGACATCGTGGAGCGCGACTGGCCCGCCGCGCCCATCGAGGTGTTGCGCGGCCAGCCTTACCTGCCCGGCGACTCGCTCCGCGTCCACTACCACGCCGGCAGTCCCTACCTGCTGATCCGTTTTCCCTGGCTCGAGAGCAACACCCAGGTGTTGGCACGCCTCGATGAAAGCGTCTTCGCGGACGCCTTGCGCGCCGAGATGACGCAGGACCGGCGCGGGCCCTGGCGCGACGCGGCCTTCACCCTGATCAACCTGCGCGATGACGTCGTGCTGGCGGGCGATGCGCCCCGCCAGCAAGCCACCGCCATCGAACGCATGCTGGACGCGCCCTTCCCCTCCTGGCGACTCCTCGTGTACAAGCGCCCCAGCGGCGAATTGATCGCGCAAGGGCGTTGGCGCGTGATCCTGCAGTACACGGTGCTCGGTTTCTCGCTGGTCTCGTTGCTGATCGGCGTGTTCGTGCTCTTCAAGGGCCTCGACAACGCGCAACGCCTGGTGAACATGAAGGCCAACTTCCTGTCCGCGGTCTCCCACGAACTCAAGACACCTTTGACCGCCATCCGGATGTTCTCCGAGATGATGGCGAGCGGACGCGTGCCGGGAGAAAAGGGACAACAGTACGCCGCGCGCATCGGCGCCGAAGCCGAACGCCTGCATGCCATGATCGAAGGCATCCTGGCCTATACGCGCCTCGAGGAGGACCCCGTGGCGCTTCGCTTCGAGGACGTGGATCTCGCCTCCGTCGCGCGCGAATCCGCCGTACTGCTTTCCGAAACCTTCACGCGGGCGGGCATCCGCCTGGTGACGCGCCTGGCTCCCCGGGCCACGGTAAGCGGCGATTACAACGCCTTGCGTTCCATCGTCCAGAATCTTCTGGAGAACGCCCTGAAGTATTCACCCGCCGGCACGGACGTCGCGCTGGAAGTTTCCGTCGTGAACGAGGACATTGTTCTCCGGGTGGCCGATCAGGGCATCGGGATCGATCCCGCCGAACAGAAACGCGTCTTCGAAAAGTTCTACCGCGCGGGCGACGAAATGACCCGCAAAACGCGGGGCAGCGGCCTCGGCCTGGCCCTGGTGAAACGGATCGTCGACGCGCACGGTGCCGCCATCCGCCTGAACAGCCGCCCGGGCGCGGGAACGGAGATGATCGTCACCTTTCCCGCGGAACGGAAAACACGGCAGACCACGACATGAACGAACGCGGCACAACACCGGAGCCATCCGGAAAAAGGACGGATACATGCATCGCATCCTGATCGTTGAAGACGAAGAGTCGATCCGCACGGGCCTGCTGGACCTGCTGGAGATCGAAGGGTATGAAACCGAGGCCGTCGCCGACGGCGAAGCCGCCATCGAAAAGGCGCGCGTGTGGAAACCGCACCTCGTCCTGCTCGACCTCATGCTGCCCAAGGTCAGCGGCTTCGACGTCTGCCGCCACCTGCGCAAGCATCACCCCGACATCTTCGTCATCATGCTGACGGCGAAGAACGAGGAGATGTCCAAGATCGCCGGTCTCGAAATGGGTGCCGACGATTACATCACCAAGCCGTTCAGCGTCTCCGAACTGCTCGCGCGCGTGCGCACCCGCCTGCGCCGTCGCGGCGAATCCCCGGGCACCGGCGGCCCCGACACGCTCGAGTTCGGCGACACGCGCGTCGACTTCAAGCGCTACGAAGCCACGCGCGCCGGGAAATCCCTCGACCTTTCGGCCAAGGAGTTCCAGATCCTCCGCTACCTCGCGACGCGCGCGGGAGAGGTCGTCGCGCGTGAGGACCTGCTGCAATCCATCTGGGGCTACACGCCCGAGAACATGCCCACCACCCGCACCGTCGACAACCAGATCCTCAAGCTCAGGCAAAAGCTCGAGCACGACGCCGCCCATCCCGTGTGGATCAAAAGCGTGCGCGGCGCCGGCTACAAGTTCGATCCCGAAGGAGCGCAGTCGGCCGAATGATTCCGGTGCAGGAACATGCCGTCGACGGCGGCCGGAACGTGAAAGTCCCCACGAAACGCCTGCAAGGCGGGGGGATGCTGACCGCCGTCCTCAGGCGTGCGGCATGCGCCGCGCTCGCGGGAGCCCTCGGGTGGTCGGCGGCGCACGGCGCCACCGACGCGCGCGACACGGCCTACGTTCAACAGCGGCGCGCGCTGGAAACGGCCCGCTACCTCCACGACATCGAAGGCGATGCGGGCCGGGCGCGCCAGATCCTCGAGCGCCTCGCGGACTCCCCGTACCCGGCCATCCGCGCGCAGACGCTTTACCTGCGTGCGGGTTTCCTGGAGGAAGCCGGCAACCTGCGCGAAGCCGCGCGCCTCTACCGCGAGGCGTTCGAAGGCCAAGGCCTCGAGCCCGCGCAGAAACAGCGCCTGGTCGCGCGCCTGCTGACGCTCAACCCCGAATCCGTGCGTCCCTTCCGCGAAGCGGGCCGCATGCGCGGCCTGCCTGCGCGCGCCTTCGAGACCAGCGGCCCCCAAGGAAGCGAGTACATCCTCGTGGAGGAGTTTTCCGAAGGTGCACGCACGGGGCAAAGCGTACGCCTTCTTCACCAGAACGCGCAGGGACAGCTGCGGGTCCTTTCCGTCACGCTCGGTCCCGACGAGGAAGTGCTCGACGCCACGCTCGACCGCATCCTCACGCGCACCTTGGGCCGCCAGCGCGTCCTCCTGCGCAAGGCCCCCCTTTTCAAGCCCGAGACGGTGCTGGAACGCTTCACCGCCGAAGAGGGCCACCTCTTTCCCGGAGACGGCGAAGCCACCGAGTTTCTCGTCATCGGGCCTCAAAGCGCCCGCCTCCTGCGCGATGCGACTCCCATGGCGTCCCACCCGCTGCCCGGGGCGGGCTGTAACTGGAAACCCGCCACGCTTCGGGCGCGCCAAGGCGTGATCTTCTGCCCGGACCAAGGCCTTTACCGCGCCGACTTCGGCCGGCGAAGCATGAACCCCATCCCGCTCGCGGGGGAATTCCCGCTCGCCGTGCAGCACGCCGGGGAATACCTCGCGCTGCGCCATGTCGACCGCATCGAGTTCCGACGCGGCCCGGCCTTCGACGCCTTCCTGTGGGGCGTTCCCGCCGGCATGCAGGACGCGCTGGCGATCGGCAACGGACACGCCTTCGTCGCCGCCGCGGACGGCCCCGTGCGCGCCTTCGTCCTCCGCAACGGCCAACTCGACTGGCAGCGCGAGGATCTCGCCTCTTCGTTGCGCGTGCACGGCGGTCACCTGTTCATCCTGACGCATGCGCGCATGCTGCTCGCGGTCGATCAACGGGGACGCCTGCTGTACAGCTATGAAGCCGGATGGGACGGCGAGGATCCCCTGTTGCTCCCCGCGCGCGAATGGGTCGTGGTGCACAATGCCGACGGACGACGCGTGCGCCTCAGCCGCGAACTCCTGCGCCTTACCGGCGGCTCCCGCGACCACCTGTTCCGCGCTGAGCGCGAGAACCTCCGGCGGGGCGATGCCTCCGGCGCCTTGCGGGAGCTCGACGCCCTGCTGGCGCTGGAGCCCGGCAACGGCACCGCATGGCGTGAAAAAGCCCGTCTGCTGGCCGCCAAAGGCGCGCCCCGCACGGAGCGGACCCATGCCTGGGCGCAGGCGGCCCGGTCCCACAGCGTCGCGCCCTGGAGCGCGGATCCCGCCCTCGAAGGCCTTGCCTCCGGGCTGGGCGCGACCTGGGTGTGGAAACGCCAGCCGGGACCGCGCTTCTTCCCGGTCCTGACCGGCGGGCGGGTCCACTCGTTTTACGTGGAGAACAACAACCAGACCCTCGTCGTGCTCGACACCCGCAGCGGGGCCTTGAAAGGCTCCTTCCATTTCAACGAACCGCTCGACATGAAGGTCACGACCTGGACGGATGAAGGCGATACCCTCATCGTGTCGTCGCCGGGCCGCCTCTATGTCATGGCGGCGGGACGCAGCGACCACGGCAATCCCGTTCAAATCCCCTTGCGCGGCCCCGTGAGCCATGCCATCATGGTACCGGGCGGATTGTTGTTCAGCGACTGGAACGGCAACGTGAGGCTGGTGGACCTGCAGACGCGTGAAACCTTGTGGGAAGTCCGCCTCGGGCGCGGCGGCATCCTCCTCGCCTCCACGCCGAACTCCGATCATGCGGACGCCTTCGAGATCGAAGGAGGGTGGCATCGCATCCGCCTTTCCGACGGCCAATCCGTCGCGGACGCCAGGATGCCGCCCGGTACCATCACCGAAATTCATGCCGGACGCGACTTCGCCTATGCGGGGTACAATGAAGGGCTGATCGTCGCCATCGACAAGGACGACCGGAACATCGCCTGGCAACGCGATCTCGGCGAACAGATTTTCAGCCTCTCGGGCCGCGCCGACCAGATGCTGCTGGTCGGTACCGCTTCCAAGCGCGTCATCAGCATTCACGCCCGCACAGGGCTGGTGCAAGCCCAGGCGCAGGTGGCCTCCCATTTGTTCAACCGGCCCCTGCTCACCGCGGACGGTTATTGGGTCGGCACGGAAGAGCCCGCCCTGGAGAAACGCTCCTTCAACCACGAACTCCTCCACAAGTTTCCGCTCACCGACATGCCCGGCACTCCGTCGCGCACCGCGGCAGGCATCGCGGTCTCCACCCAGGACAATTTCATCGTGATGTTTCCCGCCCGCTAGGCGCACGCCCCCCCCGCGCGCGGCTTTCCGCGCTCCCAAACCCCGCCTCTCCCTGTTTCTACCTTCCCGTCTCCCTTTTCTCCGTCCCCGGAGTGGCATTCATGGTCAAGAAAAAATTCCTCGTCCCCAACCTGTTCACCGGCCTGAACTTCCTGATCGGCATTTACGCGATCCTGCTCATGGCCGAAGCGCTCATCCCCGAACGGGGAGACCGCTCCGTGCTCGGGTTCGGCAAAACGCCGCTGGAACTCGCCGCCTGGATGATCACCTGGTGCGTCCTGCTGGACAAACTGGACGGCTTCATGGCCA
>CAZKRC010000042.1:0-16187 GCA_964555105.1 uncultured Bifidobacterium sp. | reverse complement strand
GCTGATCGCCATCCGCGAGGAGATCCGGGCGATCGAGGAAGGCCGCGCCGACAAGCTCGACAACGTATTGAAGATGGCGCCGCACACGGCGGAGGAAGTCGGCGCGGACGCGTGGACGCATGCGTACACGCGCGAGCAGGCGGCCTATCCGCTTCCCTGGGTGCGGGCCAACAAGTTTTGGCCGGTGGTGGGGCGGTTGAACAACGCCTACGGCGACAAGAACCTGTTCTGCGCCTGCCCGCCGATCGAAGAGTACGAGTCGTAGGGATCCCGGGTCATCCCGGGTCCGCATCTCCTCTGTGGGGATGGCAGGGCTCGCACCAAACAAAAAAGGACGAGCCTTGGGGCCGTCCTTTTTTGTTTGGTCACGTGTCAGGCTTTCCTCGCTTCACCTCCTTCGTCGACCGCAACGCCACCCCCGCCATCACGCCCCACTATCCCTCATGACTCAGGATCCTTGGTGACATCCGGGCGACTTCCGGGGGCGGACACCGGGAGGCCCGCGGGAACCCGCGCCCTGCGTCCGCGGACGCGGGGCGCGCTTCCCCACCTGAACTCCTTGTCGTATGTGGAGAGGTATTCGGAAAAAACCTCCACCGCCCCTTGGCCTTCAGGCCGCGGGACGACGGAAGTCGGGTCTCTCTCCCCGTTGGTGGTCGGCCATCCGCTTTCAGGATGCTTGTGGGACGCGGAGGGCTGTTCGTAACGCATGATTAGGGCGAGGTGACGATCCTGCCTTCAGGTCCCACGGCCACAAGACGCGTGCCGTTCCAGGCGATGGCCGTCAGGTTGAGGGCGCCGGTTGAGACCTGGCTCCAGTTGGCGCCGCCGTCGGCGGAAAGGACGTGGTAATGGGTTCCGACGGCCACGAGGACCTCTCCCGTCCAGACGACATCGTACAAGTCACCCAAGGACGACCCGCCCTCCTGCTGCGGGATGCCGCCGACGACCCGCGGTTGCATCCACGTGATGCCGTCGGTCGAACGCATGACGTGGCCGGAGTATCCCACGGCGACCGCGTGCGTGCCGGTGGAGACGATGGCCTGCATGGTGTAATCGTAGACGCCGCCGTAGGGGCGGGGGAAGGAAGTGGAACTCGTATGCCGGGTCCAGATGCCATTACCGGCAGAGCTGGCCGTCAAGCCATTTGGGCCAACCGCAACCAAACGCCCGGCATGTCGTGTGTAGGCGTTGAACCCGGCAATCGGTCCATCGACAGGATCGAGGGTCGGAGGAAGCGAGTCCACAAACCAGGTGGCACCGTGATCTTCGGAGCGCGCGACGAAACCGGAATGAGATCTGGAAATGAATGCCGTAGAATCAGCCGTGGAAATGGACGCAGCTCCTCCCGGGCCCATGACGATCCATGGTAATGATCCCCTGCTCCAGTTGACCCCGTCCGTAGAGGTGTAAAAAACAGTATCAAGACCGCCTCCGACAGTAGCGACCAGTTTTTTTCCCGTCCAAACAATTTCGGAGAGACTCGGTGCGGCATGCGTCGTCCACGTGATGCCGTCCGGGGAGGTGAGGACGGATCCGGGAGCCCCTGTGGCAACAAACTGCGTCCCGGTCCAGGCGATACCGGTCAGGGGGAAGGATGTTCCCGACACCCTCTCCACCCATTCCGTGCCGTGCGACGCCACCGCCACGACGACCGTGTCCAGCGCCGTGTTGCCGTCATCGTCCGTCACGCGCAGGATGCCGGCGTAGGCGCCCGGCGTGGTGCGTGAGAACGACGTGTCGCCGCCGGCGGTTTGCGCGAAGGGCGCGCCGCCGATGCTCCACTCCCATTTCACGATGCTTCCGCCGAAGGCGTCCGAGGCGGTGCCGCGCAGGTTCACGGTCGCACCGGGCGCGACGGCCGTGTCGCGGCCCGCGTCGGCGAGCGGTACGGAGTTGCCCGCCGTGAAGGCGGGGATGGTGATGTTGCCGGCGAAGCTGTTGAAGGGCACGGCGGCGCTTTGGCCGATCAGCACGTTGCCGGGGCCGTACACGTTGATCTGCACTGAGTAGTTCGCCACCGAGGCGGTGGGCGGGAAGAACAGGAAGCCGCTGTAGTTCCCGGTCAAGGCGTTGTAATAGAACTCTGCCTTCACGGGATTTTCGCTGTCGATGCCGTCGCCCTGCAGCACGCCTTCGATGCGTGTGGCGGTGAGGCCTTCCGTGTCGAGCAGGCCCGACACGTCGCGCTGGATCACCTGGATGTCCGGGAGTGTGTCGATCCATTGCAGCACGTTTACGCGCGCGAGCGGTTGTCCGCCCAGGCTGTAGCGCAAAGTGTCGAGCACGAGCTCGTCCGTCTCGTCGGCGGCCTTCTTGCGCGTGAGCGCGTAGCGGCCCAGTGCGTCCGTCGTATCCGTCAGGCCCGTGCGCGCCAGGCTGACCGCGACGCCCGCGACCGGCGTATTGTTGTTGCCGACCACGCGGCCCGTGAGGCGGATGCTTTCATTGCCCGTCACGCCGGTGCCCGGATCGGTTTGCGTGCACGCCGTCAGGGCGAGCAACGCGAGCGCGAGGCACGTTGCGGCCCACGCCGAGGCGCACGCTGATGGGGAACCGATCCCGGAGCGGGATGTTTGTTCATGGTGATTCATGGTGTTCTCCTGTCGTTTACCGTGGCTGTTCAAAGGAAGTTCAGGGGGTTGGGCGCGAAGCGGCGGAGCGCTTCGCGGGGGGAGGGGAAAGGTTCGCCGGATTGAACGTCGGGATGAGGACGTTCCCGGCGAGGCTGGTGAAAGGCACATCCGGACCGCGTCCGGTGAGGACTCCGTCGTGATTGTAGACGTCGATGCGCACCACGTAGTCGCGAGCGGTTTCCATCGGGGGCGGGAACCAGATGAAACCGCTGTAGTTGCCCGCCAGCGCGTTGAAGAAAAAGGTCGCGGTGACGGAATCCCCGACGGCGATGCCGTCGCCCTTGAGGACGCCCTCGACGCGGCCGATGTCGTTGGTGGATCCGCTGAACGATCCGGAGAATCCCCGTTGCACGATCGTGATGTCGGGAACCGTACCGACCAAGGTGGTGACGGCGGTTTGCGTGACCGTCTGCCCGTTCAGCACGAAGCGGAGCGTGTCCGCCGCCATCGATGCCTTCCGGGCGTGACGCCCGTGGAGCGCGAAACCGCCGGTGATGTCCGTCGTGTCCGCGAGCGACGAGCCCTTGAGACTGACCACCACGCCGGCGATGCCCTCGCCCGTGCCGCCGGTCACGCGCCCGTTGAGGGCGACCTGGTCGCCCGTCTCCGTGGAACTCGAACCTCCCGCGAGCGACATGCAGGCGGCGAACGTCAAGACGAGCAGGCTCCCCGCGATTCCGGTCAAAAACGCGCGGACGCGCCCGCGGCGTCGGGTTGTCCTGATGGCGGTCATCATGATTCCTCCTCCGGGAGCGCCTGGGGGAAGTACTGGATGTTGAGCTGGTACACCCGGTCGGCCGGCGCGGTTTCGCGATGTGCGATCGCGCGCGCCTCCGCCTTGAACTTCCGCAGTTTGCGTTCGATCAACGCCACGGCCTCCCGCGACACGCTGAGCGTCACCGTGGAGAAGTTGCGCGGCGCGCGCGTCTCCCGCAGCATCGCGCGCTTGGAGAGCTCCAGGCATTGCAACTGGTATTGTTGCACGAGTTCGTTCTTGACGTAGGGCCCGGTGTCCAGCGTCTTCGTCGTCGGTTTCCACACGCCGTCGTCCCGCTTGTGGATCAATCCCAGCTTCTTCAGCAGGGTGACGGACGCGCGCGCTTCGGCCGCGCTCACCGGCGGGAAGATGCGCTTCGCCAAGCCCGCGTAGTCATCGCGGAAGTCGAGCACGTCCAGCAACGAGAAAACCGTCGTGTGGTGCCAGTGGCGGTAGAACTCGTACTCGTCGGGGCTGACCAGGCGCGTGGGCGTACTGTTCAACGAAATCAGCTGGTCGAACAGCAGCTCGCGCTCGTGCGGAATGTCGGACTGGTTGAACTCGACGAGCACGCGAAAGTACTGCGCCTCGTTCCCGCTCATGTTCAGGGCGACCACGAAACGCTCGACATACGTCTTCGACAGCGGACGCGTGCCCTTCACGATGTCGTTGAAAAAACTGCGGGTGTTGGGCAAACCCAGTTCGCGGCAGAAAAAACTGCGCGTGAAGGATTTATCCGTCGCCTGACGGCGCGCCTGATATTCCTTCAGGAACATTCTGAAGTCGACGAAGTCGAACACGCTGATCACCTGCGGAGCCATGAGCATAACCTACCGTGGAAGAAGGGATGGGGTATGGCGTCAAAGTGCCTTCTTGTGAGTACAGGTTGCCGCAGAAACAGCCAAATCACCTAATATTCGCCACTTTGTGGAGCCGATCCGGGGATTTTCCAAAAAATCCAGGCACACTCTGCCACGCTCAGGTCCGCTCCGGCCCGTTTTTTTGCGCGCCGCTCACGACCTCTATCCCGACGTCCCGGGTCGTTCAGAACGGCAAAGTGGCCGGTTTTGGCGGGGAGGGACCGTGTGATTCCCTTGCTAACCTGTACCCACGGTCGGTGGGGGGGAGACCTCCGGGACCTCCCGGCCCTTCTTTGTCCCGTTTTTCCGTTGTCCCATTGTCCCATTGACGCGGCGGACACCATCGTGAATCACATCATCCTCTGGTTCCGCCAGGGTCTTCGTCTCCAGGACAACCCCGCGCGTGCCGATGCCTTGCAGACCTTCGCCTGCTAAAGGAGCGGGGGGACGAGGCGCGGAACGGAGGAGGTTAATCCCAGTTCTTGCGCTGGGGATTCTCCCACGGGGGCGTGCACATCACGCAATCGGATCCGTAGAAATAACGCTTCGCGGCCTGGTCCTGGTAAATCCAGAAGCGCAGCCAGGCGATGATGGCCGCGCGCTGCACGCCGCCGTTGCCGTTCTGGATGTAACCGTGGTCGGCATTCGTGACCGTGGCGAGGAAGGTTTGCGTCACGGAGTTTTCGAAGGTTTCCTGCTGCATCGGCAGGCCGATGTTGTCGCGGGTGCCCGAAGTTTGCAGCAGCGTTCCCTTCAACGCGGCCGTGGAGATGTGGCCATGGATGGATACCACGGTGCGCAAGGCGGCGTGGCCCCCGATGTCCACGGCGGCCGTGCCGCCCACCGAATACCCCATCGCCGCGGCGCGGTCGGTCGCCAGCTTGCCGAAGAACACGCTGCCCGCGGTGGTGTCCTGCGCGAGGATCCAGTTCAGGCCGTCGAGCATCGCCGCGGTATTGCCCGCGTTGTTGGGGCCGCCGGTGAGCACGTTGCGCGCGATGATCACGAAGCCGTGCGAGGCGACGGCGCGCAGGAACCCCGTGAAGCCGCTGACCTGTCCGTTGATCCCATGACCGTAAATGATCGGCGCGTGGCGGAACCCGTTCGTTCCCAAGGTCTGGGGGCGAATGATGGTGTAGGCATTTCCGGGCCCGACGTTGGCTTCCACGACGGTGGCGTGAGGGCCGTCGACGGAATAATCCGCGACGGCCGGCAACCCGGCGACGGTGTCGGCGGGGGGCACGATGACCAGCTCCGTTTGGGTGTAGGAGGTGACCGGGGTTTTCGTCGGGAGGTATCCCGCCCGGGTGACGAGCACGGTATCGATCGCGGCGATGGCCGCGACGGAAGCGACGGGTGCCTGTGCTGCGCCGCGCGCGAGAGGCGTCGGAGAGATCACGGGACCTTGCGATGCAGGGCCTCCGCTTTCGCCAGTGGATGTCGCGCGCCACACCGACGCTTTCCCGTCGAGAAGAAAGCGCACGGCGTAAGCGCCCGGCGCGAGTGGTGGAATTTCGAATCGATGGGCGCCGGCGCTCATCGGCCCGGCGCGCGTTTTGAAGCGCGTCTTTCCGTCACCGGAGAACAGATTGAAGGAACCCTGGGCGACGGGGGACTGGAGGTGGAATCCAAGCACGCCGTTCCGCAGGGAAAGACGATTCACGTTCAGGCCCACCATCCCGTGCGCGACGGCGTGCGGCGTGAAAACGAGGCCGGTGGGCGTCAGGGTGAACGCGCCGGTGGAGTCGGTGATGTGGCGTACGGCGGTGTCCGACTGGAGCGTGACCACGGCGCGGGCGAGGGGGCGGCCCGCCTCATTGCGGACGATGCCCGTGAGCGCGAAGAGCGGGGAGGTTGTCAGCAGGGCGAGCAGGCAGGGGAATGCGACGCGGGACATGAGCGCTCCTTACGGATCGTCGTTTCCGCGGAGGGCATTGCGCGGACACGACGGGAGATGGATGTGTCCGGAATCTAGCGCGTCGCAGGACCGGATACGCCGTGATTCCACGGGAAACATCGTCGCGTTGCCGGAAGAACACCTCAACGCACGTCGAGGTGTCGCAGGCGTACGGTCACCAGCAAGGCGGTGAGCAAGAGCAACACGATGCCGATGCTGGCGTTCACCGTCAGGGCGGTGCCGAAGGCCCGTTTCACCGCGTCCGCGAGGGCCGCGCCGGTGGCATGGCCTTGCGCCGTCAGGCTTTCCGCCACGCCGAGGGCGCCGCCCAAGGTTTCGCGGGCGGCCTCACCGTCCGCGGGTGTGAGCCCGGGCGGCAAAGTGCGCGCGAGCGTGGCCCGATACACGGCCATGCCCACGCTGCCGATCACCGCCACGCCCAATGCCATGCCGAGCTCCGCGGCGGTTTCCGAGGTGGCCGAAGCCGCGCCGGTTTTCTCGGGCGGCGCGGCGCTGACCACCATGTCGGTTCCCAGGATCATCATCGGCATCACGCCCAACCCCATGACGGTGGCGCCCGTCACCAGGATGCCGATGTTGCCGGCCGCCGCGCCACCCGCAATCAGGGCCATGCCGAGCGAGGAGAAGGCGAGGCCGGTGCCGGCGAAGAGCGCGGGACGCACGCGCTGCGAAAGCGGAGGGATCAACGCCGAGCCCAACACCTGCACGAGGGCGGGAGGCAGCATCACGAGCCCGGCCTTGAGGGGCGAGAGGCCGAGGACGCCCTGCAGAAACTGGAAGATCAAAAGCCAGGCGCCCGACATGGCCAGAAGGGTGAGGAGCAAGGCGCACACCGAGGTGCTGAAGGCCCGGTTGGCGAACAACGACAGGTCGAACATGGGGTCCGCGAGCCGCAGTTGGCGGCGAATGAACAGCGCGCCGAGCGCGAGCCCGGCCAGGATGGCGAGGAGGGCATCCGGCGTGAATCCGCTGCGCGCGATGGCCTTCAGTCCGTAGATCAGGGACAGCAAGGTGGTGACGGACAGCGCCGCGCTGGCGAAGTCGAGGCGCCCCGCGTTCTCGTCCCGGAACTCCGGCAGCAGGAAGGGCCCCGTCACCAGGAGCAACAGCATCACCGGAACGCCCAGTAAAAACACGGAACCCCACCAGAAATACTGCAGCATCAACCCCCCGATCAGCGGGCCGACGGCGCTGCCGAAAATGAACCCGGTCATCCACACGGTGATCGCCAGCGTACGCTGGCGATCGACGGGGAACATGTTGCGGATGAGCGACAACGTGGAGGGCATGAGCGTCGCGCCGGCGATACCCAGCAAGGCGCGCAACGCGATCAGCTCCACCGCGCTGGAGGCGAAGGCCGCCAGCGCCGACGCGATGCCGAAGGCCGCCGCCCCGGTGAGGAGAAGCTTGCGCCGGCCGATGCGGTCGCCCAGCGTCCCCATGGTGATGAGGAACCCCGCGATCAGGAACCCGTAAATGTCGAGGATCCACAACAACTGCACCCCGCTGGGGCGCAGGTCGGCGGACAGGCGCGGCACCGCGAGGTGCAGCACGGTCATGTCCAGCGCCAGCAGAATGGTGGGCAGCACCAGCACGGCAAGCCCGAGCCAGGTTTTGAAGGTCGCGGGGACGGCGTGGCCGTCGGAGAGGGCTGCGGGTGAGGACATGGGGCTTCCGGGGTGGGGGATCCGTACAGGGGCGGCAAAAGGTAGCCACGCCGAACCGCCCGTCGCGGAATCACGGGTGTGGGGGCTGGTGCGACGGGCTTCCGCCATGCGTCAGCATCCTACCCCCCGAAAAAGTCTTGAACGAAACCCTTACGCGTTCACGTCCTCGACCCCGATGTAGGGAAGATTGCGGTGAAGTCCCGCGCGGTCAAGTCCGTATCCGACCACGAACAGGTCGTCGATGGTGAAGCCGAGATAATGGATGGGGAGGGGCACGACTTCACGGGCCGGTTTGTGGAGCAGCGAGCACACCTTCAGGCTTTTGGGCCGGTGGGCCTGCAGGACTTCCAGAAGTTGCGACGACGTGCGTCCGGTGTCGACGATGTCTTCGATCAGCAACACGTCCTTCCCCGCCAGTAGCGTATCCGGTTCCAGCGTCACGCGGACGGTGCCGGAGGATTCCGTGCCGGCCCCATAACTTTCCCCGCGCAGGAACTCGACGCGAAGCGGGAGGTCGATCGCACGTGCCAGGTCGGCACCGAAAATGAATCCGCCTTTTAGAACACACGCGAGCACCAGGTCTTTGCCGGTGTAATCGCGTGTGATCATGGCACCCAGCTCCGCGACGCGCGCGGCGATCGATTGTTGAGAAAGGAGAATGCGCATTCTTGCAAAACTAATGTCAAGTTGTCAAAAGACACAGGTGTTTTTACACGAAATTCGATGAAAATCGCATTTCATGGCGTGAGGGGGAAATATAGGGCTATTTCTCGTCGTCTTCCTCTTCGATGGGATCCCGGGGGTTCAGGTACTCCAGGGCCGCAGGCAGCACCGTGAACATGACCACCAGGCCGCTTCCGATGCCGATCGCCGCGAGTAATCCGATGCTTTGCATGCCTTTGTGGCCGACGAAACACAGTCCGAGGAAGCCGAACAGGTTGGTCAGCGTGCCGGTGAGCACCGCCGACCCGGTGGTGCGGTACAATTCCCGCATGCGGCCCGCCCCCAGTGCGCGTCGGCGGTGGTAGAGGTGAATGACCGAGTCCACGGACACCGAGAGGATGGTGGGGATGACGACGAGGTTGAACACCCCGAGCTTGAGGCCGAACAGGCCCATCAACTTGTAGGTCCAGAAGGCCGAAAGCGCGATGAAACCCACCACGATCAGGACGCCTTTCCAGCGGCGCATGTCGATCCAGGTGACGATCATCAGCAACAGGAAGGTGGCGATGGCCAGCAGCGGCCCGTCGGCCTTGACCATGCGCACGACGTCGGCGTAAATGAAGCCGCTGCTGGCGACGCGGACCTGGCCTTCGTCCGACTCCAGGAACTGGAAGCGGTCCTGGAACAGGGCGCTTTGCACCGCGTCGCTTTCCCGCATGCTGGCGTAGAGGTAGCCCATGTTGCCGTAGGTGCCGTCGGCTTCGGTGAGGAAGCGTTGCGACCACCCCGGAAGGTCCCCGAAGGTGAAGGCCTGCGCGTCGAGGTAGCGACGCAGGGTGTCGAGCTCCGCGCGCGTGCCGGAGTCCACGCGGTCGAGCGCGCGCCCGGAGAGCAGCTCCTTGATGTCCGCCATGATCTCCAGCCGCTGGCGCTGGCGGCCGGAGCCGGGCACGAAGGACTGGATGGTCACGAACCCCTTGAGCATGCTGTCCGCCGGCTCGCCGTGACGGCCGGCGAGGTGCTCGTGCACCGAGCGCATCTGGTCCTCGCTGGTGCCCAGGATGACGGCGGGAGAGGTGTTCTGGCCCGAGCCGACCGCGCGTCCGTAGCTGATGCCCGCGCCGGTGCTTTTACCGCGCAGGTTGCGGAAGTCGTTCTCGAACTCGACCTGCGGGCCCAGCGCGACCAGCGCGGTGAAGGCGAGGGCGCCCAGCGCGAGGCCCTTCATCACCCGCGGGGTCAAGGGAAGCGCCGGAAGCAGGATGCCGCCCTGCACTCCCGACTCGGAGGGCAGCAGGCGGTTGAGCATCCACCGGACGGTGCCGGGCGCGCGCCGTTCGAGCCACCCCGCCATGCGGAGCGCCAGGAAGAACACCGGCGGCATCACCAGCCAGTTGGCCAGCAGGGCGAACATGATGCCGATGGATACCACGATGCCGAACTCGCGGAAACCCTCGAAGTTGCCCAGTTGCAGGCTCAGCATCGCGAACACGTTGGTGGCCGCGCCCGCCAGCAGGGCGCGCCCCGTCTTGCGCATGGCCGTGGCCATCGCGTCCACCGGCGACCGGCGCCGCCGGGTCTCCTCCGCCCAGCGGGCGTACAGGTGGACCACGTATTCGATGCCGAGGCCCATGATCAACGAGAGGATGAACGCGGTCAACAAGGTGAGACGCTGGTACACCAGATAGGTGAACCCCATCGCCCACGCCATCGCCGTGAACAGCGGGATGTTGATGAGCAAAAGGCTGAAGGGCTTGCGGACGAAGAACCACAGCAGGCCGGTGATGAGGATGAAGGAGATGGTTCCCGCCAACGCCACGTCGGTGCTTACCTGGTCGATCTCGTTGAAGTTGCGGTACGCGCCGACGACCTTCGACACCAGTGCGCTGTCATAGGCCGCGGGATTGGTGCGGGCGATCAGCTCCTCGCCGCGGTCGTACATCGATTTGGCGAACTGCGCGTCGGTCGACGGCTGGTTCAGCTGCACGAGCACCACCGCCACCCACACGCCCTTCTCGGCGTGCCAGTCCATCATGCGCGGCGCGAGGGAATCGGGCTTGGGCGGAATGAGAGAGCCGTCCTCCGCGCGCGCGGGGCCCGCGGGATCCGTCTCCGCGCCGCGCCCGGTCTTGGCCGTGAGCGCGCTCACGATGTCTTCGGGCAGGCCTTCGCGTGACAATGCCTCGCGGTCGGGCCAGCCCTCCAGGCTCGCGGGACTTTTCTCGTCCTCCTCCACCAGATCGGCGATCAGCGGATTCGCGGAGCCGAATTCTTCGCCGATCATGGCGCGCACGCGCTCGCGCAGATCCTCAAGCTCCGAGGTGGGCAAATACAACAGCGCATGCTCTTCGAAGAACGTGCGGTCCTGATCGTACTGAACCCACAGCGCCTCCGGCCACGTCGCCAACGATTCGGCCATGGCCTTCTGGAAGCGCGCCACGGCCTCGATCGACGGCGACTCCATCGCCACCGTGAACAGGTCGGTCGAGCCCTTGCGTCGCTCGGCCTCCTCGATTCCCTCCTTCGAGGGCGTGCCGTCGGGCAACAGCACCCGCAAGTCGGTATCGATGCGCAGGTTCTTCGCCAGTTGCAGCGCACCCAGCGCCGACAGCGCGATCAGCAGGATCGGGATCAGGGGCCGCGCATGCGCGAAGCGCACATAGCGGTCGACCAGTCCGGCGAAAAAACCGGACGGGTTTTTGGTCTCGGGGGAAGCGGGCATGCGGAACCCTTGCTCTAAAAAAGTGGGATGAACGCCAAAAATAGTACCCCGTCGCAAAGGGGCTCTCCCCCTCCCAAGATTGTACTTCTAGGGCATGCGCAAACACATGATTTCAAGCGGTCTTTTCCTCGCGTTCGCCATGGTGTTGTCGGGGGGGGAAGCGGAGGCTTCGGGACGCGAAGCCTCCGGGGCGGAGGCAGAGACGCGCGCGCGCGCGGTGGTCGAGCGGTTCGATTCCCTGCTGGCCCACGGCTCGCCCTCCTCCCTCGAACACGCGCGCGCGCTGACCACCGGCACGGCGCGCCGGTTGTTTCCCCTGCTGGCGGAGACCCGTGATGCGGTGGCCGCCGTGCTCGATACCGCGCGCAGCCGCGACACCGTTCTGGACGTGCGGGTGGCCGAACCGTGGGCGGCCGTGAAGGTGCGCGCGGAGGCCGTGTTCACGCGGCCGTTCCTGGGCATGACCTCGCTGGTGTCCGTCCAGCTCGTCCACCTGTACCGCGATCCCGGCGCGGCGCCAGCGGACTGGAGGATCGCGGACTTCGAGGAACTGGCGGACGCCGCCGCGCCCACGATCCCGCGCACGGGCGCCGCCCCCGGGGCGGGCGCCGCGGCGGCGGACGATTCTCCGTCCCTCTCTCCCTTTCCCGTTTCCCGGCTTGCGCCCGCCCGCGGTGATCACGCGCGTGCCACGCGCGTGCGCCTGCACCTGACGCGCCGCGACGGCACGCCTTTGCCGCCGTTACCCGCCACGCCCTGGCAGACCGTCGTGCCGCCACCGCGGGCGCCCACCGCCTCTTCGTCTTCGTCCTCCCCGTCATCCTCCCTCGCGTCTCCGGCGGTCATCCTCGAGGTCACGCGCGCCACGGTGCGGGACTCCGTGCCCACGGGTCGGGTCGCGGCGCGTCCCGACTCGCTCGCACGCTACCTCGCCTCCACTCCCGAACTCGACCTGACCGACAAACTGCTGCGGACGCGCGCCGCGACCCTGGCGAAGGGTTCACCCCACGACGTGGAAACCGCGCGGCGGATCCGGCGTTACGTCTCCGACTCCTTCGACTATTCGTTGGGCGCGACGCTGTTCGCCACCAGTCGCGAGGCCGTGCGCGACATGAAGGGCGACTGCTCCGAGGCTTCGGTGCTCACGGCCGCGTTGCTCCGCGCCACCGGGATCCCCAGCCGCGTGATGCTCGGCTATGCGTCGCTCGGGCAGGGCGTGTGGATCGGGCACGCGTGGGTCGAAGCATGGCTCGGCGGCGCGGACGGGGGATGGGTCGGCGTGGACGCGGCCTTGCACGAGTTTCCCGCGGGGCCGCATCGTGTCGCGCTGGTCGCCCTCTCGGGTCGCGAAGACATGAAGGCCGCGGCCACCAACCTGATGCTGTCGACGCTCAACAATCTCGATATCGAGATCGAGGGGGCGTGGGCGGGCGGCGGGGAAATCCCTCTGGTTGAACATCCCGCCGCCCGGGCAGAAGCGCGCAAGGTCCTGCAGCAGGTGATGGAGGGGATGGGGCGGTAGTAGGGGGGCACGTTGCAACGTGCTGCCCCTACTACCGCCCCCGTTGATGCGATTCACAGGGAGAAAACGCAAAAACGCAAAAACGCAAAAACGAAAAGGGCGGTCTTTCAAAAAGAAAGACCGCCCTTTTCGTTTTTTCTTCTCAACCTTGGGGGGAAGGATGGTCGGGACGGCGGGATTCGAACCCACGACCCCTTGAACCCCATTCAAGTACTCTACCAGACTGAGCCACGTCCCGAACAGGCGCGATAATGTAGACGCCAACCCTGCGCCCGTCAACGAAAAGTGGCCCTTCAGGACAGGGAAAGGGCAGAAAAACGAAAAATCCCGGAGACGTCCCTGCCTCCCGCCCCGTGCAGGACTCCTCCGTCCCGCCCGCCCTCTCCGTAGACGCGCACGGGATTCCGGGGGGCGGCTGCGCGGCCCGAGGCCCACGCGGAGAGGGCGTTTCCCCCTGATCCTTTTCCCCCTTGATCCTTGAAGGCGGTGCGTCAGGATGATCCTGCAGGGTGATCCTACAGATGATCCGGGGGAAGAGGACATCACGGGGTGCCGGAGTTAAATTTTCCGGTTTCATTCACGGTTTAAAACGCAGAAAACCACCCGAAACCTTTGTCCGGAGTTCTCGTGCACGCTTCATCCGTTCTTTCCGCCCTCGACCGCGCCCGCAAGGCGTACCAGCCCAAGTTGCCCCCGGCCCTCGCGCAGGGCGCCGACAACGTGACGATCAAGATCGGCGCGGCCACCGAACCGGTGAAGGACAAGGAGGCCATCAAGGCGGCATTCCCGAACACCTACGGTTTGCCGGTGATCGAATTCGCGGCTGGTGCCGCGGCGGACGCGGCCCCCGCGCAGCCGCTGAAGGTGGGCGTGGTGCTTTCGGGCGGTCAGGCTCCGGGCGGCCACAATGTGATCGCGGGCATCTTCGATTCGATCCGCGCGATCCACGCGGACAGCCAGGTGTACGGCTTCACCGGCGGCCCGGGCGGCCTTGAGGCGGGCAAGTACGAGATCATCACGCCCGAGGTGATGGACGCGTACCGCAACACGGGCGGCTTCGACATCATCGGTTCGGGCCGCACGAAGCTCGAGACCACGGAGCAGTTCGATCGCTGCATCGAGGTGATCAACAAGCTGGGCCTCGACGCGGTGGTGATCATCGGCGGCGACGACTCCAACACCAATGCCGCCGTGCTGGCGGAGTACTTCCTCGCCAAGGGCGTGAAGGCCTCCGTGGTGGGCGTGCCCAAGACCATCGACGGCGATCTCAAGAACGAGCAGATCCCCACGTCGTTCGGGTTCGACACCGCGGTGAAGACCTACTCCGAACTGATCGGCAACATCGCGCGCGACGCGCGTTCGGCCCGCAAGTACTGGCACTTCATCAAGCTGATGGGTCGCTCGGCGAGCCACATCACCTTGGAAGCCGGTCTGCAGACGCGCGCGAACGTGACGCTGATCTCCGAGGAGATCGAGGCCAAGGCGATGACGCTCGACCAGGTGGTGGACATCATCGTCGCGTCCATCAAGGCGCGCGCGGCCAAGGGGTTGAACTACGGTGTGGTGCTGGTGCCCGAAGGGCTGGTGGAGTTCGTGCCCGCGCTGAAAGCGCTGGTCGCCGAAGTCAACCACCTGCTGGCCGAGAAGGAAGCCGAGTTCGGCAAGATCGAGAAGACGGCCGACAAGATCGCCACGCTCGCAGGGTGGCTGAACGCGGAGAACGCGAAGACGTTTGCGTCATTGCCGGTGTCGATCCAGTCGCAGCTGCTGCTCGACCGCGACCCGCATGGCAACGTGCAGGTGTCGCTGATCGAAACCGAGAAGCTGCTGTCCGAAATCGTGGCGAACACGTTGAAGAACGACGCGGAGTACAAGGCGGCGGGCGGCAAGTTCGGCGCGCAGCACCACTTCTTCGGCTATGAAGGTCGCGCGGCGGCACCGTCGAACTTCGACGCCGACTATTGCTACGGCCTCGGCTCGGTGGCCGGCGTGCTGATCCAGAATGGCAAGACCGGCTACATGGCCTCCATCCGCAACCTCTCCAAGGGGCCCGCGAACTGGATCGCCGGCGGCATTCCCATCACGATGTTGTTCAACATGGAGCAGCGCCACGGCAAGCTGAAGCCCGTGATCCAGAAGGCGCTCGTCGAGCTCGACAGTCCGGCGTTCAAGGAGCTCGTCGCCCATCGCGACGCCTGGGCCGTGGAGGACGCGTTCCTGTTCCCCGGCCCGATCCAGTACTTCGGCCCGGCGGAAGTGTGTGACGCGATCACGAAGACGCTGGAGTTGGAACAGGGGTGATGTGACATCACAGCATCACAACATCACAGCAATAGAACACAGAGGGGTTTTCTGAAGCCCGGTGCGTGATTCTGATGTAGGGCGGCTTCTGTGGAGGCCGCCTTATCTATTACAGAAACGTTGTGGATGTGAAGTTGGGTGTGAAGTTGTGGTGGTTTGAGGGCTGAGAAATTTCATCTAGGGAAAGCGCGTCTGGATGCGTAGAATCCAGGCATGAATGCGCAAGGCAGAGAATTGCGGGAGAGAACGAAAAGCTTCGCTTTGAGGATCATTGCGTTGTACGCGGCACTTCCGTATCAAGCCGCTTCTCAGGTTATCGGGAAACAGCTTGTTCGTTCAGCGACGTCCGTAGGGGCACATGTTCGAGAGGGCAAGCACAGTCGATCAGCAGCTGAACTGTTCAGCAAGCTCAGTGTTGCCCTTCAGGAAATGGAAGAGACGCGTTACTGGCTTGAGTTGTTGGAAGAGTCCGGTCTCGTGAAACCAAACCGTCTGGTGGAACTTCACAAAGAGGCAGACGCACTTGTCGCGATGCTTTTTGCAGGCACGAAAACCCTGAAAAATCGTATTCGCTGAATAGGCGCACACACGGAATTCCGGGCGTGCGCTTTACTGTTATGATGCTGTGATGCTGTGATGCTGTGATGACCTTAGTGCCTCAGCGCTTCCACCTCATCCTCCGCCAACACCCTCCACTTCCCCTCCGGCACATCTCCGAGGTCGATGGGGCCGAACGCGACGCGCTTGAGGTCGATGACGTGATGGCTCAGCGCGTGCAGGAGGCGGCGGATCTCGCGCTTCTTGCCTTCGGTCAACGTCAGGCGGTAACCGGTCTTCGTCGTTTCCACCGCCGCGCAGGCGAAGACCACACCCGGTTCCACCTCGATACCCCCGAGCAAATCCTGGATGTCCTCGTCGCTGAGCGGGTAGCGCGTGCGCACGGCATACACGCGGGGCACGCCGCCGCGCGGGTGCGTGAGCTTGAGCGTGAGGTCGCCGTCGCTGGTGAAGAACAAAAGGCCGCGGCTGTCCATGTCGAGGCGCCCGACGTAATGCAGGTTCTGGTACTCGGGCGGGAGCAGGTCGTAGACGGTGGGGCGTCCGTGCGTGTCGCCGCGCGAACACAGGTATCCCGGCGGTT
>CAZKRC010000041.1:0-16671 GCA_964555105.1 uncultured Bifidobacterium sp. | reverse complement strand
CGCCGATGCCGATGTTCACCACGTGGCGGATGGCCTTGCCGGTGTGGCCCTTCCATTCTCCCGAACGCACCTTCTCCGTAAAGGCCTTCATCTGCGCGAGCACCGCGCGCACCTTCGGCATCACATCCTCGCCGTCGACCAGCACGGGCTCGCCGCCCTGGTGACGCAGCGCGGTGTGCAACACCGCGCGCTTCTCCGTGAAGTTGATCTTCTCACCGGCAAACATGGCCGCGCGCGCGGCCTCGACCTTCTCCTGCCTCGCGAGGTCGAGCAACAGGGTCAGGGTTTCATCCGTGATGCGGTTTTTGGAGAAGTCGAGGCGAAGGCCGGCGGCCTCGCGCGTGTAACGCGCCGCGCGCGCAGTGTCCTGCGTGAACAGCGTGCGCATGGGGGTGTTCGCGACGGCGTCGCGGTGGGCTTCGAGTTTTTTCCAGACGTATGATTGGGTCAGGGACACGTTCGTTCCTTGTCGTGTACAGGGGTTGGGCGCTTCCGAAAATCGGCGGACGAAGAAAGCGGGAAAGCGCGGTTTTTGATCATTCTATGATCATTCAAATATAACTTGGCCATTCCGCCCCAACCGGGCCGATCCCCACCGTTTCCCGTCTTTTTCCCCAAAAGACTCCGGACTCTCCCCCCGCATCCCGGGATGGGGCGATATATTTCCAGACATGACTTCCGATCACAGCACCAAAAACGGCATCCCGGGTAAAAAAATCGTTCCCCTTCTTTACGGCACCGCATTTCTTTTGTGTCTGGGTTTGCTGGTTTACGGGCTTTACTACCGCACACGGAACGAGGTCTCGCCCCCACTGCCCGCGGAAGACCGCGCCGTTCTCGCCGACCTGCCCCGCGAATGGACACGCATCACCAAGGTCGACGGCCAAGGCTGGGTGATCTACGTCCCCTGTCACGAAGAAGCGGGCTCGCTCACGATTGAATCCGGACGCGAAAACCCCAAACTGCAATGCTCCTACTGCGATACGGTCCAGGAGGCGACGGTGCGTCGTGTGCTGCTGAAAGGCAAACCCGTCAAGGTACGGATGAGGTTGGGGGTGATGGGGACGGCCTGGGTCGAACCTGTCGATGCCGAAGTGGCCGCCCGGTTCGAAGGCGCGGTCCTCCCGGATTACGTCATGACGTGGACGCTTCCCGGCGGCGCGGAGATGTTTTTCGTCCCGTCGCAGATGACACACACGTTCGAAACCCTCCGCGCGGCGGATGAAAGCCCCGAGGGGTGTTTAGGAGAGTGAAAATTGCCAGGCTTTCTCGAAGAGATCTGATTTCGAAAAGCTTGGGATGTACCCTCTTGATTACCCCCATAATCCGTAGTGAAATCCCGTGAAAAAACATTCACGGTCTCACACGATAATCGAATTTCGATATACGCGCGTGATCGCAGTCACATCCTGACGCTCGCTTTTCCTTGAGTCTCTCTATGCTATTCCGACGTGAGGGTTGCGATACCCTCCGAAATGGGGTACATTATGGAGCACGCAGTTCACCTGCATCGAAACGTCCAGAAAAACATTGATGCCCTGCCAGATAAAATTCAAGAGAAGCTTTTTCACCTCGTTCGCGTTCTCCGGGAATCCGGCCCTCGTGGCCCACGCGCTTGGACGAACTACGGCAGACTTGAAGGACAAGGTGAACGTTATCACTGCCACCTTACGGGAGACCACAACTGGGTAGCCAGCTGGGCTTACGAAAAGAACATCCTGACCATCGAGATTTACTATGCCGGTAGCCATCAAAAAGCCCCTTACTAGTCCTCGCTTTGTGCCAGGAACCCCCGCGCGGATCCTGAAGGAGGTGCGAATTCGTTACAAGAACTACCTCGTCGAGGTCAAAACCGGGAATGACGACGAGTACCTGGACTTCTTCGAAACCGACTTCGCCAAGCGGATGGAAGCCAAGATGACTCCCGCCAAAAGCTTGAGGATCCTCCGCGATGCGCACGGATGGACGCAAGCACGTTTAGCCCGGGAAATCGGCGACGTGAGCGTCAAGCGTATTTCTGATTGGGAAAACGGCCGTCGCGCGATCAGCAAGGACTACGCGAAGAAGCTCTCGAAACTCTTCCGCTTCCCCGCGGACAAGTTCATCTAGAGCTTCAACTCAAAGCGCGCAGTGCGCCCAATGCCCCGAGGCCGGCCACGGGGGCGTGGATCGCGCGCAACCGCGTCTCGCCCAAGCTGAGCCTGGAAGCCTTCGTGTCCTCGAACAACAGCGTAAGCTCCGCGTCCGAGAAGCCGCCCTCGGGTCCCGTCAACAGATGCAGCGCGGGTGGCAAGGGCCGTGGTACGGTGGTCCCGCCCGGATGCGCCACGGCCAGAGGAACCGACGGATACGCGGCGCGCCACGCCTTCAGGGTTTGCGGCGCGTGCACACGCGTGAGCCACGCCTTCTTCGCCTGCTTCAGCGCCACCAGGCTTTTGGCGCGCAGACGTTCCACCAGCTTCGCGTGATCCTGCCCCTTGAACGTTTCGCAGTGATCAAGCTTCAGAAGGAACAGGTCGCGCACCGCGAACTCGCACACCGCTTCGCCCGGCTGTTCGGTGTCCCGCCCCTTGAGTAACGGAAGCCCCACCGATACGCCCGGAGGATCCGGTTCGTGAATGATCCGCTCCCCCACGTCGAGCGCGCCCTTGTCATCCCGCAGCGTGGCGCGATAGACGGAGCCCTCGCCCGTCGTCACCACCACGCCCGCGCCCGGTTTCAGCCGCAACACGCGCGTATGATGCGCCTCTTCGTCGGGAAGAACCGCCGAGATTGCCCCTTCGGCAATGGGAGCGTGGAACCAGGTTTCGGAGAACTGCATACGAAGATTTAATGCTCAATGAGCAATGAGCAATGCTCAAAGTCCACGCTTATAAGAGGAGACCGATTCATGGATAGACGTTGCATAAGACGCACGATGCAGGTTTTCGTTGATTGAGCATTGTTCATTGAGCATGGCTCATTGTTCACTCCACGCCATACACGCGCGCGGGGATCCCGAGGGCTTCGACACGACGCTGGATGTCCGCCAGGAATTCCGCCGACACCGGCTGCACGAAGGCTTCGGCAGGGCGGCGCGCGAGCGTGTAAAGCTGTACTTCCAGAATATTCGCGCCGGAGTCGCGCACGCGCGTCAGGCGCGCAAGCCACGCCGCGATCTCCGCCTCGTCCCACCCCACCGTGTTCCCGTCAAGCCCCTCCCCGGTGGGAAGAGAACGAAAGGACGACGGCTGCGTGGCCCCATTGACGTCCCTGATGCCGCAAAAGAACGACTGGATCTTGAACGGATGCGTTTGCCCCAGCGTGATCAGGTTCGCCTCGATGCGGTCGAGGTTCACGCGACTGATGTTGACTTTCTGGAACCAGGCTTCCGTGCCCGCGTCCAGTTTGGCCCACACCTCACCCCGCCGCGTCAGCAGGGACCCGATCCCGGTTTGCACCGCCGCGCGGTCGAGCAAGGTGGCATTGGTGATCAACACCAGCTTGAAGTCCAGCTCGGGCCGCGCGGCCTGAACCTCCGCCAACATCCCTGCGATGGCTGTAAACTCCGGCACCATCGTCGGCTCGCCGTCACCCGACAGCGCGATGTCGCGCAGCATCTTCTGTTCATCGGGAAGCGCGTCGAACACCGGCAAGCGACATACGCCACGCTCATCCACCGAAGCCAGCAAGGTTTCGATCTCCTCGCGGATCACCGCGAGATCAAGGCGTTGCGGCTTGCCGGGCACCGTGCGGTCGACCTGGCAGTACGGGCAATCGAAGTTGCACAGCTTGTCGAGATTGACGTTCACCCCGAACGACACCCCGCCCGAACGCCGCGACAACACCGGATAGGCGTACGTGAACGACTCGTATACGCGAGGGTGGGAGCGGTGGAGGGAGGAGCGGGAGGCCACGGGAAATATTCCGGCTTTATAAGGTTCAATAGAACAATAGAACAATGCGACAATGATTCAGAGCGGAGGGAAGAGTGGCGCTTTTACGGCTTGGAAGGAGCAGGACAGACCCAGCGGCGGATTTCGCATAAGGCGTTCCGTCGCAGCCCGCCCATTGTTTCATTGTTCTATTGACGCACTGTTCTATTGTCCTACCGTCCTTCCACCCTGTGCCGCTCGCGCAAGGCCGGGTCGAGCACGGGCTCCTGGTCCTTGAACACCGGCGAGCAATCGCGGCTGGTGTTGTCCAGCGCATCCTTGAGCAAACGTTGCGTCTCGCGCAGGTCATCCAGCCGTCTCTCCGCGGCCATCGCCGCCGTGGTATCACCCTGCTTGCGATGATCGCGCACCGCTTTGGCCACGGCCTTCACCTCGGCATCCAGCTTCTGCTTCTCCTTCACCTGCGCACGCATGGTCTCGCAGGCCGGTGACTCGAGCCTGACGGGCCCGGCGCATCCGGCCATCCCCCATGCCGCGGCCAGGAGCAGTGCCGCACACATGCCGGCGAGCGAAACATTCCCCAGGCGCGACGCGCGACGCGTGATCCGGAAACCGGACGGATTGGTGTGTGTCATGCCCCCAAGGAACCTTTTTTCACGGAGACGGGCAATCACCGTAGCCGGGAGGACGGATTATGGGGGGGTGAACGCCCCTTATCCCTATTAATACAGTATGATTATAACGGGGCGGGTACCGGATACTTTCGGGGAAGCACGCAATTTTTGGGGATTTTAGGGTGTTTTTTGGGTCTTGAATAAGGGTCGTTATACTTACTAAATCTATAGGGAAGATAGGAGCACCACTGTGCCACAACCACAAGATCATCTCGACCAGCTCGAGAACCAAAGTGTGTACATCCTTCGCGAAGCGTACGCGAACTTCAAGAACCTGGCCATGTTGTGGTCGATCGGCAAGGACAGCACGGTGTTGCTGTGGCTGGCCCGCAAGGCGTTCTTCGGCCATGTACCGATCACGCTCGTGCACATCGACACCAGCTACAAGATTCCCGCCATGATCGAGTACCGCGACCGCGTGGCGCGCGAGTGGAACCTGAACATGGTGTACGGCCAGAACAAGGCCGTGATTGAAAGCGGCGAAACGTTTCCCAACGGCAAGCTGACACGCCTGCAGTGCTGCAAGGCCCTGAAAACCGATGCGCTGCGCAACACGTTGTCGGGTGCATGGCCGCGCTTCCGCATGAACCACACCACCGGCACCTATGAACCCGACACGAACCAGGAGCCGTACACCGGCGT
Organism: uncultured Bifidobacterium sp.; assembly: GCA_964555105.1. Taxonomy (GTDB): domain Bacteria; phylum Fibrobacterota; class Fibrobacteria; order UBA11236; family UBA11236; genus UBA11236. Next base: position 11,480 of record CAZKRC010000041.1, on the reverse strand, counting down.
GATCGTGGGCGCGCGCGCCGACGAGGAGGGCTCGCGCTCCAAGGAGCGCTACTTCTCGCCGCGCGACAAAAACAGCGAGTGGGACGTGGGCGACCAGCCGCCCGAATTGTGGAACCAGTTCAAGACCGACTTCGCGCCGGGCACGCACGTGCGCGTGCACCCGCTGCTGGACTGGACCGAGCTGAACATCTGGGAATACATCCAGCGCGAGAACATTCCCATCATCGACCTGTACTTCAACAAGGGTGACGGCAAGCGCTACCGCTCGCTGGGCTGCGCGCCCTGCACGGGCATGGTGGACTCGGAGGCACGCAACGTCGCCGAGATCGTCGAGGAACTGAAGACCGGCAAGTTCGCCAACATCGCGGAGCGCTCCGGGCGCGCGCAGGACAAGGAAGACGGCGGGCTTGAGACCCTCCGTAGAGACGGGTACATGTAATGACACATATTAATGTACGGGCGAATAATCATTCGCCCCAACAAGACTCCGCATCTACCGGCTCTACGGGATTGAACGAACGTGAACGCGCCCGCATGGACATCGTGATCGTGGGCCACGTGGACCACGGCAAGAGTACCGTGATCGGCCGCCTGCTGGCCGACACCGGCTCGCTGCCCGAAGGCAAGCTGGAGAGCATCCGCGAGTACTGTGCGCGCAACGCGCGACCGTTCGAGTACGCGTTCCTGCTGGACGCGCTGAAGGACGAGCAGGCCCAGGGCATCACCATCGACACCGCGCGCACGTTCTTCAAGTCCGTGAAGCGCGACTACGTGATCATCGACGCCCCCGGCCACATCGAGTTCCTCAAGAACATGGTGACCGGTGCCGCACGCGCCGAAGCGGCGGTGCTGGTGATCGACGCGAAGGAAGGTATCCAGGAGAACAGCAAGCGCCATGGCTACCTGTTGTCGATGCTGGGCATCAAGCAGATCGTGGTCGCCGTGAACAAGATGGATCTCGTGGACTACTCCCGCGAAGCCTTTGAGAACATCCGCGACGAATACGTGGCTTTTCTCGCGCGCATCGGCGCGACGCCGCGCTTCTTCGTGCCCATCGCGGCCTTCCCGGGCGAAGGTATGGTGGGTCCCTCGGGCAAGATGCCTTGGTACAAGGGCCCCGACCTGCTGTCCGCCGTGGACGCCTTCGAGAAGGCCCCGGGCAAGGACGACCAACCCTTCCGCCTGCCGGTTCAGGATGTGTACAAGTTCACGGCAGGCGGCGACGACCGCCGCATCACGTCAGGTCGCGTGGAGTCGGGCACGCTGCGCGTGGGCGACAAGGTGGTCTTCTATCCCTCGCTGAAGTCGAGCACGGTGAAGAGCATCGAAGCCTTCAACGCGCCGACGCGCGACGCGGTGGAAACGGGGTGGTCGACGGGCGTGACGCTGTCGTCACAGCTGTACGTGGGCCGCGGCGAGCTGATGGCCCGCGCGGACGAGACACCGCCGCAGGTGGCCGACCGCGTGCGCGCCAACGTGTTCTGGATGGGCCGTGCGCCGCTGCGTACGGGCAAGGACTACCTGCTCAAGCTGGGATCGGCCAAAGTGACCGCACGGCTTGAGCGCATCAACTACAAGATCGACGCGTCCGAAAGCGGCGGCGAAGACGGCGCGGGAAATACGGCCGACCTGGTCGAGCGCCATGACGTGGCCGACGTGGTGCTGTCCCTGCGCAAGTCCATCGCGTTCGACCCGACCGCGCTTCTGGAGGCCACGGGCCGTTTCGTGATCGTGGACGACTACGAGATCGCCGGAGGCGGCATCGTGCGCGAAGGTCTGGCAGACGAAGCGCGCAAGGCCGCGGAGGCGGAACGCGTCGCGACGACGCTGTGGGCGCACGAGGCGAAGCCCGGATTCGTGGTGTTCCTCACCGGCCACGATGCGGCCATGGACACCGCCGCGGAGGCGTTGTGCGCCCATCATCATCCCGTGCTGGGGCCGTTGCGTCCGGATGCGGGCCCGCAGGGGCTGGAGGCCCTGTCGGAAACGCTGTTCCACGTGGCGACGGCCGGCATTACGGTGTTCGCCCGCCTTGACGAGCTGGACGAATACGACGTGGAGATGCTGAACGCGCGCCTGGCGTCGGTGCCGCGCCGCTGGGCCCGCACGGCGGATGAGGCGTGGAAGACGGTGAGGGAGTTCGGGGGCTGATCAATCTTTGCGAATAATCCACCTTTCGTCATTCCCACCTCCCTGCCGGAGTTTATCCCCGCGCAGGCGGGGGGTAACCTGCGACGTACAGTCCATTGCCCGTCATTCCCGCGCAGGCGGGAATCCCGTCAGCAGGGTAAGGACTTCGGAAGGGATGTCATTTCAGTATGGTGCGGCGGCGGTATAGTCGCCGCTCAAACTTTTTGGTGCTCGCCCGGCGTCCCCAAAGGGGACCCCGCGCCGGGCTCCGCGCCAAAAAGGGTTTTCGCGCCTCCTCCCCGCCGCGGCGAATTTATTTGCACAAAGATCAAGTACTCGACAGCCGCCGCTTGGCACCCAACTCCCCTCACCAACTCGTTTGTGTTCTTTTGTGTTCCTTTGCGATCTTTATGGACACTCCTCTTTTCGCATCTTGCGGCCATCCCTTCCTTCCCCACACCATGAATTATTTTCCCTCCCATGACTGACGCACCCCGGACCTCCCCGAATGTCGTTCCGCAAAAGACGGCGGTGACGCGTGATGATCGCGCGCGCGTGACAGGGCAGCGGGGGGTGGTGTTGTGGTTCACCGGGTTGTCGGGGAGCGGCAAGTCGACCGTCGCAAGCGCGGTGGAACAGCGGCTGAACGCCGCCGGCCGCCTCACGTATCTGCTCGATGGCGACAACGTGCGCCACGGACTGAACGGCGACCTGGGTTTTTCCGATGCGGACCGCGTAGAGAACATCCGCCGCGTGGCGCATGTGTCGAAACTGTTCTGGGATGCGAACGTGATCACGCTCGTGTCGTTCATCTCGCCCTTCAGGGCGGAACGGGCGCAAGCACGCGCCTTGATCGGCACGGATTTCGTGGAAGTGTTCGTCGATACGCCGCTGGAGATTTGCGAAGCCCGCGACGTGAAGGGGCTTTACAAGAAGGCCCGCGCGGGTGAGATTCCGACCTTTACGGGCATTTCGTCGCCGTATGAAGCGCCGGAGAATCCGGAGATCCGGTTGAAGACGGGCGAGGAAAGCCTGGACGCGTGCGTGGAGAAGGTGCTGGAGTGGTTGGCGGCCAACGGATACGCCTCGCGTTGATGCGATCCCACCGACAAGCCTGCCGTTCCGGAAATGCTGTACCCCAATTCACTTGAAGTGAGCATGGTGAATACCGAGTCGGCATTTCCTCCACGCGCCGAAAGATTCCGTGTGACATTATGGAAAAACGGGACTCCAGTCCTGAATCGTCACATGTAAAATATTGAACCAGAACGGCCACTTTAACTCACATCCCCTTTCGTTTTCCCCATCCTCCCCCATCTCGCTTTCCCATTATGCCTCCTCCCTCCCTCATCGTCGACGCGAACTACCGCTTCATGGCCAGCTACCAGGAAATCAACGCCCGCATCGCCCAGCGGCAGCAGGCCATGGCCCTGTACGTCACCCTCATCGTCGGCCTGCTCGCCGCGCTCGTCGCCTTGCGCCCCTCCGACCAAACCCAGTCCGCGCCCATTGAATGGCTCATCCTCGGCTTCCCCGCAGCCGCGATATGCTTCGCCTTCCTCAACCACAAGGCCGAAGGCGCCATCACCAACCTCCGCACCTTCCTTGCGACCATGGAGCGCCTTGGTGACGCCCACAAGACCTTGCCCAGTTACAACGCCGATCCGCGCTGGTCTCAGGACGCCAACCGGGCGCGACGCTTTCACGACTACGCCGCAGCCCTGCTTGTGGGCGGCGGCAATATCGTCGGCCTGGGCGCCGCCCGCGCCATCCATCCGGAGCGCATCGCCGAGGCGCCGGGATTCATGATCGCCTCCGCCGTACTGGCAGGCGGCGCCTTCATCGCCGTCATCTGGACCGCACGCTGGAGTTACGCGCCGCAGGAATCCGTGTAAATCCCGATCCTTCCCCTGCACGGAGCGGATTCCCGCTCCACAAGGGAAAGGTCCTCTTACGTCTGCAAGAACAGGTCATTGAGACCATCAAGGCCACCGATGATCAGGGACGGGTGCAAGAATTTTCGGTCGCACGACCCGACTCCTTATGAAAAAAGGTGGAAACCGGAAAACGACCTTTGGTCTGCGTTGTAGATTACGTCAATGAACGCTCCCCACCACATTTTCGCCATGCCGTTCGCGAGCGTTTACCCGCATTACCTCACCAAGGCGGAGCGCAAGGGACGTACGCACGAAGAGGTCGACACGATCATCCGTTGGCTTACCGGCTACACCGCCTCCCAACTCAAGCGGCAGCTCGTAAACAAAACCGACTTTACAACCTTCTTCGCGGAAGCCCCCGCCTTCCATCCGAACAGCGGCCTCATCACCGGCGTGGTGTGCGGCGTGCGCGTGGAAACCGTGGACGATCCCCTGATGAAAAAGATCCGCCAGCTCGACAAGCTCATTGACGAACTCGCCAAGGGTCGCCCCCTGGAGCAAATCCTGCGGTGACCTGCACTCATACCCACTTATTCCTTGTCATGAAACCCACCCCTCACCCCGCCACACCATGACACACACGCAAGACACCGCACGCCTCCGCCTCGTCGGCGCCCTGTTCCTCGCCGCCTTCGTCGCCTACGGCGCGGGAAGCGGATTGGTCACCGCCGTCACGGAAACCGACACTCCACTCGTCTCCATCACCTCTGGCCACACGCAGATCAGCATCGGCGTCGGCCTCATGCTGGCCAACTCCCTGGTCGTGCTCGGTATCGGCATCCTGCTCCTCCCCACGCTGCTGCGCCGAAACCGGGCCGTCGCCTGGAGCTATCTCGCCACGCGCGTCCTGGAGGCCGGTTTGCTCGCACTCGGTGCCGTCGGATTCCTCAGCCTGAAGGCGCAGTCCACGATGCACGCGCTCGCCACCGCGCAGCTGGCGAATTTTTACGGGTACCAAACCGGCATGGCAGTCCTCGGTTTCGGCAGCCTGTTCTTCTGCGCCCTCCTGTACCGTCGACGCCTCGTGCCCCGCTGGCTCGCCGGCTGGGGTTTGCTCGGTTACACCTTTCTGCTCGCGGGTGCCCTGCTTGAGCTCTCCGGCGTTCCGTACGGCATTCCGTTGTCCATCCCCGGAGGCCTGTTCGAAGTCGTGTTCGGCATTCGCCTCATTACAAAGGGGTTCGATCGCCCCGTCTGAGGGTGGTTCCGCTTTTGCCTTCATTCCCCATCCCACATTCCCCACTCCACATTATCTTCTTCCCATGCCCTCCCCCGATATCCAGACCTACAACGCCGCGCTCGGCCCCGTCGAGGAAGCCATCTGCACGTTGCTCGCCGACACCATCGACGCGAATCTGAAAGGCGCGACCAAGGCGGTCGCAGTGGAACGCAAGATCTGGCATGCCCACCCCGTGTGGTTCCTGGACGGAAATCCCACGGTGGGATACAGCAAGCAGAAAAAGGGTATCCGCCTCATGTTCTGGAGCGGTGCCGACTTCGAGGAACCTGTTCTGAACGTTCTGGGCGGGAAGTTCAAGGACGCCTCGGTGTTCTACACAGAACCCGGCGAGGTGGATGTGAAGCTTCTCAAGCGCTGGCTCAAAAAGGCCGCGACCATTCAGTGGGATTACAAGAACATCGCCAAGCGCAAAGGTCGCTTGGAACGCCTGTAGACCCGAACACTTCGGGCACGAACTGTCCCCGCCGTGCTCCCGCTCCCTCCTCCACGAGAACAGCTTAAGCGGCTACACTCCTGTCAGCCGGACCCGACCCCTGACCTGATCCCCTGACCCGATCCCGGCACAACCCCGAGGCCGCATGAACACGTCGCTCTTCCTCCCGTCCGAATACCCGGTCACCATCAAAACCGCCCCCCTGTTCAAGCGCGTGTTCAACCGCGCGCGCGTGACGAAGACGGCAATCGCGATGGTCATGGCCTGCGGTCTCGCCGGCTTCGGCGCGCCGCGCGCCCAAACCACCCCCCCTTTCAACGCCAACGACGTGGTCATCAACGGCGAATCCTTCTTCGCCGCTTCGAACATTCGCGACGAACTCAACCGCCTGGCCCGCGCCGACGGCGTGATCGGTCCCACGGAAAGCTTTCGCCAGGTCGCGGTCTCGGGCGCACTCATCGCGCAAATCCTCGGCTACTACCGCAACGCCACGCCCAAGCCCACGTATGTGATCAGCGATGGCGGCGGCAACGATTTGATGGGAAACTGTCCCGGCAACGTCGCGACCTGCCCCACCGTCGCCAACACCTTCGCGACCGTGAAAGCCTACTTCGATACCATGGCCGTGCACGGGACCAAAAAGGTTTTATGGATGCGCTATCCCGACCCGCAAGGCTCGCAATGGGCCACGCTCAAGGCCAACCAGGACTTGTTCAATCCGCTGGTGAAGACCTTGTGCGACACCATCAGCGTGCCCCGCTGCGTCTGGGTGGACTTGCGGCCGGTGTGGGAAGGCCATTACGCCGCGTACACGAACGACGGCATCCACGCCACCAATGCCGGCGGGACCGCGACGGCAGAGGCGTTCTGGAAGGTGATCGTCGACAGCAACTTCTTCGACCTGGAGCCCACGGGGCTGGCCAGGGATTTCCAAAGCCTGCAAGGCAAGGAGGGGGCGGGGTATTTCGACCTCCGGGTGTCCGGGCGGGACGGCCTCGTAGTCGCCTTGCGGGAGCCGGGACCGCACCGCGTCAGCGTACACGAGGCCTCGGGGCGCTTGGTCGCCCACCGGCAAGGCCACGGGATCACCGAGTACCACTTCCGCCGGGACATCCGTCCTGGCTTGTATTTCGTGCGCATCGACGGGCGGGCGGGAAAATCGACACATCGCATCCTCGTGAATCCGGGGGGGTAACCCTGCAACGCCACCGCACACCGCTCCCGGGCCTGCGGTGGAGGCTATCTTCCGTAGGGGTGCGCGCTTTCCGCGCCCCGATCCGGAGGTTCCCATGAGCGTTGAGTTCCTGAAAACCTTTTTCCTGGTGTCCACCCTCATCCATTACGCCATATTGTTCATCTGGTTCCTGGCCATCGTGTTCGCAAACGACTTCATGTTCAAGCTGCACACGCGCTGGTTTGCGATTTCGCGGCCGACGTTCGACAGTATCCACTACGCCGGGATTGCGTTTTATAAAGTCGGCGTCTTGCTGACGAGCCTCGTGCCCTGGATCGCCCTCTGCATCCTCACCGGTGGTCCCTGACGGCACCAGGGCCCTAACCCTGCAAACGGCTCCATGCCGGGCCCTGTGGCACGCCCCAAACGCGCGCCCGCGAGTCATGGTATTTTATCCGCCATGCATGCCATGCCCGGAGAATCCATGTTTCCCAAACACCTTCATCCTGAACATCACCGCTTCCTCGCCCCGTTGCTGACGATGGCGGTGCTTGTCGGCTGCCTTGCAGGGTGCGCGGGGCTTGGGAAAAAGCCGTCGGCGGCGCAACGCAAGGCCTTCGCCGCATCCCCGCATTACGATGCGGCGCACGGGATGTTCGTGAACCTGCCCGACCCGTATTTCGATTCGCTGTGGGCGGCCAACCGCGCCGCCTACCGCGAAGGCATCGATGTCTCGCACAACGGCGACCCGCCCGACTTCAAGCTTCCAGTCGTCAAGCCCGATCTCGGCGCGTTCACAGGCCGTGACACCGGCCTGACCGCGATCTGGCTCGGCCACAGCTCCATAGCCCTCCGCCTCGACACCACCACCATCCTGCTCGACCCGGTGTTCGGACGCGCCAGCCCGCTCACCTTTTATGAAAGCCCGCGCTTTCAACCCCCTCCCTTCCGCCGCGAGGAGCTTCCCGACGTGGACGTGATCGTAATCTCCCACGAGCACTACGATCATCTCGAACGCGCGACCATCGTGCATTACGCCAAGCGGAACACCACCTTCATCGTCCCGCTCGGCATCTCCTCCCATCTGAGGTACTGGGGCGTGAAGGAGGAAAACATCGTTGAGCGGGACTGGTGGCAAACCGCAACGGTGCGGGGAATTGAATTCATCGCGACCCCGGCCTCGCACAGTTCGGGACGATTGAAGCGCGGCGCCAACCTCACGCAATGGGCATCCTGGGTGATCCGGACGCCGCGCCATGCGGTATACTTCAGCGGCGATACCGGCTATGGAAGCCACTTTCGCATGATAGGCGACCGCTTCGGCCCTTTCAACGTCGTGTTTCTCGAAACCGGCCAATACTCGCGCGCGTGGCGATCTCACATGCAGCCCCACCACTGGCCCCTCGCCATGCAGGATCTCCGCAGCGAAACCTGGTTCCCGATCCACTGGGGCGTGTTCTCCTTCGCCCCGCACGACTGGGACGACCCCATCATCGCGGCCGACACGCTGTCACGACAGCACGGCCTCACCTTACTGACACCCAAAATCGGTGAAGCCATCGATCCATTGAATCCTCCGGATTTCACGTCGTGGTGGGTGAAGGACGGGACCGACTAACCGGATGGATGCCCGGTCGCCGGGGAAACGGGCGCCTGTCCGACCCCATGCGCCCGCCGGACCCGAGTGTCCGAAAGTGATGTCGGCCCCGTCGGCGGAAGGTTTTTCCCCATGAATCTCCCGCAGGCATATATGTTAAGGGTGTGAGCCACCGCGTCCTCAACCTCCCGTTCGCCGACATACATGCGTGTTACGTCGCCAAGGCCGAGCGCAAGCAGCGTACCCGTGAGGAGGTCGACGACATCACCCTGTGGCTCACCGGCTACACACCCGCCGGCCTTCACAAACACCTCGTGACCGGGACAACCTGCGGCGATTTCCTGGGAAAGGCCCCCGCATACCACCCCCGCAACCACCTGATCACGGGAGTAGTGTGCGGCGTCCGCGTCGAGAACGTCGAGGATCCCCTGATGAAGCGCGTCCGCCAGCTCGACAAACTCATCGATGAGCTGGCGAAGGGCAAAACAATGGAAAAAATCCTGCGCTAGCATCGCGGCACCCCAAAACCCCGGAAACCAGGGACCACCCATGACACAGCGTACCCGTCAGATCATCGCCGGCCTCCTCTTTCTCGCCGCCTTCCTCGCCTACGGGATGGGTACGACCATCGCCGCGGGATTCGTATCGGGACTGGGCTCCAGCGTGGATCCCGCCATACTCCTGGAGAACTACGGCAACACCCTGGCCAGCGGCGTCCTGCTGATGTTCGTGAACTCGGTGATCGTGGTCGCGATCGGCGCCCTGCTTTTCCCCTCCCTGTCGCAGGCAAGCCGGGCCGTCGGCTGGATCTACCTCTTGGCGCGCATCCTGGAGGCCGCCTTGTTGGGTCTGGGTGCCTTCGCCTTTCTCACCGTCTTGACGCAGCATACGCCGCACGCCATCGCCGCCGCCCAGAGCGGGAACTTCTTCGCCTATCAAACGGGGATGGCCGTGCTGGGTTTCGGCAGCCTCTTTCTTTGCGGCCTCCTGTATCGTCACCGCATGGTGCCCCGAGCCCTCGCGGTTTGGGGACTGGCCGGTTATACCCTCCTTATGGCCGGGGCCCTGCTCGAACTGGCAGGCACTCATTACGGCCTCCTGCTTGCCATTCCCGGAGGCATCTTCGAGCTGGTCTTCGGCGTCTGGCTGATCTCCCGGGGTTTGCGCGCCCCCGCAGCGACGTGAGGCGCGATCCGGGGTGACTCCTGGCGACCCATGGCGAGACACACATGGGATGCGAACACGACACCTCCGGAGTCGGACGGAAGGCCGCCATGATGCATCCCGGGTACGCTTGCCCGGCACCCCATCGTTTACAAGACCCGGGATTGCGGTTAAAATGAACGGGCCGTATCACTTTGACAGAGGAGTCTCCACATGTCCTTTCCCGACACCTTTCGCCCGTGGCGCACGCTGACTCTCTTCGCCGCATGCGCAGCCATTTTCAGCGCCTGCAACACGAACGACAGCAACGACGACCCCGGAAAGCGGACCTTCACGGGAACCCCCGACACAGTGCACGCCGACGTCTCCTGGGCCACCCATGCGACCTATTATCGCGGCCAGGAAAGCCTCACGGTCGCATACGATTGTCCCGCGAACGGCAGCCAACACAGCATCTGGGGCTTGGATGTCTATACCGACGACTCATCGGTTTGCACTGCCGGCGTGCACGCAGGAAAAATCACGTTCGCCTCGGGGGGCCGTGTCTTCATCGAAATCCGCCCGGGTGAGGAGTCCTACGAATCCTCCACGCGTCACGGCGTCACCAGCAGCTCCTGGCCCAGCTGGCCGGGCAGCTTCATCTTTCTGTAACGCCCCATGTCCTCGCCGTTACACGTCGCCGCAACGCATGTACCGGGACTGCGATTCATGACACCCGGTCCGAAGCCAACCCACTTCCCGGGAACACATCGTCTTGCATGAGTAGCCGGAGCGTCATCCTGGCTGGTGGCTGCAGTCTCGCCTTCGGTGCGGCATTCGCCAATATCGGCGTGGTGCTGCATACCGGCACGTCGGTGAGCCACCTCACCGGTGACTCCGTCCGCATCACCGTGGACCTGTTCGATTCCTCGCCCCTGGCCGCAGGCGACCTGCTCCGGGTCACCCTCGCCTTGCTCTCCTTTTTTCTGGGGGCTGCCTTCTCGGGTTTCATCATCCACCATCCGGGCCTCAACTTCACGCGGCCGTATGGACGTACCGTGATCGCCATCGGGGCGATACTCCTGCTGGCGTCATGGAGCCTGCCCAAGGATCCCACCATGGGCATTGCCCTCGCCTCCTTCGGCTGCGGGCTGCAGAACGCCCTTGCCAGCCGTTATCGCGGCATCACGCTACGCACCACCCACCTCACCGGACTCGTCACGGACCTGGGCATCGGTACCGGCATGCGCCTGCGCGGTTTCAAGATCCCCGGCTGGCAGCTTTTGGTCCCGACCGTCCTCATCCTCTCATTCTTCCTTGGGGGGGTTTTCGGGGCCGGCGTGTTCGTCTTCACCCCGCATGATCCCGTCTTCGTGTCGGGGGCGGCATATTGCTTGGCCGGTATCGGTTGGACCATCCGGAAAAGGTGGCCTCGCCGGGCCTGAGTCCGGCGGGGTATCGCAAGAAAAAACCCCGGTTCTTGCGAACCGGGGTTTTGCACGTCGCCTTGACGGGATGTTTACTTGAGGGCCAACAACTCCGCCGCGATGGCGTCGCCGATTTCGGAGGTGGTGGCGGAACCACCCATGTCGCGGGTCTTGACCTTTCCGGCGGCCAGAACGTTCTTGACCGCAACCTGCAGCTGCCGGGCGGCTTCGGCTTCGCCGATATGGTCGAGCAGCATGCGCGCCGTCTCGATGGACGCCACCGGGTTGATCACGTTCTTGCCTTCGTACTTGGGCGCCGAACCATGGATGGGTTCGAACATCGAGGGATACACGCGCTCGGGGTTGATGTTGCCGCCCGCCGCGAAGCCCATGCCGCCC
>CAZKRC010000040.1:0-16763 GCA_964555105.1 uncultured Bifidobacterium sp. | reverse complement strand
TGTTGCTCACGCCCGGCAATGCACTGGTGCTCGACGAACCGACAAACCACCTCGACGTGCGCTCGAAGGACCTGTTGCTGGACGCGCTTGCGGATTATCCCGGCACCGTGGTGTTCGTGTCCCACGATCGTGACTTCACCGAACAGCTGGCCACGCGCGTGTTGCGCGTGGATGGCGGAACCATCACGGAATACCCGGGCGACTACACCTATTACCTGGACAAGGTTGAGGACGACCTGCGCCGCGAGGCGCAGGAGGAAAAAGCCGCGGAGCGGGCCGGTTCCAAAAAATCCGGGTCAACGGGTTCCGCAGGGACGAGGCATGCCTCGTCTGTGGAACCCGTTGATCCCCGCGACGCCGCCAAGGCGGCCGACAAGGAGCGCCGCCGCCGCGAGAAGCGGGAGGCGGAGGTGATGGCGCGCATCGAGGCGCTGGAGTCGCGCGGCGGCGTCATCGACCAGGAGTTGTGCCGGCCCGAAGTGTTCAACGACGCGGCGGCGCTGCGGCGCCTCACGGAGGAGAAGGACACGGCGACCACGGAGCTCGAGGCGTTGTACGCCGAACTGGCCGGGCTTGAGACCGTGGAGAACGGGGTCGCATGAAAACCGCGCACGCGGAGGCCGCTTGAAGGCGGGAGCCTTTCCTGACGACTTCCGCGGGCCCCATGGGCCCCACGGGAGCAGGGGCGCGAGCGGTGGAAACGGTCCGCATCGCGCCCGTCGCGGTGCGCACAAGACAGAGGACGCGGCCACGGGCGTGACCGGTGCGACGCGGCGCGGGATGCTCGTGGAGGTGCAGCGGCGCACCGCCACCGTGCGTGACGACGACGGCGCGGAAACCTTGTGCGCCTACAGCCCCGGCATCCGGCTGCGCGAGTTCTCCAACTTCGCCGTGGGCGACCAGGTCGAATACTATCCCGGAGACGCGGCGCAGGAGCCGCTCATCACCGCGATCCTGCCGCGCACCAGCAAGATCTCGCGGCCGGGGCCGGGCGAGCGCCATGCGCGCGAACTGATTCTCGCGGCCAACGTCGACCTGCTCGTGGTCACGGTCGCGGCGGCGCAACCGGCGTTCAACGCCCGCCTGCTGGACCGTTACCTCGCCGTGGCGGAGCGCTTCGGGATCGAGGCGTTGATCTGCATCAACAAAAGCGACCTGCAGCCGGAGACGCCGCCCGAGGTGCTGTATCTCGAGACCATCGGCTATGAACGTGTTTCCTGCTCCGCCGAGGAGGGAACGGGTCTCGAAGCGTTGCGCGGCAAGCTGCGCGGCCGGCTGGCGGTGCTGTCGGGGCCGTCGGGTGCCGGCAAAAGTTCGTTGATCGCGGCGCTCGTCCCGGACTCGGATCCGCGCATCGGCGAAGTGCGCGAGAGCGACGGCAAGGGCCGCCACACGACGACCACCAGCCACCTGTACGCCACGCCCGACGGCATCCGGATCATCGACACGCCCGGCTTGCGTGAGCTCGGCCTCTGGAACGTGGATGAAACCGAGGTCGCCGCGTTCTGGCGTGATTTTCAACCTTATCTCGGCCGGTGCCGTTTTTCGGATTGCGCCCACCGTACCGAACCCGACTGCGTCGTGCGCCGGGCGGTGGAGGCGGGCACGATTCCCGAGTTCCGGCTGCAATCCTATTACCGCGTCCTCGAGACGCTCGGGGGAGACGATTAGATGTCCTTGTTCCAGGCCAAGTTGATGGCGGTGTTCAGCGTGATTTACGCGGGGATCAATGTTTACCAGTTTACATCGGCGTACGACGCCGTGCGTGAGAAGGCGCATTTGTTCGCGGAGATCGCCGGGGAAACGGGCGTGTCCTGGCGTTTGCGTTTCGTGCGCGCCCTGTTTTATCTCGCTGCTCCGCTGGCGTATTTGTGGACCATGATCGGCGCGGGCTTGCCCGGACCGTTTCTGGTGGCGGCCGGCGCCAAGTTCTGGATGTCGTCCTTCACGGGCCTGCGCACCGAGCACCGTCTCCTGCGCGGCGAGGAGTACACGCCCCGCGATCACGCCGTGGCGCGCTTCGACGCGTTGCTCAACATCACGCTCGCCTGTGCGGCCATCTGGCTGGTGCTGAATCTCTGGACGTGACGCGCGTCGCGATGATTCGTCAAAAATCGTTGTGCATCGTTGGTGTTCCCCGGCAATCGCGGCGGGTTGTCGATGGTTTGATTATCGTTACGCGTAAATCATTTTGAAATCAGTGTCGGGGGTGACGTGCCGGCCTCATCCCGGCTGCGCAAACCTCCGGGCCCGGCAGGCGGGACACGCCGTGGCCTTCACAAGGAGGGCGGGGCGGGCCACCGGGTGTGCGGCGACAGTCGCCCCCATGATCGTCAGGCCCTGCGTTTCAAAAGACTCCGGCGACGACGGGTGAAAAAGTCTTCGAGCGCCGCCTTCTCCCGATCACTGCCCTCCGTGGCGCGCGCCTGCGCGCGCGCCGTCTCCGCGTCGCGGTCATACAACGTGCGGTAAAAGGCGTCGAGGAAGGCAAGGGTGGCCGAACCGGCCCCGCTGCGCCGGAGTCCGGTCAGGTTGAGGCCGCCCCAGCGCAGCGGTTCACCCAACGCCTTGCAGTACGGCGGTACGTCCACATCCACGCGCAGGCCTCCGCCGATGAACGCGCCGGTGCCGATCACGGTGAACTGATGCACACCCGTAAGACCCGACACCACCGCGCCCGCGCCCACATGCACGTGGCCGCCCAGCTGGACCGCATTGGCGAGGATCGCGCCTTCACCCAGTTCGCAGTCGTGGGCGACATGCGCATAGGCCATCACCAGCGCGCGGGCGCCCACGCGGGTTTCCCCGTCGGGCGCGGCCGAACGATTCACGGTCGCATACTCCCCGACGCGTGCGCCGTCTCCGATCAGGGTGCGCGACGGCGTCCCTTGGAACTTCAGGTCCTGCGGCAGGCCGCCGATCACCGCGCCGCCGTCAAGCATCGCGCCGGCACCGATGACGGCGCCTTCCAGCAAGCGGCAGAACGGCCCGATGCGCGCGCCCGCGGCGATGTCGACGCCGCGTTCGATCACGCACCACGGCCCGATGGACACGTCATCAGGCACGATGACGTCGGGATGGACAAGGGAGGTAGGGTGGACGGACATAGGGGAGTCACGAATGAAAATCAAAAATCAGAAATCAGAAATCAGAAATCAGAACCGGAAGAGAACGCATTTGAAAACGCGCACACACAGGGGGTGACGTCTTTTGTGTTCATTTTGATTTCTGATTTCATATTTCTGATTTCTTTTCTTACACCATCGTCGCCTTGAGCACCGCTTCGGCGACCTTCTCCCCGTTCACGCTGGCCCAGGCGTTGGCCGTGGCGAAGCCGCGGCGGAACAGCGTGAGGTCCACGTTCAAATCCAGCACATCGCCCGGGCGCACGGCCTTGCGGAAGCGCACGTCCTCGATGCCGGCGAAGGCCGGGCGCTTGCCCGCCGCGGCTTCGGGAAAGGACTCGGCGATGAGGATGCACAAGGCCTGCGCCAGCGCCTCGATCTGCAGCACTCCGGGCATCACCGGTTCGTCGGGGAAGTGCCCTGCGAAGTAATCGTCGCTGGCGCGCACGTCGCGCACCGCACGGATGCGCTTGCCCTTTTCCAGTTCGGCCACCGTGTCGATGAACAGGAACGGAGGCCGGTGCGGGATGGCCTTGAGGACGGCGTCGTGGTCAAGGGAAATGGTGGTCACCGGGTTGGTCGAAGTGTCGGGAGTGTCGCTCATGATGAGGTTCCTTCGGGGCTCGTGCCGGCCTGCGTCGCGTGCGCGCGCAAGGCATCGAGCAGCAAATGATTGAGGGCGTGTCCTCCGCCCGTGACGGTCAAACGCAAGCGGGGCAAGGCCAGCCCGTTGAGGGCGAGATCTCCCAGCAAATCTAGAACCTTGTGCCGCGCCGCTTCATCCTTCATGCGGAAGACGTGCGGATGCAGCAGGGGAAAGGCGGGCGCGGCCAGATGCGGCGCCTGGGCGCGCGTGTCATGGAACTCCTCGTGCGTCGCGGCCAGCAGCAAACCGGAATCCTCGCTCACGCCCGTGAGCAGGCCCGCCGGTCCGCCGGCCGTCGTTGCCGCCGCTTGTGTGGCCAGCGTCTGCCAGTCGCTCCAGAAAATGAATGTGCGCGCGGGCAGCACCTCCGCAGGCGCATCTTCGCTGCGAGCCAGAAAAAACGTTTCGTGAAACGCGCGGTGCTCCACGGTGTACCGCACCGAAAACCGCGGCGCGGGTTCCGCTTGCAGCATGCCTTCGCGTCCCCGATGGGACCACGTAAGAGCACAGTCGTATTCGCGGCAGCGAAGGATTTGTCGGGGGGGAAGCGCGACCGCTGCGGCCTCTCGCCGGGGTGCGGGGGAGGGTGCCGCCGCGTCGGTTTCCGGGCGTGTGGCACACGCGGCGGCCAGCAGGTCGAACCAGGGCGACGCGCTCCCGTCGAGTCCGGGGATCTCTTCCGTATCGCAGGCGACGTCGAGGGGCTCCGCGGCGAAGAACAGCGCGGCCGCAAGGAGATGCTCGGGTGTCCGGATGGTCGCGCCGGACAGGGGGTGGGTCAACACGGTGGCGCGGCGCGCGGTGCGCGTGAGAAGCGCCAGGTCGCGCGCGGCCAGGGGTGTGTCGAACCCGGGGAAGAGAAGGCGGAGCCCGAGGTCGTCCTCCGCGCGCCTCGTGACACGCACGGTGGCGCGCGCGCCGCTGTGCAGCGCGCGGCCCGCGATGGTGACGGCGGCGGGGGCGGTCATCGGACGTAAGGGCACGTTGCAGCGTGCCCTTACACCCCCGTGTCGGATGAGGATGACCGCCCTGATCGTGACATCGCAACGTCCCGCCGCCACTCCGCGATCGGCCGCGCGGGGAAGCCGGCCACCGTCATGCCGTCCGGCACGTCCTTGGTGACCCCGGCCTTGGCGGCCACCGAGACGTTGTCCCCCAGTCGCAGGTGGCCGGCGACGGAGGCCGCACCGCCCATGCGGAAATTCCGTCCGGTCACCGTGGATCCCGCGATGCCCGATTGTGAGGCCAGCATGGCGCCCGCGCCGAGGCGCACGTTGTGCGCGATCTGCACGTGGCTGTCGAGCTTGCAGTTGTCGCCGACAACCGTGGGATGCAACACCCCGGCGGCGATCACCGTGTTCGCCCCGACGAAGCACCCCGCGCCGACCACCGCACCCGCGAGGTGGGGCATGGCGCGCACCAACCCCGGATTCGGCGGCGAGGCGGGGTCGACGTGGAAGCCGAATCCGGCTTCCCCCACCACCACGCCCGCTTGAATGACCGTGTCGGCACCGATGATCACGTGTTCCCGGATCACGGCATTGGCGGCGATGCGTGCGCCGCGTCCGATGAAGGCACCGGCCATGACCACCGCGCCGGCTTCGACGACGACGTCGCCCTCGAGCACGCCTTCGACCACGGCATGCGGGTGGATGCGGTTGTTGCCGCCCGCGGGGAACGGTAGGTCGCGGTGGATCGCGTGTCCGTGCGCCCGCAGCACCGCGGCGATCGCGGCCCGGGCATCGTATACGTGCGCGACCGGCAGGGTGGAGGGGATCCCGGTGACGTCGGGTTCGGCCAGAACCAGGCCGGCCTTCAGCGGGGCCAGCATATCGCGGCGCACGCCCGCACCGACGATCACGAGTGTCGCGGCGATGTCGTCCGCGATGCTTGTCGCAGTGGCGCCCGGCTCGTCCAAAAACAGGAAACGCCGGTCCGTGAAAGACGGATCCGGCGTTTCGGGAGATGCGGGAGCGACGGAAGCGTCGGGGGGAATCAGGAGCGCTTGCAGTTCCGGGATCGCCCCGGGCGTGAATGCCTCGCGGAACCGCATGATGATTCCTTCGCCGCGGCCTAGCGGGCGGGAGTCTGGGCGGGCGTCGCGCTTTCCTTGTTGAGGATCTCCAGCACGCGCTGCGTCAGGTCGTTGTCCTTCTTCCAGAACACCACGGCGCCGGCGGCGCGGTCAAGCACCATGTCGTAGCCTTCCTGGTTCGCCACGTCCTGGATGGTCTTCTTGATCTTCTGGACGATGGGGTCGGTGATTTCCTGGTTCTTCTGGTAGAGCGCGCCGTCCTTGCCGTAGATCTGCTGGACGAACTGCTCGTAGTCGGCCTTCTTTTTGGCGAACTGCGCTTCCAGTTCCTTCTTCTTTTCGTCCGAGAGCATCAGCGACTGCTTTTCGAGACGCTCCTTCATGTCCAGCAGTTCCTTCTGCTTGGTCTGCGCTTCCTGCTCCCACTTCTGCACCTGGCGGTCATAGTCGCGTTGGGCCTTGGTGGTTTCGGCATAGCGCTCGAAGAGCATCTTGGAGTCGACGTGGGCGATCTTGAGATCCGCGAACGACGCGGTGGCCAGCGCCATCACGCCTGCGAGGCTGAGGATCCAGGTTTTCATTTTACGCTCCTTCCGGGTTCTCGCGAACCCCTAATGTATAATCCGGCCGGTTCAGAATCCCTGTTCGATCGTGAAGTTCACTGTCGGGCTGCGGCCGACACGCGGATAGCGCCGACCGTCGTAATCCTCGAGGTCGTCCAGCGGCCAGCCGAAGTCGAAGCCCATGCCGAAGGGCGCCACCATGGGCACCACCACGCGGAAGCCGAAGCCGACGTCGCGACGCAGGTCCGAAAGATCGATTTCCGACCACGGGTCGGGAGCCTGATCCTTGGGGACGGGGTTGTAGATGCCGCGACCCGATGCGTCGTACTTGGCGAGGCGGCCGAAGGCGTTGCCGGCGTCAAAGAAGGCCAGCATGTAGAAGGTGTTTTCCACCACGGGGTAGGTGAACTCGGTGGTGAACGACAGGAAGCTGCGGGAGATGCGGCCGCCCCCGATGGTGCCGGGGAGGTAGCCGCGGAGCTTGCCCTGGTAGCCCAGGAGGCCGCCCATCTGGTACAACGCGTAGCTCTGGACGTTTTCACCCAGGATGATGCCGGTCTGGGCCTCGACGCCCAGCACGAGCTTGTGGATCACGGGGAACCACCAGTTCACCCGGGCGTCCCACTGCGAGTAGTCGAAGTCCCCGCCCAGCACGCTGCCCACGCGGGTGTAGCCCAGCGAATAACGCGATCCGTCCGAGGGGAAGAACGGAAGGTTCTTGTCGTCGCGCACCACCGTGAAGTTCAGCGACGACTCGATGCCCGAGGCCACGATCAGGTTGTTCTTGTCGCGGGCTTGGCCGTTGTCGTTGTAGGTGAAGTTGTATGTGGAACGGATCGTGAAATAATCGTCCGGCCAGGTGAGGCGGCGGCCGAGCATGAGGCGCAGGCCGTAGCGCAGGTAATCGTTGTAGTAGTCGTACTGGGAAATCTGCTTGCTGTAGAACAGGCTGCCGCCCACCAGCGTGGGCGTGTCGAACAGCCACGGCTCGGTGAAGCCCACGGAGTACAGTTGTTTGTAGGGGCCGACTTCCAGGCTGGCGTCGGCGCGCTGGCCGTTGCCCAGGAAGTTGGGGATCTGCAGGCCGAGCGTTCCCACCATGCCGTCGCGACCGCTGTACGCCGCGCCGGCGGAGAACGTGCCCGTGCCCGCCTCCTTTTCCATCACCTGGAAGATCAGGTTGACGTCGGAGCCGTCGCCCGTCGGTTCGCGCTCGATGTCGGGCATGACGTTGTCGAAAAAGGCGAGCTGCATGATGTCGCGCTGCGAGCGCATGAGCAGCGACTGCCGGTACACGTCGCCGGGGAACAGCTTGATCTCGCGGCGGACGACCTTGTCCTTGGTCTTGGTGTTGCCGCGGATGTCCACGCGGTTGATGTGGGCGAGGTTGTTTTCGCGGATGTTGAACGTGACCTCGACCATGGTGTCGTGGAACGAGAGCCGGTCGTCCAGTTCGACGAAGAGGTAACCCTCCTCGCGGTACAGGGAGGTGATCTGGAACTTGATCTGTTCGTACTTGCGCTGGTTGAAGACCTCGCCGCTGTCGAACATCACCTGGGCCCTCAAGGCCTCGTCACGCACGATGTTGTTGTGCACGAACCCGGCGCGCGCGAAGTGGTAGCGCTCGCCTTCACGGACGGTCACGCGGATGTCGATGTGGCGGTTGTCGTCGCTGTAGGACATCGTGTCGCGCGCGACGGACGCGTCGAGATGGCCCAACTCGCGGTAGTACGCCAGGAGCGAGTCCAGACCCATGCGGTAGTTCTCTTCCGCGAAGTCTCCCGAACGCCACCAGCGGTCCTCCTTGACCGGGAAGCGCTTGCGCAGCGCCTTGTCGCTGACGTTTTCGTTGCCGTCGAAGGTGATGTAGCGGACGGTGACCTTCTTGCCCTCGTCCACGGTGAAGGTCACGATGCCTTCGCCGGTTTTCTTGTCGGTTTCCTGCGAGGCCTCGGCCGTCGCCAACAAATACCCCTTGTCGCGATAGATGGCGAGAATGCGCTGACGCGACGCCTCGATCGTCCCCTGGGAAAAAACCTGGCCTTCGATCAGATCGATCCGCGAGCGGAAATCGCTTTCGGCCAACTTCTTGAGTCCCTTGTACTTCACTTTGCCCAGGACCGGCAGTTCCGTCACCGTGAAATACAGGATGATGCCGTCGAGCGCGAGAGGCGCGTCTTCCTCGACCTTGATGTCGGAAAAGAGGTTGAGCTTGTTCAGGGCCGTGACCGAGCCGCGGATGCGGTTGCGGAGCACCGCCGGAGCGTAGGACTCACCCGTTTCCAGCTGCAGCGCGTTGAGGATCAGGGCGGCGTCCACGGTTTTGTTGCCTTCGATCCGGATGTCGGCGACGCGCACCTGACGGGAAGGACTTTGGAGAAAACCGCCCTGGGCATGAACCGGAAGGGCGGGCCACAGGAGGGCGACACCCAGCACGAGAAGGCAGGAACGAAGAAATACGGTCATACTGCGCAAATGCGTGTCCTTCAAAAAGCCCGGTGAGCGAGTCGGTCGGGAGTAAACCGTGCGGCCGCACGTCGATCCCGCCAGGCGGGGAACGCGTTTCCACCTTGTCCCCGCGCAGCGAACGGCAGCGGGAAAGCCGGCCTAATATAGAAAGGAAGGGGGGGCGAACCCGCAAGGAAACCCGTTCCGCAGGGATTTCGCAGGGTCGGAAAAGCGCAACCGGCGGGCTCGTTTTGTTGCCGGAATGGTCCGAACATCCGAAAAAGGGGATGGGGGGGAAACGAAAACGGCGGATCATGGATCCGCCGTTTTCGGGTCGTCTTCCGGAGACCCCAGGGGCGCCGGAACGAAGGGTCAATCGTTCGCGACTTCCTTGGCCTCGACGGGTTCGGCCGGCGTGGTCGTGAACGTCAGTTCATCGTCGTCGCCGCGGTCGACCTTGAGGACGGTGTTGTCGGACACCCGTCCCCGCAGGATTTCGTCGGCGAGCCTGTCTTCCAGCAGGCGCTGGATCGACCGGCGCAGCGGCCGCGCTCCCAGTTGGGGATCGAAACCCTTGTCGATGATCAGTTCGCGCACCGGGTCGCTCACTTCCACCTTGATGTCGCGCGCCGTGAGGCGGGACTCCAGCTCGTGGATCAGCAGGTCCACGATCCGGGTCATGTCCTTGCGCTCCAGCGGGCGGAAGACCACGAGGTCGTCGAGGCGGTTGATGAATTCGGGATTGAAGGTCTTCTTGACCTCGTCCCGCACCATTTTCTCCATGCGCTCGAACTCGCTGTTGAGGTCGTCGCGGCTGAAACCGAGTCCGGTCCCCTTCTTGATGTCCTTCGCGCCCAGGTTGCTCGTCATGATGATGATGGTGTTCTTGAAGTTCACCTTGCGGCCATAGCTGTCGGTGAGCTGGCCGTCATCGAGGATCTGCAGCAGCAGGTTGAACACGTCGGGGTGGGCCTTCTCGATTTCGTCCAGCAGGATCACGGCATAAGGGCGCTTGCGCACCTTCTCCGTGAGCTGGCCGCCCTCTTCGTAGCCCACGTAGCCCGGAGGTGCGCCCACCAGTCGGGACACGGCGAACTTCTCCATGTATTCCGACATGTCGATGCGGATCATCGCGTCGTCGGATTCGAACAGGAAGTTCGCCAGCGCCTTGACCAGCTCGGTCTTGCCCACGCCCGTGGGGCCCAGGAACATGAAGCTGCCCATGGGGCGCTTGGTCGAGTGCACGCCGGAACGCGAGCGGCGGATCGCCTTGGAGATCACCTCGATGGCGCGCTCCTGGCCGACCACGCGCTTGCCCAGCTCCTCCTCCATGCGGAGAAGCCGCTCGGTTTCCGCGCCGGCCATCTTGTTCAGGGGCACGCCGGTCATCTTGGCCATCACTTCGTGGATGGCGTCCTCGTCGACCACCAGGCGCTCCTCGCGCTTTGCCTCGCGCCACTGCTTGCGCATGTCCTCCAGCTCGGCCTTGAGGCGCTCCTGGTCGTCGCGCAGGCGCGCGGCGGTCTCGTAGTCCTGGTTCTCGACCGAGGCTTCCTTCTCCTTGACGACCGCTTCGAGCTCGGCCTCCTTGGCGCGGAGGTCCTGCGGAATGGACAGGCTGGCGAGGCGCACGCGCGCGCCGGCCTCGTCGATCACGTCGATGGCCTTGTCGGGCATGAACCGGTCGTTGAGGTAGCGGTCGGCCATGCGCACCGCGGTTTCAAGGGCGGCGTCGGTGTAGGTCACCTTGTGGTGTTGCTCGTAACGGCCGCGCAGGCCCTTGATGATGAGCAGCGTCTCCGCGGGGCCCGGCGGGTCCACCACGATGGTCTGGAAGCGGCGCTCCAGCGCGCCGTCCTTCTCGATGTACTTGCGGTACTCGTCGAGCGTCGTGGCGCCGATGCACTGGAACTCGCCGCGCGACAACGCGGGCTTGAAGATGTTGCTGGCGTCGAGCGAGCCCTCGGAGCCGCCCGCGCCCACGATGGTGTGCAGCTCGTCGATGAAGATGATGACGTTGTCGTTCTTCTGCAGCTCGGTCATGAGCGACTTCAGGCGCTCCTCGAACTGGCCGCGGTACTTGGTGCCCGCCACGATGCTGCCCATGTCGAGCGTCACCACGCGCTTGTTCTCCAGCACCTCGGGGATGTTGCGTTCCACGATTTTCTGCGCGAGGCCTTCCACGATGGCGGTCTTGCCCACGCCGGGCTCGCCGATCAGCACCGGGTTGTTCTTCTTGCGGCGGCTCAGGATCTGGATGACGCGCTCGATCTCCTCCGAGCGCCCGATGATCGGGTCGAGCTGGCCCTGGCGGGCGAGTTCGGTGAGGTCGCGTCCGAAGTGGTCGAGGAAAGGCGTCTTGGATTTCTTGCGGGCGGCGGCCGTATCGGAGGTGGACGCGGCGTCACCGCCGCGCAGCACGCGTTCGATCTCCTCCTTCACGCGTTCGTACTCCACGCCGATGGCCGCGAGGGCCGTGGCGGCGGCGCTCTCATGATCCTTCATGAGGGCGAGCAGCAGATGCTCCGTGCCGATGTACTTGTGGCTCATCGCCCGCGCTTCCTGCGCGGCGATCTCGAGCACCTTCTTCGCGCGCGGCGTGAACGGGATCATCTGCCCGATGGTCATCATGCCGCCCGACGAGGAAATGGATTTCTCGATGCTGCGGGCGAGTTCCTCGAGCTCCACGTTCAGGTTCTTGAGCACGGCCACGGCCACGCCGTCGCCTTCGCGGATCAGGCCGAGCAGCAGGTGCTCGGTGCCCACATAATCATTGCCGAGCCGTACAGACTCCTCGCGGGCGAGCTGCATGACTTTCTTGACGCGATCGGTAAACATGCCGTTCATGGGTAAATCCTTTAAAATCTCCTGAGAGGGCGAAATCGGCCGCGAGTTGCCGCCGCACGCCTGCCGCAGGGGTATGATGTCAAAATACAAACACGCCGGGTGACTCCCCTCCGCCGATCGAGGTGTTCCAAAACGCATCTCCGCTTCGTTTTGGAATCATTCCGGGGCGTTTTTCGGGGAACCTGGCGCAAACGCGTCCATGTTCCCGGGAATCGAACCCGTTTACTCAGAGGAAAGCAAGCGGCGGGCCAACCCGGCCCGGATCGCAGCGGCGCCATCCGGGGAGGCGGCTCCGTCTTCACCCTCGCGTACCCCCTCCCGTACCATCAGCGCGCGGATATGAAACGGTTGGGCCTGCACGCGCAGCGTCTCCAGTTTCGGCAACAGGGACACCGGAAATGCCCCGGCATAGACGCCGGCGCGCGCGAACGAGATCAGTGATTGCGCCTCGGCCTGTTCCAGCCGTCGCGCTTCCTGGAGGATGCGCAGGGCGCGGTGCATCCGGTCCTCGACCACAGCGGCCTCCCGGGCATTCCAGTCCGTCCATGCGTCGCGTTCGGCACGCAGCACCGTCCCGACGTAGCGCATGAAATCCACCGCCTGCTCCTCTTCCGCAATCCACGCGCCACCGCGTGACACGAGCCGGAAAAATCCGGCCGCGGCCACACCCGGCTCCCGGAGGGACAACGCCTGAAGTTCGTAACCGGTCGCGGCCAATGCCCGTGCGGTCTGCATCAACGCGGTGCGCGCACCCAGGGCGGACAGGGCCGGCAAATGCAATCCGGCTTCGAACTGCAATCCGGTGCCCGCATGGGCGGGGTTCGATGTCAGGAACCCCCAAGGATCCGCGTACGCAAACGTTTTGGGTCGTGCGTGGGTATCGCCTGCCGCGCGACGCGCGATTCCACACAGGGCTTCAAGAGGGAATTCGGGGGGGGAGGGCGACCGGAGGGTCGCCGGTCGGTAGTGGGGCCCCAAGGTGTGAATCCGTGTCCAGTGCTCGACTTCGCCGAGCAGGGCATGGGTCCGCAGGGTCGCGTGCCGGTCACCCGCGAGGAACACGTGTTTGAAATCGCGGGTGCCGGGAAACGACACCGGATGTTCCGGCAGCAGCATGCGCTCGCGCAGAATGCCGATGTCTTCGGGCGACAGCGCCGCAAGGCGGTATGCTTCCGTGAGGTGTTCGCTGCGTGCCTGCGCCTGTGCCTTGCGCACCAGCGCCTCGCATTCCCCGGGAGGGCAGGACACCCAGAACGGAGCATCCGCGAAGTTCCGCCGGACGATCACGCGGACGAAGAGCAGACGTTGGAGCGACGTGTCGTCGGGAGCGTCCGCGTGGGGTTCGGTCGCGGCCGCGCGGTCGTCCGCGTCGCCCCCGGAGTCGTGCGTCCAGGGAACGGGCGCGGCGGCGAGGTCGCTGAAGGCGTGGGGCCGGTCCTGCGCGCCCGCCGCATCGGGCCCGGGGGTGGTGTCGTTCACGGTGCGCCCGGTGCGGCCGTGCGCGCGGCATCACCCGGAAGGTCGTCGAGTTGGCGTTGCAGCAGGGCGGCCTCTTCATAACGCTCGCGTCGCAGCGCGTCGGACAGACGCTCGCGCAGCGCGGCGATGAGGGCGGCTCCGTCGGTGGATGCGCCGCGCCGATGGCCCCCGTACCCTCCGGGCGCGCGTCGGTGGAGGCGGGGGTGCAGGTGCAGCATGTCCGTGAGCAGGGCGTCGCCCATGTGGGCGTAACAGAACGCACATCCCAGCAGCCCGCGCGCCTGGAATTCCGCGTAGGTGAATCCGCACTGCTCGCATACCCTGAGCGGCCGGTCGTGGTGGTTTTCGGGCCCGTTCACGCCGGCTCCAGACGGCCTTCGTGCAGGGCGAGAGGACGTGTGGCGCGCCGCGCGAGGCCGGCATCGTGGGTGACGACCAGCACAGCGACACCGTGCTCGCGGCTCAGTGCGGCCAGCATCTCGTGCAGTGCGGCGGCGTTTTTCGTATCGAGGTTCCCGGAAGGCTCGTCGCACAAAAGGGCCGCGGGCTTGCGGATCAGGGCCCGGGCCACGGCGGCGCGTTGGCGTTCGCCTCCACTCAACTGCGAAGGCACGTGATCCAGGCGCGCGTCGAGCCCCACCTGGTTCAGCAGCGCGTGCGCGCGTTCGCGTCCCGCGGCATCGAGCGCCCCGGGTCCGCCGATGCGCAGCGGCAACAGCACGTTCTCCAGCACCGAAAGGTCGGGCAACAGGTGGTGGAACTGGAAAACGAAGCCCAGTTCCCGGTTGCGGATGCGCGACAGCCTCGTGTCCGGCAACCCGGAGACGTTTTCACCCCGGAACAGGACTGCGCCTTCCGTGGGGCTTTCCAGCATTCCGAGGATGTGGAGCAACGTGCTTTTGCCCGCGCCGGAGGCGCCGGTGATCGACACGAAATCGCCCTCGCGCAGATCGAAATCGAGGTCGCGGAAGAGTTCGATGCGGTTTCCCGTTTCGGTGAAAATTTTCGACACACCGCGCAACGAAAGGAGGGGGGAGGTCATAGGGGAAGGCCCGGGTGAAAATCAAAAATCAGAGATCTGAAATCAGAAAGGGAACGTAAGCCGGTAAGAGTCAGATCGTGTTTGCCTTTTTTCTGACTTCTGATTTTTGATTTCTGATTTTTATTCATGCCTGATCGCCTCCACGGGATCCTGGCGAGCGGCCTTGAAGGCCGGAGGCAAGGTCGCGATCGCGCACAGCAGGTTCGTCAGCGCGAGTACGGCGATCACGTCGAGGGCGCGCAGGTTGACCGGCAGGATGGTGACGAAGTACACGTCGCCGGGGAGGCGGATGAAGCCGAAGCGCTGTTGCGCCCACACGCTGAGAAGGCCGAGGATCGTGCCGACGAGCGACCCGAGCAGACCGACCATCATGCCCTCGTACACAAAGATGCGCATGATCGCGCCGCGTGTCGCGCCCATGGCGCGCAGGATGCCGATCTCGCGCGTCTTGTCGTTGACGACCATGATCAGCGATGAGATGATGTTGAAGGCGGCGATGATGATGATGATGCCCAGCGCGAGACCGACGAGCACTTTCTCGTAGGCCATCCACTTGATCAGCGTCTCGTTCTTGGCCTGCCAGTCGACGGCACGGTACGGGAAACCGAGTCGGGCTTCCAGCGCGTTGGCCACGCGCGGGCTTTGTTGCGGGTCGCGGATCTTCATTTGGAGTCCGGTGACGCGCCCCGACAGGCCGAACAGGCCCTGCGCGGTGGCGAGCGACACGTAGGCCAGCGTCTCGTCGTACTGGTACATCCCCGACTCGAACGTGCCCGCCACCACGCAGGGCTGAATGCGCGGCATGATGCCGCCGAAGCCGCCGGAAAAGTCGCTTTGCGAAAAGTCGGCGAGGAACACCTTGTCCCCCGGGCCCGCGCCCAATCGCGCGGCGAGCGACGCACCGAGGATCACCGAAGGGTAAAGGCGGCCTGCGGTGTCGGGCAGTGAATCGAGGCGGTAGGCGCCGCGCGTGATGGTCTCCCGCAGGCCGATCACGTCGCGCGAGAGTTCCGCGTCGATGCCGTACACGAGGATGCCGTCCTGGTGGCCCCGGTTCGAGATCACGGTTTTGGCGAGGATGAAGGGCGCGGCGCCGGTGACTTCGGGATCCTCCAGTACGCGGAGCCTGACGGCCTCGTGGTCGTCCAGCGGCACGAACTGGTGGCGCGTCAATTCGATGTGGGCGTCCTTGCCCATCAACTGGCGGTTCACTTCCGCCTCGAAGCCGTTGATGGCGGACAGCACGAAGATCAGCAGCCAGGTTCCGATCATCACGCCGAGGGCGGAGAACAGCGCGATCAGTCCCGAGGACAGGTTGCGCCGTTGGGCCCAGAAGTACTTGCGCGCGATGAAGGATTCGAAGGACATTGGAAAACAAAGATAGCTGACCGCTTACAGCTGACAGCGGATAGATGAAGCCTGGAGAGCGAAATTTTAGGTGTTTCGACGGGGTGAGTCTTCCCGTTGCTGTTCGCTGTGAGCTGTAAGCTGTTGGCTATCTTCTGTCCATGCTCCGTCCCTACCTCCAGCTTGTTCGCCTGCCCGCCGTTTTCAGCTCGCTGTCCAATGCGTTTGCGGGATGGTTCATCGGGGGCGCGCTGGCCACATCCCTCGCGGCGACCGGCTTCGGCGGCAGCGCCGCTTCGGTACCGGCCCTGGTCCTCGGATTGTTGGCCGCCGGCCTGTACCTCTGGGCGGGCATGGCCCTCAACGACATCGCCGACCTTGAGGTCGATCGCGGGGAACGTCCCACGCGCCCCCTGCCGTCGGGCGCCGTCCCCCTGTCGCGCGCCTGGATGTTGGTGCTGGGTTTCTTCGCGCTCGGCCTTTCCCTGCAATGGGTGGCCAATCCGGTGGCGGCGCAAGTCGGCGCCCTCCTGATCGCCGCGATCTTTCTCTACAACTTCGCGCTCAAGGGCACGTTTCTGGGCCCCGTTTCGATGGGCTTGTGCCGCGTGCTCAACCTCGCCGGCGCGATCGCGCTCAGCCTGCCTTCGCTGGCCGCGTTCGCGCGCCTGCCCGCGGCGGTTTATGGCGTGCTGGCCTCGCTCGGCCTGTACGTCGCGCTCGTGACGTGGCTGGCCCGCGACGAGGTGCAGGGGAACTCCCTTCGTCGCGTGAAGGCCTTTCTGGTCGGCTTCGCGGCGTGGTTCGCCGGATGGGCGGCCTATGCGTCCACGGAACGCTCCTGGATTTCGCTCGGCGTACTGGTGGTGATGCTTCTGCATTTCTGGTTGTTGAGGCACGCCCTCGCGGGCTTGCGCGCCGCGCCGACGGCCCCTGCGTCCACCGGTCGCGCCGTCGGTGGCATGCTGGGGAGCATGCCGGCCACCGACGCCCTGGCCATGCTTGCCACGGGCGTGGCGATTCCGTGGGCGCTGGCGGGCCTCTTGTGGATGCTGCCGGGGCGCCTGTTGGCGCGGCGGTTCTATACGACGTAGGCGACGTCGGCGACGTAGGCCGCAGGGGCGCAGCATGCTGCGCCCCTGCAACCGCCACCCCGCCCCCCCCCCCCCCCCCCCCCCCCCCGCGGGGGCACCCCGGAGGCCCGCCCCCAACGGCCGGCGGGGGCGAGACG